>JAPUGV010000099.1 GCA_027298025.1 Chloroflexota bacterium | reverse complement strand
AAAGTCTTCAAAAAAGGGTGGAGTTCCGGAACAGTCGCCGTCGATGGCGTGAATCTGAGCGTCCCGGCCGGGTCGATCCTTGCTATCTTGGGCCCGAACGGGGCGGGCAAGACCACCCTCCTCAGGATCCTGGCGGGGCTCATCCTTCCATCGACCGGGGACGCGAAAATCTGTGGTCTTGACGTTGTTCAAGGGGAGGCACGGGTGAAGGGCCTAGTAGGCGTAAGCCTCGGCGACGACCGAAGCCTCTATGCCCGGCTTTCCGGACGGCGCAATCTTGAGTTCTTTGCAGCACTGCAGGGTATGAGCTGCCCGGAGGCGAGGCATCGCATCGAAGAGATCAGCAACGCCTTAGAGATTCCCCTCGACCAGCCTGTCCAGGCGAGCAGCTCCGGGATCCGGCAGCGGATACTGATTGCCCGCGCACTCTTGCACGACCCACCCGTGCTGCTCTTTGATGAGCCTACCAAGAGCCTCGATCCGGCCTCGGCACAGGGCCTCCGGGGCTTCATCAGGGAAACACTAGCCGACGGTCTCGGGAAGACCGTGCTTATCGCCACGCACAATCTTCCAGAGGCCGAATTGCTCGGCGATCAGATTGCAATCATGAAGGATGGGCGGATCCGCGGACGCGGAACACTGGATACACTTCGAGGCATAGCCGGGCTCGCGACGGGCGACCTGGAGGACGTGTTTCATCAGCTCACGAAGGAGCGGGTATGAGGACGGTCGGGAGGACGCTCCTCGCATTCGTGACCAAGGACTTCTTGCTAGAGGTCAGCTACCGCTTTGCCACCGCGCTGGCGTTGATCGAGGTTGCAAGTGGCCTGCTGATCTATTTCTTTATCGATCGCCTTTTCGGTCAAGAGGTCGTCGGATACCTCAAACCGTACGGCGTGGGGTACTTTCCCTATGTCTTGCTCGGACTCGCACTTTTTTCGTTCATGGGGACGGGGATCTCTGGCCTGGCCGCACAGGTCAGTTGGGAGCAGGTCATGGGGACGCTCGAGGCCATTCTCGCAACGCCACTTCGCCCTAGGATGCTCGCACTCGGGCTATCGCTTTGGGGAGTTCTGTACGCCTGTGGCGAGATGCTCGGGTATCTTTTGCTCGGAGCCGTCTTCCTCGGAGCTCCAGTCGGCAACGCGAACCTCCTCTCTGTGGCTGTCATACTTGTCCTCGCGGTGGTCTCGTTCAACAGCCTCGGGCTCCTCGCGGCGAGTGTGATCGTGATCTTCAAACGTGGCAACCCCGTTGCATGGATTTTCCAGGGGGTCGCGGGACTCCTCGGTGGCGTCTACTTTCCCGTGGAAGTCCTGCCAGACTGGCTGCAGTCGCTCTCGGCACTCATCCCCGTCACCTATGCCGTCCGTGGACTGCAGCTGGCAGTTTACCAAGGGGCGTCACTCCCTGCACTCCGTGGTGAGATTTTGCCGCTCGCCTTTCTGGCTGCCGTACTCCTTCCGCTAGGTCTCTTCAGCTTTGCCGCTTCAATCCGACAGGCAAAGCGCGAAGGAAGCCTCGCACACTACTAAACCCGATGACCGTTGACCGAAGACCGATGACCGCTCATGCCGTTCACGGTTCACAGCGCAGGGTTCACGGTTCACAGTTCACAGGTAAATTCGAATGTCGAATGTCGAAATCCTCCGGTCGTCGGTCGTCGGTGGTCGGACTTCGGCGAGCTTAGTCGAGCCGTAGTCGGTCGTCGCAGCTGACTGCTGATTGCTGGGTGCGGGACTAGCGGGTTTATCTAAGGCACAGCTGCACAAGTCCCTTCGCGGCTTGCCATGAAAACCAGCAGAAGCGGCGAACGTAGGTCGAGGCGAGCTGGCGGCGGTGTGTGAGTCCGTACTCAAGCATCATGAATGAGGGCTGGGGAAAGAGGAGTGCTCGGGCGTAACGGAATTTTGCCCCGAGGCCTTTGACGGCAAAGAAAGTGGCTAGGCTTTCCACCCCATCCACCTTTGAGGTTTCGACTAACCTTTGCGCGAGCGGGCGGGTTTGGCCGGAACGTCCGTCGAGAGAATCGATGACGTCGGCGGGCACGGGCGCTTCAAACTTGGCAACGGCTTCATTGAGCGCATGCCCAACCAATCGCTCAATACCCACCTCGCACGATATCGAGAGGACCAGATCCCACCCCATGGCATCGGACTCCTGCCGAAGGTAGTGATCGAGCTCGTACAGCCACAGTAACGGGGCATCGTCGCGGTGGGCCAAGTGAAGGCAGAGGTGGACGAGCAAGTCCTCGCGTCCAAGCGAAAGTGTCTGCTCGCCAATTACGCGCGCCGGGACACACCGGCCCCACACTGCCTCCATGTCGAGGCGATCCACAAAGGGTGGATAGGCAATCGTCCAGTGCGGCTCGACGATCACCATGACCGACCGCTCGACGAAGAACTTGAGCGTGTAAGAGAAGGCGGAAGCAAACCCCGGCCGGCGGTCCATCTCGCTGAATCCGAGGGCCTCGAACAGCGCTTGGACTCGGTGCAGATCCTCTTTCCTCACGAGCAAATCAATATCCCCCATCGGCCGAGGGGGAATGTCGCCATAGAGCCGTTCGGCGAGCGCGAGACCGCGTAGAGGCAGGCAGGGAACCCGCTGACCGCGGAACGTACGGAGGAGCTTGCGGAGCTCTCCGGCGAGCGCCAGGTTCCTGGCGGTGATACCGAGGCATTCCTGACTTACCCGTTCCTGGAGTGACGCCGGAAGCCCGGGGAATCCCTGCAGCCAATGCGTCAGCCCGTGCGTCGAGGCCTGGTCCAGAATTGTTTTCCACTCTCCAGCACTCGAATTGGGCACCGGTCTACCCAGGCCATCTGCGAGGAAGGCAGCCAAGGAGGAATGGATAGGTGCAGCTCTCATACTGCCAGGTCCTGGAGGATTGACTCGCGGACCTGCGAGATCTGACGAAGGTCGCGCGAGTATGAGAGGGACTTCACGGGGATTCGTGCGGCGAGTCTGGCAGCCAGTTCGAACTGCCGCTTCAGCCGGTTGGACTCGACGACAAGGAGGTTGAAGGCAGCACGCGTAAGCTCGATGAATGCAGCTCGCCTCGTGAAACGGCGTATCGACGGGCGCGACTCACGTCCAGAGTGTCTGGGGCGCCGCAAGACATAAATCGCGTCGAGATGTGTGGGTTCGTGGGCGGTCTGGTCAGCACTAAGTGGGATGATCAACTTCCGGGTCGCCGGGTTCATGGGAACAGCACCAGGATGCCTATCGAGGAGGGTTCGCGCGACTTCCGGAAAGAGCTTGATCCTGGGCGGCCCCGGCTGTGCGAGAAACCGTTCCTCCTGCTCCCGGAGAACGAGCAGGTCGTCGGTCAGTAGGCGGTGGCCCGCCTGGACGAAGGCAGCGGCGAGGCTGGACTTTCCGGCGCCACAGTCACCCAGCAAGGCGACGGCTCGACCCCCCATTACCACCGTGGTGGCGTGGAGCGGCTCGATCCCCTGCCGCACGAGCGCGAAGGAAAGTACCTGGCTCAAGAGGTAGCTCTGAAACGCCTCAGGGTTGCCCCCATTCAGCGACCGCCAGGCGATTCTGCGCCCATCGCCAGAGACGACGAACTCGTAGAGCTCCGACCACCGGAGGTAGCTCGCTCCTCTTGACAGAGGCGCGTACTGGAACCACCGCGATTCGTCCGGGCCCAGACCGGCCTCAAGACGCGCTCGAGAAAAGAGCACTCCTGGACCTTCGGCGAACACAACGTCCGCGTCCGTAGCTCCCTCCTCCGGGCACGGCAACGCGATCGGGCTCGCTATCGCCAGCCCATAGGCCCTGTAAGAGCAACGGGGGACCACCATCGTTACGGACCACCTATTGCTCTGGTCTTCGGCCCGGCGATGCCACTCGCCTCGGACTTCTTCTTTGTGCTTCCCCGGGTGAGGGTCCGGAAGTCGCCATACCGAAGCAGACGAGGAGCTTTGTACGGCTTTTTCTTGACCGAGTACTCTATGTCCTTGGACATACTAACCTCCTTTCCAGAACCGCGCTAGCCAGCGGTCCGTTGTGATCAGATACCAAAGATCCTTGCTGAGATCCGTCCTACCGGCGAGGTATCTCGCCACCAATCGTTCAACCTCCTTTCGCCTCACGTAACGCTCCATCCTCCCCGAGACATCCCGCAGCGGCTCGGGTGGGTCCTTTCGACAGAGGGCTGCAAGCGCCCGCTCAGATGAGCCCGACCAGTCGCCCTTTCCCCGTCGGAGTCTTACCGATTCCGGCATCAGCCCGGCCAGGCCGTACCGCAGCAAAGCCTTGCGCTCGCCGTCGCGCGTCCTCTGATGCCATGGAATAGACAGCACATACTCTACAAGCCGGCTGTCGAGGAATGGGTAACGGACATCCATCCCGAAGTAAGCGGTGCTACGTTCGTCCACTTCGAGCTTAAGAATATGGTAGGCATTCGTCAGCTCGTGATGGGCATCGGCCTGCAGGTGGGACGGAAAGCGCACCGGCTGTCGCGGCTCGCGAATCCGCTCTCTCAGATTGAGCTCATCGGCAGTAGCCCGGTTGATCCAGGGCGGAGGAACGCCCCGGGTGATCCGCTTTCCCCAGAACTTCGCCCAGCGCGGAACGAGCAGCATCAACGCCATCTCAGCGAAGGACCTGGCGCCGCCGCCGTACCAACTGGCAAATGCGCGGGTCTCCATGGTGAAACGCACCAGCCGGAGCCGTCCCAGAAGGTCAGCGAGGTAGCCCACCTCGTCGATGAGCTGGTCGCCACCAACCCCAGTCAGTACCACATGGCAGCCGCGGGAAAGCATCGCCGCCGTGAGGCCCTCACCGCTCTCGCCTCCTGCCGATACGATCGGGCTTTCCACGTGCCAGACGGTTTCGTCCAGGCCGGTCAGTGGTTCTCGATTCTCTGAGTAGACATGATGGAGCGGGGTTGCCGTATCGTCCGCCACCATCTGGGCGAAGTGGCGCTCGTCGCTTTCGGGGAGGTCGGTAAAAGTGGTAAATGCCTCGATGGCTGGACACAGAAGATGACGGTCAAATCCCGCACGCCTGGCCGCCACGAGCATCCCTGATGAGTCGAGACCGCCGGAAAGAAACAGGCCCACGGGATGCTCGCTGCGGAGCCGACACCTGACGGCCTCAAAGAAAAGCTCCCGGAATTTCTCAACGTACTCCTCAAACCTGCGGTACCGGGTCTCACGTGTCGGTTCGATCGCCCAATAGCGTGTGACCTGAGTCCCGCCGTTGTGCGCTTCGAGGATGTGGCCCGGCGGCAGCCGCTCAATACCGCGAAAAAGTGTGCGACCATGATCGCGCTCGCGGAATTCTCGCAGCAAGAAGGCCAGCACCATCTCATCGTCCGGCTCCGGCATCTGCGACAGCGCGGCGAGAATCGGCCGTACTTCCGAGCCGAAAAGCAGCGTGGTGCCCTCCCAGGCATAATGGAGCGGCTTGAGTCCCAGTCGATCGCGCGCACAGAGCAAGGTGCGCGACCGCCCATCCCAGAGGGCAAAGGAGAAGTCGCCGTAAAGCTTGGGCACCGCCTGGCGGCCCCAGCACATGTAGGCCGCGAGCACGAGCTCCGCGTCAGTCCCTTTCCCCAGGCACGCGCCCTCCACCTCGAGGTCTCGGCAGAGGTCGGCACGATTGTCGAGCCGGCCATCCCAGACGAGCCGACAATCGCTCACCTCGTCCGAGACCGGCTGATGCTCGTCGAGGGACTCAGGCGTCGTGAAGAGCAGCCGATGGGCGAGGCCGATCGGACCGCTGACCCAGGCTCCGCTTCGGTCGCGGCCCCGGTGGGCAATCGCACGGGACATGCGGTCAAGGACAGCAGGCTCGACGCGACGCCCGTCGGTGTGGAGCATGCCAACGAAGCCGCTCATCCCTCACCCCCGTAGCGCTGGAGCCAGCTCTCGAGCCTGGTGAATTCCCACAGGCGGTTCCGGTACCGCTCGGCCCCCGCCAAGTAACGGTCACGTAGCCGCTCGGCCTGCCGCCGGTCCACATACCGAAAGACACGCGCGTCCTCACGAAAGAGCGCCGACGCGAGGCGCCTGGCATCGCACCGGACCCACTCAGCCTGATCCATGGGTGGCACCGCGTACACGCCGGTTTCCGCTGGACGCAGCGGACTCGGGACGATGCCTTGCAGCGCCCGCTGAAAGAACATCTTCCGAAACCCCCACTGGAACTTCACCGCGGGCGGAATGGACAAAAGGAACTCAACCAGCCGACGGTCGAGGAAGGGGTGGCGGATCTCGACCGAATAGGCCGCGGCGGCGACATCCATATGGGTGAGGCCGAGGGGAAATCCGGGCGAGGTCAGGTTCCGATAGCTTTGTTCCTGGTGACGTGTGGCGAAGCCTCGTTGCTGCTCGCGACCGCTCCGGCGGGCTTGCCGGACCTGCTCGGCGAACGATCCATTTACCCAACGGGGAACGCGTCGGCCGCGCCCAATGCGCACCTGCGCCAGCAGGAATTTCAGGAGGCCGCGCCAGAGATCGGCCTGGTAAGTAGCCGCGAGCACCCTGAACTGCTTCAGGAATTCGCGCAGCTGTCCCGCGTAGAGGAGGTCCTCAAGGTGAACGGATTCAGCAACTTCCATCTGCTCATCGGCACCAAACCCGGTCAACAACACACGGCAGCCGCGCGCCGCGGCCGCCGGCAGCGGCAGCGTTAAGAAGCCGTCGTAGTGGGGCGTTACGCTGTCGTTGAGGAGCACCTCGAAGAGCGTCAAGGGTTGCCCACCTGGGCTCTCGGGTCGGATGCGATGCACCTCTGTCCCGTACGCCTCCTCAAGCGCGTGAATCGCTTCCCACTCGTCGCTCTCGATGCCATCCAGCAAAAGCGTGAAGGCGACGATCGGCTGGGTGGCGTGTTCGCGGCGCCGGAGCGTCTCAGCCATGGCAGTCACCGATGTGGAGTCGATCCCCCCACTCAAAAGGATCCCGACCGGCCTGGTGCTCCTCAAGCGGCAACACACCGCTTCCTTGAAGAGTTCGCGACAGTGCTCGAGATAGTCCTCATCGCGCGGGTACCGCACCTCGCGTGCCGGATCCAGATCCCAGTAGCGCGAGACCTGGAGCCCGCCCGCGTCGAGGGACAGGAAGTGGGCAGCCGGGAGCTGCCGCACACCTTTGAAGAAGGTGGCCTCGGGATCGTGAAACCGCCCCACCAGCAGACCCGCGACCATTGTTTCCTCAGGCTGAGGAGGTGGACCGGGGCCGTCCAGGAGCGCGGTCGCCTCCGAGGCGAAAGCGAATACGCGACCGTTCCAGTGGTAGTAGAACGGCTTCACCCCGAGCGGATCGCGCGCGCACAGCAGCCGGCGGCAGCGCTGGTCCCAGACCGCCACGGCGAAATCGCCGAGCAACCGAGGAAAGGCGGCCTGCCCCCACTTCCGGTAGGCGCCAAGGGCTAGCTCGGAGTCGGTGCGCGAGCCCAGCGGCACACGAGCGGCCGTGAGCGTTCGGATCAGCTCCTCACGGTTGTCGAGC
Source organism: Chloroflexota bacterium (assembly GCA_027298025.1). GTDB lineage: Bacteria > Chloroflexota > Anaerolineae > Anaerolineales > E44-bin32 > JADFRG01. The sequence goes on along the minus strand of JAPUGV010000099.1, from coordinate 314 downwards.
CTGCCATCGAAAACCAACACAGCTTCGGACGAATCGACCATGGGCTGGGTCTCCTTTTCCGACTCGGGGGTGACCCGAAGCAGTTGGCACCCGAGCCCTACCGGTCCCTTGATCCACATCTCTTCGCCATCTGGCCCACGGTGGGCCATGGTCGCGCTCATACGGGCCAGCACTTCGCGCTCGACCGGTTTGCCATCCAGATTCCAGATTCCGGCAATGCCGCTCATCGCTCAGATCCTGCTTCAAGTGGTTCAGGGAGCGTTGGGCTGGAGAGAGGCGCATACTTATCTGTGTCCGACAGTCCAAATAGTTCC
>JAPUGV010000098.1 GCA_027298025.1 Chloroflexota bacterium | reverse complement strand
AACGCCCGAGCCGCCGCGTTTCAGCTCGGTGAACTCCACGCCAGCGGCCTCCAGCGCCGCCTTTCTGCAGGGTGACGATGCGGCCGAGCAGCACGCCGTGCTGGCCCTCCATCCGCTGGATCGTGGTCAGGTGGACCGAGGGTCGCGCCGCCAGCTCGCGCGCCGACCAACGCAACAGCGTCCGGGCGACGCGTATCTGGCCGGGGGTCAGCATCGACATCATCCTCTGGCCCTGGTCATGTGCCGGCGGGGGTAGCTATCTACCGGGCGCTGGAGCCCTTGCAGGGGGAGGCGGGGAAAGAGTGACAGCGGGTCGCGTTCCCTACCGTTCCCCGCACCGCAGGCGGACGGCGCGCCGGCGGGAGGAACCGGTTGAACGCCGCCGCCCTGGTACTAGGAGTTGTCTATGACCTCGATTCCTAACACGACACCCGCCCCGCCGTCGGCCCCCATTTGGGGTATGCAGAGGGAGTTTTTTCCATGACATTGACGCCCAAAATAGGGCAGGGCAGCCTCGGCAGTCGCTTGACTTTCATAGATCGCCGTCGTCACTCCGTTTCCGTCTGCCCGCCAAGCGCTGGACACATCCACCACGGTGGCCGGCCGGCGAGAACCGGCAGCTTTCCGGCCGATTGCAGTTGTGCCCCAACTGGGGCCTAACAGCCGGTCCTAGCCAGGTGGTTTGGATATCGCATTCGAGGCGGTTTGGGATTAGCATTCGAAGCCTATCCCGGATGGTGCAACGATTGGTCTATTCCAATACTGGGGGCAAACCATGGGCCACGATCTTAAAATTGGGGCGATCCCGACGGATAGGCGAAAGTATGCCGACAGGATAAGATTGATCCCCCATTCAGCGGTCTTATGCCTGATTCTCGCCATTCCCTTGCAAGTGAGAGCAGGTGAACTGCATGATGCTGCCCAAGCTGGTGATGTAGACACCGTCAAAACATTGCTCGCCAGTGGTGTGGATATTGACGAAACTGACTTTTCTACCGGCACCGCGCTGCATATCGCCGTTGGACAAGGCAACGAGCGCATTGTCAAAGTGTTGATAGAACATGGCGCTGACTTGGAAGCAAAAAGCGAATTGAATAGTGCGCGCGCTTTACACTTGGCGGCCGATTTTGATGAGCTCGCCATAATCGGGTATCTGCTGGATAATGGTGCCGACCTAGAGGGTCGCGACGGCGAACTGAGGACACCGCTACACCGAGCTGCGGGGGCTGGTCTAAGTAGGGGGGTTGAATTGCTTCTTGAGCACGGTGCCAAAATCGACATTCGCGAAGGATATTTTGGAACAACCCCACTCCAACAAGCCGCCGACAACGGTCGCCTTGAAACGGTTAAATTGCTGCTCGACCGTGGCGCGGATATCAATGCTGTTGATCAAAGAGGATTTTCCGCATTGTCGCTCGCATCTTCACCTCAGTCCTTCGGAAATGTGGGAAATGGGAGATTAATCGAATACCTCGTTGCTCAGGGAGCGGACCTTCGTGTGAGAAACGCCCATGGACAGACCCCACTGGAGTATGCCGAAACGAGAGGGTGGGAAAAGGTTGCTGAAGTACTTCGGCGTCTGGAATCATCCAATTGACTAGCCAGAAATCGGTCCAAGACGCTTGTATCGGGGCTCGCAGTCCAATTTCCGCTTTGGGTCCAGGCTGTGTAAAAACGTTTTCAGTTTTGGCAGTTTGAGACACCTACAGGATCTTGTGACCGTAGTTTCGGGTTTTGGGATTTGAGCGACTGGTGCCGGCGTGTGGGCCGGGTTTTGTCGTTTTCACCGACGAATTCAGCGGATATGGGGCAAAATGACGCCGTCATGCGGCTACGCGGCCATCATCGCCGCGATCAGCGGGCGGATGCCCATGATGTTGATGACGCGCTTGAGGTTGTAGGCCAGCACGTGCAGCGCCATCTCGGTGGCGACCTTCTTCAGCGTCCTCATCTGGAAGTGGGTGGCACCCATCCAGCATTTGATGGTGCCGAAGGGATGCTCGACGGTTTCTCGCCGCAGGCGCATCTTCTCGGGATGCTCGTCGAGCCGTTGTTGGACCGCCTCGAGAATATCCTCGTGTTCCCAGCGCGTGACCCGGCGCTCCTTGCCCGTGGTGCATTGATGCTTGATGGCGCAATGCTGGCAGACGTTGGTCCAGTAACGGTGCAGGGTCTGCCCCTTTTCCACGCTGGTGAAGTGGTAGGACAGGTGCTCACCGGCCGGACAGATGTAGACATCCTCCTCCGCCACGTAGCGGAAGTCCTGTTTGACGAACAGACCCTTGACCCTGTTGTTCGAGGTTTGCGGCTTGGGCAGGGTGACCGTGATATCGGCCTCGGCGCAGGCCACAATCTCTTCGCCCGTGAAATAGCCACGATCAGCAACAACATCCAGCTCGTCCACCGCCAGGGCAGTCTTGGCCTACCCGGCCATGTTGGAGAGCTGTGCCCGGTCGGTGCCCAGGTTGGTCACTTCGTGGGCGACAATCAGATGATGCGTGGTCTCCACCGCTGCTTGAACATTATAGCCGACCATGCCGGAACCCCGGCCAGAGGTCGCCATCGAGCGGACATCGGGATCGCTCAGAGAGATCTGCTGCGCCGGCGTGGCCAGCATCTGGACTTCTAGCCCTTCAAGACGCTGCATCTCTTCCTTCAGCTTGGCGAGCTTGTCATGTAGATGCTCGACCTTGGTGCTGCGGGCCAGCGACGGCTCTTGCCGATCGGCGCTATCCAGCTG
>JAPUGV010000097.1 GCA_027298025.1 Chloroflexota bacterium | reverse complement strand
CGTATCCTCGTGGCGTTATTCGAATGGCAGCACCCATCCTGCTCCCCAACGAGGATCCAATGAGGAATGGGCCTCCGCACTGCGGACCGGGCGGTATCAATCACTTACGAATCCGTTCGATGGCTGGTAGATTCCACTGGTCGTGACTATCTCGAAAGGAATGCTATGACAGCGGAGCAAAAGGCTTCCATGCGTAGGCTTGGACGGACCGACATCGAAATTATGCCGATCGGCTTGGGGGTGATGCAATTCTCCGGGGGCGGCAAAGGGATCATGGGGAGAATGTTCCGGAATCTCACAACCGAAGAGAAGAATGCGATTGTTGGGGCCGCGCTCGAGGGAGGGATTAACTGGTTTGACACCGCAGAATTGTATGGGGCTGGACATTCAGAGAAAGGACTCTCCATTGCACTCAAGGCGGCTCAGGCGGAGGACAATGAAGTCGTCGTGGGCACCAAATGGTTTCCGATTCTTAGGGCCGCCGGAAACATTCCCAAGACGATTGATGAGCGAATTCGTTACTTGAATGGATACACCATCGATCTCTACATGGTGCATCAACCATGGGGCTTCTCATCACCAGAAGCCGAGATGGCAGCCATGGCGGATCTGGTGGAGGCGGGAAAGATTCGTTCAGTGGGTGTCAGCAACTTCAGCGCGAAAGGCATGCGGCGCGCGCACAAAGCACTTCAAGAGCGCGGACTACCTTTGGCCGTGAACCAGGTGCACTACAGCCTAATTCATCGCGAGATTGAAACTAACGGAGTCCTAGAGACCGCAAAAGAACTTGGGATCACGATCATCGCATACACGCCGCTGGCGTACGGGCTGCTGACGGGCAAATATCACAAGGCCCCTGAGTTGCTTCGACAAGCCATGCTGTTTCGAAGGCTGATGATCCGCCGCAATTTGGAGCGCAGTCGACCGGTAGTCAGGGCTTTGGAAGAGATCGCTTCCCGATATGAGGTAACCCCTGGCCAGGTAGCGTTGAATTGGCTGGTTAATTTTCATGGAACATCAATAGTCGCCATCCCCGGTGCCAGCAAAGTTGAGCATGCTCAGCAGTCATCTGGCGCCATGGACTTTGCACTGTCCGAGGAGGAGCTCTCCAAGTTGGATGAGGTGACGCGAGAGTTCCGCTAGGGGAATAGCGGGTGATGAATAAACCTCTGGTCGTGCATCCTCTCCTAATTGCGACCTTCCCCATTCTCGCCTTGCTGGCACAAAATATGGATTGGATCCCTCTCTAGGATGCTGCGCGGGCGCTGGCCCTTTCGGCCATCGGCGCCGCGGGCTTGCTCGGATTGAGCTGGTTGCTCCTTAGGGATCTTCCACGGGCAGGGTTGATCACCAGCCTAATCCTGCTGCTATTTTTCAGCTACGGGCACCTCTACGGGACACTGAAGGCCGCCGGGCTTGGAGCCAGCGTTGCACGACGTCGCTACCTGGCTCCTGCCGCGGCGGTCCTTTTCCTCGGCGGCGCGGTTTGGATCCTCAAATCCCTGCGCGATGCTCAACCTGCGACACGGGTTCTCAACCTCGTGTCGGCGGCGCTGCTCGTTTTTCCCATGATCTCGATTGTGAGCTATCGGGTTGGATCGCCCGCAGTAGCGCCTCAGGAGACCCAGGATTTGCGTCTACCAGCCGGGCAGGTCTCGCCCGGTATCTACTACATTGTTGTCGATGGCTACGCGCGACAGGATACGCTGCAGGCGGTCTATGAGCTCGACAATGAGCCTTTTCTACAAGCCCTCGAGGAATGGGGGTTCTATGTCGCGCGCGGAGCACGCTCTAATTACGCCCAGACCAGCCTGGCGTTGGCCTCGGCGCTGAATGTGGACTATGTCGAAGCGCTGATGCCGGAGCAAGAGCGGGGAAGGGAGCCTCTATGGGACCCGATTCAGGACCGCGTAGTGCGTCGCCAGCTGGAGGATTTGGGCTACGAGACCGCGGCCTTTTCGACCGGCCTCGGAGGCACGGAATGGCGCGACGCGGATCGTCGAGGCGATTCTGGCACAGTCCGGAAGGACACCCGTGATCGTTATCCAGGCTGATCATGGACCGGATTCAAACAGCGGGCGTCAAGGATACGTTCAGGAGCGAATGACGATACTAAACGCGTTGCTTTTGCCCGGGGGTACGGAAGCGATATACCCGCACATCACGCCGGTCAACACGTTTCGAGTGGTCTTTAATCAGGTTTTTGGTGGGAACTATGAGCGCTTGCCGGATCGCGCGCTGTATTCAGAGTACGTGACACCCTACGACTTCATAGACGTTACGGGGGGCGTTCTGGCTCCCTAATCTGCCAAGGCCTCTTGCACGGCTTCAATGAGCTCCCGCTTCGAAACCGGTTTGAGCAGATACCTATCCGCGCCGGCCTCAAGGCCTTCGTGGACCTCTTCCAGCTGAGATCGGGCGGAAACGATCACAATGGGGATATTTTCCAAGTTCGGCTCGCCTCGCACATATCTGCACAGCTCCAACCCGGAGGCCTCCGGCATCATGATGTCCACAAACATCAGGTCGACCGGCTCCTCCTCAAGCGCGGTCTTGGCGCTCTGAACATCGTGCACAACCCGCACCCGATAGCCCTCCATCTCTAGCATCATGCTGAAGAGCTCGGCGACGCTGACTTCGTCGTCCACAACGAGAATTCTCTGCTGGCTCATAAGCGACTCAAGTATACGACGCGCTGGAAGTGGCGCATACAGGACCCTGTCGTTGAGTTAATATTGTGGCCGTGGCCAACCTAATTACGGTTCTCCGCTTTCCGCTGCTGCTAGGCTTCCTGCTGATGCTTTATTTCGGGAATCCGGGAGTGCAGTTATTGTCGGTCCCTTATTTGTTTTTCGCCCTCTTTCTCGACACCGTGGACGGAGTCATTGCCAGGAGAACCGGGACTACATCCCTAATGGGCAGCGTGCTCGATATTGCAACCGATCGCACCTACGAGTTGGTGCTGTGGATTGTGTTGGCAGACCTGGGCACGATCTCCGTAGCGATACCGCTGATTGTAATCGTGCGCACCACGCTTACCGACGCCATTCGGAGCATTGGTGTGAGCCAGGGCAAGGCTCCCTTTGAGCAGGAGGGATCCGGGCTCGGCCATTTCGTGGTCAGTTCTCCCTGGATGCGATCCAGTTACAGCATCAGCAAGATCGTGGCCTTCTGCGGACTCACCCTCGGCTACGCACTTTCGGGTTTTCCACAAGGAAGCAATCTCCAAGCTGCTTCGGACCCGATCCTACGGGTCTCCGAGATCGTGGCGTGGGTGGCGGTGGTTTTCTCCGTTGTGCGAGGTACTCCAGTGATTCTGTCAGGGTACCGACAAATGCGTGGCTCAAGGAAGGCCTCAACACCCAGATGAGCCTAGTTTCAATTGCAAACAGCCGCTGGGGGCCGAAGGCTGCCATGTGGATGGTTAAAATCCTCCCGCGGCGGTTTACGCTGTGGATGGCCGATCGCATCGCGGCTCGAATCGCCCGGCAGGCGGATTCTGCAATCGTTGCCGCAATACGCAGCAATCAGTCGGTTGTGCAGGGGCTTCCAGAAGACGATCCGAAAATCCAGGAGACGGTGGAAGCCGTCCTTCGGAACACGATGCGCAGCTACATCTCTCTCTTCGAGATCATGCAAGGTGGGCATGAAACCTTGGCCGCATTTGCCAAACTTGATGCCGATTTGCGTGAGATGGGGGACGAGATTCTGTCGCAGGGCAGGGGGATGATTTACGTTGGAGCCCACACAATCGGGCTGGACCACCTGCTGATCCACCTAGGAGGGCTCGACTACCACACTTTAGTGCTGGCGTATCCAGAAGTCATGCCGAGCTACCAGGCTCAGAACGACCTTCGTCGAAGCTTAGGACTGAACCTATCGCCTGTTAGCTTCCAGTCGCTCCGCAAAGCGATCACCTACCTGAGAGAGGGTGGGCTCGTTGTAACCGCCGCGGATCGGCCCGATGAATCAGGGGTCTTCCTGGAGTTTTTTGGAAAGCGAGCTTGGCTGCCTGTGGGCCACGTTCGTCTGGCACTAAAAACTCGAGCACCGATCATGGTGGGCGTTACCTATAGTATCGGCGGAGGCAAGTACCGTGCGAAGTCCTTGGGGATCATCGAACCGGAGCAGTTTGAGGGACGCGCGGATGCGGAAGAGGCGATGGCGCAGCAGGTCATTCGTAAACTTGAGGGATTCATTCGCCAGCATCCGGACGAGTGGTGGATGTTCCACAAAGTGTGGCCCGACCCTATGATCGAGAGGTAGATTTTATGTTATCCAAAGCTGCCAGATCCCGGGCGGAGGAACTCAGGGAGCAACTCAACCTCCACAACTACCGCTATCACGTGCTTGACGATCCCCTGATCAGCGATGCGGACTACGATCAGATGTTGAATGAGTTGCGAGACCTGGAGGAGCAGCATCCCGAGCTAGCGACGGACGACTCACCCACCCATCGGGTCGGTGGTGCGATATCCGAGCGATTCGTGCGTGTGCCACACCCGGGGCCCATCCTCAGCCTGGCCAACGCATTCAGCGAAGATGATGTGCGCGCCTGGTACGAGCGGATCGCGAGGCTGGACGCCCGCGTGCGGGAGACGGCATTTGTCGTGGAGCCCAAGCTGGATGGGCTTACGGTCGTGCTGCACTATGAGAATGGAATTTTCAATCTGGGCGCCACGCGGGGTGATGGCCAGAATGGGGAGGACATCACTGCCAATCTTCGCACGGTCAGAACGCTTCCACTTCGAGTGCCGCTCAAACCAAACGGCATAGAAGTGCCGGCGCGTTTGGTAGTGAGGGGCGAAGCCATCATCTTCAAAAAGGACTTTAAGGAGATGAATCGCCGGGCAGAAGCGGAGGGCAGCAAGACCTACGTCAATCCACGCAACACCGCCGCGGGATCGCTGAGACAGCTCGATACATCGTTGACCGCCACGCGTCCTATTCGACTTTTCTGCTACTCGATTATCGAATCCAACGGCGAGCCTCTTGAGAGACAATGGTCGGTGCTCGAATACTTAAGGGACCTGGGTTTCCCGGTTGAAGAGCACGCGCGGATCTGCGAGGGCATCGACGACGTGCTCATCACCATCGAGCAGCTTGCCAGCAAACGCAAATCCTTTGCCTATGAGATCGATGGAATGGTGATCAAGGTTGATGACATGGAATTAGCCGACTCGCTAGGTGTGGCGGGTAAAGATCCCCGCGGCGCTATTGCGTTCAAGCTGCCCGCTGAAGAACGAACCACTCAGCTGCTCGACATTGGACTTAACGTTGGACGCACGGGGGTTATCACTCCCTACGCGATCCTTGAGCCGGTTTATGTGGGCGGCGCGACGGTCAAACAGGCGACCTTACACAATTTTGATTTCATCAAGGAAAAGGATATCCGTGTCGGGGACCAGGTGTTAATCAAACGCTCGGGCGATGTCATCCCGTATGTGATCGGACCGATCGTCGAGGCACGCAAGGGCAAAGAGAAACGCTACAAGATGCCCAAGAAATGCCCCGACTGCGGGGAGCCGATCCAGATCATCGAGGGCGAGGTGGCGGTCTATTGCGCAAATGCGTCCTGTCCCGCTCAACTTGTCCGAATCCTGGAGCACTTCGCCTCTCGCGCGGCCATGGACATTGAAGGACTCGGAATCAAAATTGCGGTGCAATTGGTGGAGGGGAACCTGGTTGAGGATGCAGGGGACATCTATCGTCTCAAGAAGGAAGACCTGCTTGGTTTGGAGGGGTTCGCCGATAGAAAGGCGGAAAAGCTCTTATCGGCCATCCGAATTTCCAAGGCACAGCCATTGAGCCGCGTAATCAACGCGCTCGGAATTCGAGGGGTCGGCGAAACGGTGGCCGCAGATTTGGCGCGTCACTTTCGCAGCCTGGATGCACTTTCGATCGCTAAACCGGAAGATCTCGAAGCTATGGAGGGTATCGGCCCGAATATTGCCTCGGGAGTTGTCGATTGGTTTGCTCTGCCCCGTAACAAGAAGCTGCTTGCCAAGCTGAAGAAGGCGGGTGTTTGGCCCGAGGTAGAACAAGTCGAGTCAGGCTCCCAGGCCCTATCTGGACAAACCTTTGTACTCACTGGCACGCTTCCCAATATGCAACGGGGCGAAGCAAAAGCGCTGATAGTCGCTGCTGGTGGCAAGGTCACCGGGAGCATAAGCCGCAAGACCGATTATTTGGTAGCTGGGGAAAAGGCAGGATCCAAGCTCACGAAGGCTCAGGACCTGGAAGTTGAGATTATCGATGAGGCTGCGCTGAAAAATCTGCTGGGATAGAAGATCCAAATCGCCCAGGAGCGAATTTCTGCTTGTTGGTTGATTCAGCGGGCTGGGCTACGAGGCTATATTGGCCCGCATGGACAGTCGCAGCGCGTGTCGATGTAAGCGCCGCAGACGTTCCGCCCCCTCCTTATCGTCCGTTTCTTCCAGCCGCTGGCCAGTGGCGAGAAGAGCCCCCAAGAGCTGATCATCAATGAGCTCCACGGATTGGTCCAAGAGTCGACGAGCTTCTTGCTCGTCTTCCGTTCCTAACAGCTCCTGGGCAAGCCGCAGATTCGACGGCAAGCTGTCCATGATGGCGGTGTTAATTTTCTCCTCGATTTCTTTTAGCCTTACCAGAAGCTCCTGGTCGCCGCCTTCCTCAGCCCCGCGGATATTGGCCTGAAGGACCGCCAGGAAGAGTTCATCCATGGCAGGCAGAGCCGCTTTTATGGCTTGGTCTAACTCCTCGGCTTGCACCAGAGAGCCGACCAAGTTAGAAACTTGGGCTAGCCTGGCTTCCTGGGCCTGGTCGATTTCCTCGGTCTGCTCGAGCAGGCGCCGGCGGAGATCTTCGAGCCGCTTCGCACCTTCGCCTTCGGCTTGATCGATGCGCTCCGTAATCAATTGAAAAAATGCGTAGTCCAACCCGGGCCGCGCCAGGCTCACGATGGCCTGCACGCGATCGTCGGTCTCCGCCTCCACGAGCAGCTCGAGAAGCTTTTCCCGGGATAGATCATCTCCAGCATCACGTAGGCTGGCTGCTGCGGATCGCAATTCCTCCTCTCGCTCCGCCAGCCGCTTTCCATAGGAGCTCAACTGCAACGAACTCTCGACTACCTGTGCGGCAGAAGCGCGCGCTGATTCATCGGCTGTGGTCTGGAGGCTGAGCGCGGCAAGCTGAAAGAACCTTTCATCGAGTTCCCCGTCGTGCTCCGCGACGAATCCCTCCAGTGAATCCTGGGGTGCTCTCAACAGATCCTCGAACAATCGGATCTTTGCCCGCTGAGCATCCAGCTCCTCCTTGGTGACGCCATCCTTCTCAAGAATGCGCTCAATCAAGCCCTGAATCGTCAAGACCGCCTGGGGCTGAAACAGATATCCTTTCCTGCTCTCGGCGGGGAGCGCCTCGATCGCCTGATTAATCAAGCGACCGATGAGCTTCTCCTGCTCGTCCTTCGGGATCCCGAGTTCCGCGGGAATGTAGGTCAGCAGCAATTCCTTGCCGGGGTCGTGATACACCAACGGGGCCGACAGCTGGCCCTCATACTGGCATACGGGGCATCGCACGAAGTTCAGGCTGCCAGAAAGCAGTCGCGACTTGGCGCTCGGATCCTGCCCTACATCAACCAGCTGGTGAATGTGGGCCTGGATCGGCGAACCACAATTCGGGCAACGGACGGAAGTGCCGGAGGCTACCACGTGTTATTCCTCATCTCTCGGCAAGGAGAAGCAGAACTGCGCCCCCTGTTCTACCTTCTCATCTACCCAGATCCTCCCCCCATGAGCCTCCACTATGGCCTTGGCCAGATACAAGCCGAGACCCGCGCCTTGTGTGCTTCCGGTGATTTCCTCCGATCGATAGAATCGATCGAAGATCCGGTGCCGATCCGACGGTCGAATTCCAGGACCCTGATCGCTCACGCACATCACGACTTCATCATGGGTTTGGCGCCCCCGGATCAGCACCCGTCCGCCGTCCTCCGCGTATTTCACCGCGTTGGAGAGCAGGTTGGTGAGCACCTGCGTCAATCGCTCCTCGTCTGCGCTGACGAGCGGGAAATCGGCTGGCCGATCGACCTCGAACGAATGCCGATCCGACTGGGTTCGGAAACGCACTGCCAATTCCTCCGCAAGTTGAAAAAGGTCTAAATCCGACCGGTTCAATGATAGCGCTCCTGCCTGCAGCCGCGAGGCATCCAGGAGATCGTCGATCAGATCGGCAAGTCGATCGGATTCATCTTCGATTACAGCTAGGCTGTCGCGCACGACCTCCGGGTCCCAATCCGCGTCGTCGCGGCGCAGAGTGCCTACGTAACCCTTAATCAAGGCAACCGGAGTGCGCAATTCATGGCTAATGATGGATATGAAAGTGGTCTTGAGTTCCTCGGCCTCTCGAAACCGAGTGATATCGCGCACGTTGGCCACGACGCTCAGCAGCCGACCATCATCTGAAAAGGTCGGGGCATAGGTGATTCCCACACTGATGTGGCCGCCGCTTGCACGCAATAGATCTCCCTCCACATACAGCTCGGCGCTCGCGGAAAGCGGCCAGCCGCCGCCGGTCGCTTCATCCAGTGTGGATCCTGGTTCGCGGCTCGACCATCGAATGATCTCAGAATGCTCTTTGCCAACGACGTCGTCTGCCCCATATCCGGTGAGCTTCGAGCTGGCCCGATTAAATCGAGTGAACTTGTAGCTCGGATCCAGGATGAAAATTCCGTCCGCGGAGGATTCGACCACTTGATCCAGGTGCCGGCTTTGATCTGCGACCTGCGTATAGAGACGAGCATTGGAAACGGCGATCGCGGCTTGGGCAGCGAAAGCCCCGAGTAGCCGACGATCATCCCGGGAGAAGCGTCCCCGATAGGATCTGAACACGAAGATGACTCCCACGACCTCTTCGCGGGCGATCATCGGTAGCCCCACTCCTGTAAGAAGCCCCAATGAGGCGGATTGGGTAATGCTCTGGAGCCGGCGGTTGACCTCGGGCAGCGCAATGCGAGCCGGATCGCCCTGATCCGGAATATCCTCGAGCAGCGGATCGAGGGTCTTCATAAACTCGTCGTTGACGCCGTGCGTGGCAGCCACGCGCCACCCACCCGTTTCGCGCAACGCAATTAGACCGGCCGAGCTTGCCAACAGCTCGGCCGCAAGTTTTACGATTCGATCCAGGAGCCGATCGAGATCCAGCTCTTCGGTAAGAGCGCGCGAGATCTCAAGCAGGTAGTCTCGCTGACGTACGCGAAAATCTGGAAGCATTAAGTGGAAACGGTCGAGATTGACTCCTCCATGACCCTGAGTCCCTCGTCCAGCAGTCCTTCTTCTATGCTCAAGGCGGGGGCCAAGCGAACGGTGCTCTCGCCGCATCCCAATATCAATAGACCCCGCGAAAAGGCCTCTTCGATCACGCGCTCTCGCAAATCGTGCGCGGGTTGCTTTGTCCCATTCCCATCAACAAACTCCACACCGATCATCAGACCTTTCCCCCGAACCTCGCCGATGGTGGGATGGCGACTCTGCATTTCCTCGAGTGCATCCATGGCGTAATCGCCCATGCTCTGGGCGTTAACCATCAGCTGCTCCTCGACCAGATCGAGCGTTGCCAGCGCGGCGGCGCACGCGAGCGGATTGCCGCCGTAAGTGTTGCCATGCGCACCTTCCGGCCAATCCATGACAGACTCGCGGGCTACAATGCCTCCCATGGGCACTCCCGACGCAATCCCCTTGGCAAAGCAAACAATGTCGGGTTCGACCTCCCAATGTTCGATGGCCCACCACTTTCCTGTACGACCGACACCGGACTGCACTTCGTCCACGATAAGCAGGATTCCATGCCGGTCGCAGAGGGCGCGTAGGGCAGGGAAAAAGCCAGGTGGCGGCACCACGTAGCCGCCCTCGCCTAAAATAGGCTCCACTAGGATTGCGGCGCAATCCTCAGGGGGCACCACGGATTTGAAGACCTGATCCTCAATGTAGTTGACGACGGTCTCTCCATAGTCGTCGCCCGTCGGCCGCAGCAACTGGCGGTAAGCGTTCGGGTACGGAACTTGAGTGACGCCTATTGCAGGGGGGCCAAAGCCCCTTCTCTGAATGGTTTTGCTGGAGGTGAATGCCAGCGAGCCCAGAGTGCGGCCATGAAACCCGCCCTGGAATCCGATAAATAGCGGACGTCCGGTGTGGTGCAGAGCTAGTTTGATCGCGGCTTCAACTGCTTCGGTACCTGAGTTGCCAAGGAAAACCTTGGCCGGCTCGGAAAAGGGAGCGATTTCCGCAAGGCGCTCGGAGAGCTCAACCCAAACAGTGTGGTAATAATCGGGCGAGATGTGAATGAAGCGCTCCGCCTGATCGCAGATGGCGGCGACGACTTTGGGATGGGAGTGTCCGGTCGTGCAAACGGCAATTCCGGCCGCAAAATCGATGAAACGATTTCCGTCCACATCCCAGACCTCTGCGCCTAGGCCGCGCTCCATAACGAATGGCGCTGCTCGCGGATACGACGGGGAAACCACCGCCTGGTCGCGCTTGAGGAGTTCCTGAGCTTTATCGAGCTTCACAGAGTGAAACCTCCGATTGGGGAGAAGCGGATTGGATGCAAAGAGATGCAATTACGAGCGAACCGGCGAATTATATCATTCGGCCTTCTCGAGCACCTTTGCGCACGCATATAATGAATTCGGGTCCCGCGTATCGAGGAAGGATTGAGAGATAGAAGAGCGAGTTTGGCATAGGTCTTATGACCAAGGTGTGCCGAGGGAAGTTGAGGTGCCCGAAATCGGGCTACAAGACTTCTTGGATAAATCTGCGCGGGATTTCCCAGATCGGCCCTGCACGATCTTTAAGGGTGCGGTGATCACATACCGCGAAATGAATGAGCTCACCGATCGATTGGCGGCGGGATTGGTGGCACGTGGTGTGAATAAGGGCGACCGAGTTGCGATCTTCATGCCCAACTCGCCACAGTTCGTTATCGCCTTTTACGCCATCCTGAAAGCAGGCGGCGTGGCGGTAGCGACGAATCCGCTCTACACGCACCGCGAGATCAGGCACCAAATGAACGACTCGGGCGCCCGGCTCATGCTGGTCATGAGCAACTTCTATAACACGGTCAAAGAAGCCCAATCGGAAACTCACCTGCAGCAATTTATGGTCACCAACATTAAGGAGTACTTGCCACCGGTGCTTCGTTTGCTGTTCACGGTGGCCAAAGAGCGTAGCGGCGGGCACCGCGTAACCCTGCAGGAAGGTGATGAATGGATGCAGGATGTACTCGATCAGTACACTGCGGCGGATCGACCCGAAGTAGAGATCGGGCCCGATGACACGGCGCTTTTCCAGTACACGGGCGGGACGACCGGTCTCTCAAAGGGGGCGGTCGGGCTGCATCGACAGCTGGTGGCCAATACCCTTCAGGGCGAGGCTTGGCTGAGCGCCGTGGAAGGCGAACGCGGCGAAGGCATCATGCTCATGGCCATCCCGATGTTCCATGTTTATGGGCTGATCGTAGGAATGGCGGTCGCGGTGCAAAGCGGGGCGGCGATGGTCATGATCCCGAATCCACGGGACCTGAAGGATGTCCTGAGCAGCATCGACAAACACAAGCCGACGCTTTACCCGGGCGTGCCTGCCATGTACAACGCCATCAACAACCATCCGGATGTGTTGGCTGGGAAGTATGATCTGAGCTCGATCAAGGCCTGCATCTCCGGATCGGCCCCGTTGCTGCGTGAGACAAAAGCTAAGTTCGAAGAGCTCACGGGTGGGAAATTGGTGGAGGGCTTCGGCCTGACCGAGTCGCTGGTCGCGACGCACGCCAACCCCATCATGGGCGAGAACCGCACCGGCTCGATCGGTCTGCCTTTTCCCAATGTCGATAGCCGCATCGTATCGTTGGACGACGAAATCACCGTACTCGAGCCCAATGAGGTGGGAGAACTAATCATCAAGAGTCCCAGCATCATGAAGGGCTATCACAATATGCCCACCGAGACCTCCAACACGGTTCGGGATGGCTGGCTTTACACGGGCGACATCGCGTACATGGATGACGACGGCTACTTCTACATCGTGGGACGCAAGAAGGAGATGATCAAGCCCAGTGGTTTCCAGGTATGGCCGCGAGAAGTGGAAGAGGCTATTGCCGAGAACCCGAAGGTGCTGGAGGTCGGCGTGGCCGGTATCCCGGACGCCTACCGTGGAGAGACTGTAAAAGCCTGGGTGGTGCTCAAGCCGGATGAGACGGCAACCGTCGAGGAGTTTCAAGATTGGTGTCGGGATCGCCTTGCACCCTTCAAAGTGCCGTCGCAGGTGGCGTTCCGCGACGAGCTGCCGAAAACCACGGTGGGGAAGATCATGCGGCGGGAACTCCTCCGCCAGGATAAGGAGCAAATTGAGGCCGAAGCGGATGTCTGATCGCATTCCAGTGGCGGCGGCACCGAGGTCTACCCGATGAATGCGGATGGACCGGACCCGGCAAGGGCGATCGAGAATATTAGTTCCGATGGCCTTCCTGACTGACAATCTGCCGGTACTTATAAAAAAAGGCCCCAACGAGGGGCCTTTTGGCTTGTTCCTGAATGTAACTGGCTCAGTCGGCCGCGGCGCCGACCGGGATGGGCGTGCCGCCGTTTTTGGGACCTACTGGCTCGTCAAAAAGCTCCTCAAACTGATTGCGCTCCAGCGTCTCAACTTCGATCAGCGTTTCGGCGATGGTGTCCAGCTGGGCACGATATTTCTTCAAGATATCCATGGCGCGCTCGAAGGCGTCCTCCACGAGCTGCCTGACCTCCAGGTCGATCTTCTCGGCGATGCTCTCTGAATAGTCTCGCTGTTCCCCGATCGTGCGCCCCAGAAACACCAGCTCGTCTTTCTGGCCATAGACCATATGGCCGAGCTCCTGGCTCATTCCGAGGCGGGTGATCATGTTGCGAGCAAGCTCCGTGACGCGCTCCAGGTCATTGGAGGCGCCGGATGTGATGTCGTTGAATACGAGCGTTTCGGCCGCCCGCCCGCCCAATAGCCCGGCCATATCGGCCCCAATCTTGCGGCGGGAAGTCAGCGTTCGGTCCTCTTCGGGGAGTGCCATGGTGAAGCCGCCCATCATACCGCGGGCGATGATGCTGACTTTGTGAATGGTGTCGGCCTCCGGGATCACATGCATGACGACCGCGTGACCGGCCTCGTGGAAAGCGATGATCTTCTTTTCTTCTTCGCTGATGATGCGGCTGCGACGCTCTGGGCCGGCGATCACGCGCTCGACTGACTCTTGAAATTCGTCAGGGCCAATGGAATTCTTGTTCCGGCGTGCGGCGAGTATGGCGGCCTCATTGACCAGGTTTTCGATATCGGCGCCCACGAATCCGGGAGTAGCCTTGGCGACGGTCTTGAGATCAACTTGTTCTTCGATCGGCATGCCCTTCACATGCACTTTGAGGATCATCTCACGTCCGTGCATATCCGGCCGATCCAGAATCACGCGCCGATCGAAGCGGCCCGGGCGCAACAGCGCTGGATCGAGAATATCGGGCCGGTTGGTTGCGGCCACAATAATCACGCTGGCATCCGTGTCAAACCCGTCCATCTCGACCAGCATCTGGTTGAGGGTCTGCTCACGTTCGTCGTGGCTGCCGCCCAATCCGGCGCCACGATGGCGGCCCACAGCATCGATCTCATCTACGAAGACAATGGCCGGAGAATGCCGCTTGGCCTGATCGAACAAATCCCGCACCCGGCTGGCGCCAACGCCTACGAACATTTCTACGAACTCCGAGCCAGAGATCGAGAAGAATGGCACGCCGGCCTCGCCGGATACAGCCTTGGCCATGAGCGTCTTGCCAGTCCCAGGCGCCCCAATGAGCAGCACACCCCTAGGGATGCGCGCCCCAAGCTTGATAAATTTCTCAGGCTCTTCGAGGAACTCGACGATCTCCTGAAGCTCTTGCTTGGCCTCGTCGACACCCGCGATATCATCAAAGGTCACCGTCGGCTGATCCCCGGTAAACATGCGCGCTCTACTCTTTCCGAAGGACAAGGCCTGATTGTTGGATCCTTGCGCCTGGCGTAGCATGAAGAAAATCAGGCCTACGACCAGCAAACCTGGCAGCAGGTAGGTGACAAGCGTGATGATCTGGTTGAAATCGCTCGGCTGCTTGATTTCGAGCTTAACCCGATCCGATGAGAGCATCTCCTGGGTCACGCCCAATGCCATCAGCTGTTCGACTGCTGTCGTGGTCGGCTCTTTGCGGGAAATAGCGCGGGTCTCGCCACCCGGAAAGATGATCATCAGATCGTTCTCATCGACGATGATGCGAGCGATCCGTCCCGTGCGGATGAGATCGGCGACCTCGTTGAAATCGAGGCGTTCGGGAGGAGTCTGACCGGACCTGAACTGGACAACCAGAACAACGACGATCAGGAGCAATATAACGAGAACTATGGAATTTCGCCCCCGTGGGGAATTCACGATTACCTCCTACGCGCGAACGCGATAGTGCTTACTTTCCGTACGGTCCAGCGCAGAGCCGATTATACCGTACAGAGTTGCATGGGAAAAGTAAGACAATCGTAAGAGACGATTACGGCTGATACCGTAGCCAAACCCACAACCAAAGGGGGAAGAGACCGCCCACGGCCAGAAAAGCAAGCAAGCCCAGGCCGATCGCCCACCAATCCACCGGGTCCGGATGGAAAATATCCATCGCGCGCGTGGCAGCTTGAGAGACCTGGAACGTTCGAGGCAGCGAGGGCTGTTCTTCTGAGAATGTTGCGAGCACCCGGCCAAATTGGTCAGCCGTCCGGTAGCGGGCGGCGGGTTCCTTAGAAAGCACTTTTGCCAGGATCTGGTCGAGCTCGGAAGGGATTGAGGGATCGTAGGTGCTTGGGGGAACCACTGGAGCCACCTGGTGCAGCTCCGCCAACAGGTCAATATCCGCGGCCTCGAAGGGCAGCCGGCCAGTCAACATCTCGTAAAGGATGACTCCCAGCGAATAGACATCGCTAGCTGGGGAGGGGGCCGTGCCGGCGGCCTGCTCCGGAGAGAAGTACTGCGGGCTACCCCAAACGACATCGAGCCGTTCGTCCGGGTCGATCGTAGCCAGCGCGCGCGAGATACCAAAATCGGTAATCTTGATGCGTTCAGAATTTGATACGAGGATGTTGTGCGGTTTCAAATCACAGTGCACCAGACCTGCACGATGCGCATAGCCAACTCCTTCGCAGATTTGCAACATCCATCGCACCGCTTCAAGATGCAGCAGTGGACTACGCCGTCTGAGGAGGGTCTTGAGATCCGTGCCTTCCACATACTCCATCACGATATAGATGTCCTGCGGATCACGGCCGAAGTCGTAGATCGTGACGATATTAGGGTGGACCAGGTTAGCAGCAGCGCGGGCTTCTTGAAGGAAACGGACCCGAAACTCGGCGTCGTCGGCAAAGATGTGTCGCAGCTGCTTGACCGCCACCTGCCGCTGTAGGTTGAGGTCCCGGGTGAGGTAGACGATCGCCATACCTCCGGCTCCGATTTGTTGCAAGACCTGATAGCGTCCGCCTATAAGTTCTTTTTCCATGCCGAGCGAATTCTATACTGACGGCCAGAGGGTGGCTAGGCTATAATGTGACACCCTTTTGAGGCTCCCATTCTCGTTATGCGGTCCGCATGGCTCATCTATAACCCCGCGGCAGGGCGGTTTCCGGCCGGATGGCTGCTTAGTCGAGCTGTGGGGGTGCTCGACAAGGCGGGGTGGAAGGTCGAAGTCCGGGAGGCCCAGCATGGAGTGCATCTGGGCGAACTGGCCCTGGGAGCTGTGGAGGCCGGCTGCCAAGCAGTCTTCGTGGCGGGCGGCGATGGCTCGGTGGGTCGGGTGGCGTCTGCACTCTCCGGAACCAATGTGGCGCTGGGAGTACTGCCCTCGGGAACCGCCAATGTATGGGCCAAAGAAATCGGCATCGAACAGCTGGATTGGATTCACCTCTTCGCTTTGGAGAAGGCCGCCGGTCGCTTGGCACGCGGTGAAATCCACAAGGTCGACATGGGGACAGCAAACGGCCAGGAATTCCTACTCTGGGCTGGAATTGGGCTGGATGCGGAGATCGTGGGCAGCATCGAACCCCGGCAGCGGTGGGAGAAAGCCTTTGGAGCCATTCATTACGGATTACTCGCGCTATGGACCTCGATCGGCTGGGAGGGCGTGGAGCTAAGGGTCAAGGCGGGCGATCAAGTGTGGGAAGATCGCTATCTGGTTGCCATCGCGAGCAACATCCGCAAGTATGCGGGCGGTTTGGTTGAACTCAGCCCTGATGCCAAGTTCGACGACGGCAAGCTCGACTTCTGGTTGATTGGAGGTCGTTCCTTGAAGGACGCGGTGACGCGTGTGGTCCAGATTTTGTTGGGAGCGCATGTGGATGCGCCGGATGTCGTTCACTTTCAGGCGGAAGAGGCTGTTTTTGAAGCCGAGTCGGAAATCCACATGCACTTTGACGGGGAACCGGAAGTCCTGAAATCGCCGCTCCGGTTTCAAACGCTGCCAAGCTCGCTTAATGTACTGATGCCCGAACCCGAGGCGGGTTGAAGCGCGGAAGACTCTGGGTCTTTGGAGGTGCGATGGTCGGTCTGCTACTTACCGTCGCGTTCCTAACTCTCGCTCGCCTGCGCGGTACGTCGCGGCTCGGCGCTCTATCTCCGGTATTGACAGTCATTCCGCTTCCAACAGCGACCCCGCCAGTGATTTTCACCCCGACTGCTCCCTTGCTGCCGACGCTGATACATACCCCCCCACCCGGCGCTCCGAAGCAGTTCGCGACCGGCGAGCTGGTGGAGGTTTTCGGTACAGAGGGGGAAGGCCTACGCATCCGGGAAAATCCCAGCCTGGCGGCAGATGTCCTAATGCTGGGCTTGGAGAGCGAGGTGTTTGAGGTGGTCGAAGGTCCGAGAGAATCCGATGGCTATACCTGGTGGCGGCTTGCCAACCCATTCGATCCAAGCAAGCAGGGGTGGGCCGCGGACCCGTTCTTGCGTTCTCTTGAGAGTGCCCCGTGACCCTGCGTCCTAAGAAGATATCCGCCTCCCGCTCGAAGGGGCTGCTGATTATTGACTGGGAGGATGGGCACCACAGCGAGTATCCGCTGGCCGGATTGCGAGCAGCCTGTCCTTGCGCGGAGTGTCGGGGAGGCCATGAGCAGATGGGAAAGCGCGGAAGCCCGGAAATGCTGGAGATCCCGCTTGCGACCACAGGGTCGACGGAATTGGATCGTATGGAAGGGGTTGGAAATTACGCGCTTCAGCTAGTATGGAAGGACGGGCACCGCTACGGGATCTACACCTGGGAATATCTCAGAGAGCTTAGCCCCAGCGCGAAGGCGCCGTAACTAAGAACGCTTGGCCTCTCGTTCGCGCTCCCGCTTGTAATCAACGAAGCGATAGCCGACACCTCGTTCCGTGAGAATGTACTTGGGATCCGACGGATCCGCCTCCAGCTTCTTCCGTAAGTAATTCACGTACAGTCGCAAGTAGTGCGTTTCATCCCGGTATTCATAACCCCAAACCTTCGCCAATAGTTGATCGTGGGGCACCACCCAGCCTGCGTTTTGCACCAGGTGGTAGAGCATCTTGAATTCGGTTGGGCGCAACTGAACGAGCTCGCCTTCCACGTAGATTTCGCGACGGTCGAAATCGATCTTCAGGCGATCATCGACCTCAATAGGTCCTCGAACGGGTGTACTTGGAGTTTCTGTGCGGCGAATGACGGCCCGCACTCGACTGACCATCTCCCGGGGACTGAAAGGCTTAGTGATGTAGTCGTCAGCGCCGAGCTCTAGGCCACGAACGCGATCCTCCTCCTCGCCCTTGGCAGTCAACATGATCACGGGAACGGTCGATATCTCGCGAATCAGCTGCAACGTCTCGAAGCCGTCCATATCCGGCATCATCACGTCTAGTAGGATGAGCTCGGGCAGACGATCCCGCATAACTTCGAGAGCTTCAGGTCCCGAGGTGGCCTCGATCACCTCATATCCGTCGTGCTCTAAGTTGAGACGGATGAAGTGAATCATCCTGGGCTCGTCGTCGACCACGAGCACGCGACGAGGCCCGGAAGTCTCCATGCTACTCTCTTACGAAGCCGATCAGTTCTTCTTCTTCGGCGGTGGGGAGGATCTCCACGAAAGTGACTCGGTGCATGGGCCACACAACGGTGACGACGTTTCCGTCTATGTATGGGAGATCCTTGCCATCTCTCCTTCGGGGATTGTTGACGGTGACCGTCGTATCGCCGGGGGCGGGAATCTCCTCGATTTCTCCCAATACGGGGTCCTCGCCGGAAAGATGAATTAAGACTGTGGTTGGCATGGTTTGTCCTGTTTAACCGCGAATTCGAGAAATGACTTGAAGCTGCATGTGCCCCAGTTGAACGATGTCCTTGTTTTTAAGCACATGCGGCTGCTGGGGCTCGATCCGTTTTCCGTTGATGAGCGTTCCGTTTACTGAATCCAGGTCAACAACATGCACGCCCGACTCGTCCAGTCGAATCTCGGCGTGCAGCCGCGAG
Organism: Chloroflexota bacterium; assembly: GCA_027298025.1. Lineage (GTDB taxonomy): Bacteria > Chloroflexota > Anaerolineae > Anaerolineales > E44-bin32 > JADFRG01. Next base: position 20,129 of record JAPUGV010000097.1, on the reverse strand, counting down.
ATACCTTGATCCTGAGCACCGTAAGTGTCGAGATCTACATCCGGCACGATGGCCTGGCTGCCGGCCGATCGGCCAAGCGTGTAATTGTCTCGCCCAGCCAATGAAACCATATCCCCAGTTTTCATTACCCGCAAGCCGAAAATGGCGCCCGCGGCTAGACCGGGGCCAAGCGGCGGCCCATCGTTCGTATCTGGGCCCTCGAATTCAATAAAGCCACCCCCGGGTCCGATGAGTGCTGTGTGCACCAGCCGCGTGCCGCACTCGCTGCAATACAGCGTGCCGACAAACTCAGAGTGCTTGCAGGAGGGGCATTCAATCATGATTCGCTCTCGCCCGTCCGGGCGGGGATCATCAGTGCGCGCGTTCCGTATTTGAGCACTTTCTCGCCTTCGCTAGAAAGTCGACGCGAGTGTGCCAGTCGGTCGGCTTCGCTTAGCGCCGACTTCGCCAGCTCTCGCTCGCCGCTCGCCAGCAGTTGAGTGGCCAGATTTTCCAAGCGTCGTGCGGCCTGTGCGGATTGTCCCAGCTCAGCCTCATGACGGGCCTTCTCCTGCATCCGGTAGAGAGATATCTGGCTCAGGGCGGCGGTGATCTCCTCCGAGGGCGGGTCCATATCTGGCTCGTCCGATACCGGAATTAGGACCTCGAGCGGGAGTGGAACATTCTCATCTTGCTTCCCGAGTATATCCCCATCGATCGTGAAGTGAGCCAGGGTGAGCTCCGATATCTTGCCGATGGGATGAATCACCATCTCGAGCAACACACGCACAATGCCATCCCTGGGCAGATTCCCCAGGGTTAGAGGCAGGCTATCGCCCATCGGCATGGGTTCGGGCAACAGGCGAAAGGTAGAGCGCAGGTCGACCTGCTGCGCTACCGAACCCTCTAAGCGGAGGCGGCTGGCTACAGTATGACTTAGCTTCTCAAAGATATCCTCCATCACACCCACAATGGCCTCAGGAGTATCGAGAAATGCGACGTCACCACCGGTTCTGCTAGCCAAGTCGTCCAGGAGGCGATCGCTCCAATCGCTGCCGATCCCTATGCCGTGGATTGTGATGCCCTGCAGAGCGGCAGCGTCCGCCATCTGGATGCATTCGTTCTCATCTCCATAGGTTCGACCATCTGTCAGCAGAATCAGATGGTTGATCCCCTCCCGCGAGAAGTAACGATCGATTTCACCAAGCCCCATGCGCAGACCTTGCGCGATCTCCGTGCCGCCTCCGGCCTGCAAAAGACTCAGGCGGGCGCGCGCCACTGCTCTATCTCTGGCCTGATCCGGCGAGACGATTAGTTCGGCGCGATCGCTGAAGGCGATAATCGAAGTCGAATCGCCTTCGTTCAGCCCACTCATGATCTTGAGGGTAGCGTTGCGAAGTTGGTCCAGCCGCCGGCCGCGCATCGAGGTGGATCGGTCGATGACGATAGCCAGGTTGATGGGAGGCCGTATTTCCGGGAGGTCGTGGCTGGGCTCGATATCGATCAGCAGGTAGTGGACCTGCGGTTCATCAAGTTGCAGCAGTTTCTTGCGGCTCTGGATCACCTTGGCCCCAAAACTGGCCTTGGAGATCATTTCCGCTTCGATCTCCTTGAGCTCTTGATCATAGGCCGCACGCTGATCGGCGTCGCTTAAGAGTTCATAGGCGCGGTTAATCTGGAGGAATAGTTCCACTGCTTCGGGACCCTCGTTTTTGTCCGGATGCAGCCTGAGGGCAGCCTCGCGATAGGCGCGGCGAATATCCTCTTCGGAAGCGTTGCGCGGCACGCCTAAGATGGCGTAGTAATCAAGCTCTCCGGTCAATTGGTTCTACCTTACGTTGACGGGAAGTAGACAAGAACCGCAGTGATGTTATCCGGCCCTCCGGCGGCATTTGCTGCCCGAATAAGTTCATCACATGCCGCCTGCGGGTGATCTGCCCCCCATGCTATTCGTTGGATCTCCTCGTCAGGAACAACCCCCCAAAGGCCATCCGAACAAATGAGGAGGAAGCCATTCTTCGGAATGGGATGAGTCTCCACATCGACTTCGAGGTTTGCTCCCTGTCCGATAGCCTTATAGAGTACGTTGCGCTGCGGATGGACGGCCGCCTCGGATTCCGTTAGCTGACCTAATTCAACCAGCCGATTGACCAATGAGTGATCCCTTGTGACGACCTTCGCTTCGTGCGGGGTAAGGATATATGCGCGACTGTCGCCTACATGACCGATGGTCATCTGCTTTCCGAGAACAAGCGCGGTGGTGAGGGTGGTGCCCCCGCCCGGCACCTTACTGACCACAGACTGGTTCGCATCCTGGAGTGCCCGGCGCACCACATCTTGCAAGGGGAGCCCTTCCGCGGATCCGTTCAGGTCAAACAATTGCAATAGCGAATCGGCCGCTAGCCGATGGGCGACCGAACGCACAGAAAGCGCACTGGCCACTTCACCTGATCGATGGCCTCCCATGCCGTCCGCAACGACAAACAGGCCAAAATCGGGAATCGAATCTTCCCCGGAAGAGCTGCCGAGCAAAGCAAATAGCGCGTCCTCGTTATGTGCACGCTCCACACCGGTCGACTGGGAGGAGCCCACAAGGGTGTGATTACTCAGCGGCGCACCACCTATGGCCGCAGGATCCAGAGGCGCGGTTTCAATGCCGTCCGGGCTTGTTTGCTCGAGATCCGTGGGAGCCTTCCCGAATATGCGTTGCAGGAAAGTCATGAAATTCTGTGCCGCAATCTCCGTGCCTAAGTCAGGAGAGCGTAGACGCGGTGGTCATTGGAGCCAAAGTAGATCCGATTGTCGCTCACCGTCGGCGTGCCGGTTATCGGCCCGCCGGTTTGGAATTGCCATCTCTTGCGCCCGGAGCGCATGTCCAGGCAGTACATGGATCCGTCCACCGAACCGCAAAATATCGAGTCCTCAAAGATCGTGGGGGAGCCAGTTACCTGGTGTTCGGTCTGGAAGTGCCAGACCTCGCGACCGCCCTTCGAGTCGATGGCATAGATCCGGCCATCTGCGCAACCGGTGTAGATACGGCCCTCCGCGAATACAGGCGAAGATATGGTGGGCCGGCCCATGCGGAACTTCCAGATCTGCCAGCCAGCCTCCGCCTCCACTGCGTAGAGCGACCAATCCATGCACCCGAAAAACAGCATTCCATCGACCAGGATCGGCGAGGAGGTGATGCCTCGCTTTGCCTTGCCGAAACGCCATTTGAGCTCGCCGCGGAAATCGTAGCAATAGAAGTCGCTGCTCTCACATCCAAAGTAGACCCGCTCGTCGACGATCAATGGCGTGGAGCGAATTGGGCCCGCCACTTCTTGCTTCCAGGCGGCGGACCCATTGAACATGTTGACGACGTGCAATCTGGCATCGTCAGCGCCGACGAAAATGTGACCCTCAGAGACGACAGGTGAGGATCGGATCGGGCCGCCCGCATAGTAGGTCCATGCGAGCGTGCCTTTCTTTCCCGAGAGCGCATACATGCGCGTATCCTCGGAAGAGACAAAGACCAGCTCACCGTCAGAAGCTGGTGTACTTGCGATGCCGCCCTCGGTGGCGAATTTCCAGATGAACTCTCCCGTTTTCGCATCAAGGGCGTAGAGATTGTTGTCGTAGCACCCAATGTAGACAACGCCATCGATGACGAGCGGCGAACCTCGCAGCTCGTCCTCGCACTCGAAAGACCAGACCTCCTGAACCTCGTTGCTCGGCTGACCCGCTGAAGCGGCCGTGCGCGGGGACACCAGGATCCCGGTCTCCTTTGCCACGGACAACAGAGAGGCTTTCATGGCCTCTGCGGTGGCGAACCGGTCCCCGGGGTCGTAAGACAACGCGGCGTTGATGGTTGCCTCTAATTCCGGAGAGACCTTATCGTTAATGTCTCGGATGGGTCGCTCGGAGAATGAGAAAGGCGGCTCGGCGCGCGGATCTCGTCGCGTCAGCAGATGGTGGAGCGTGGCGCCCAGGGCATACATGTCGCCGGGGGGAGAGGCCTCGCCTCGGTATTGCTCGGGAGGAGCGTAACCGTCCGTGCCGATCATGGTGCCCTTTTGACCCGGCTGGAAAATCCGCGCAATACCGAAGTCGATCAACCGGATGCTGCCGTAGCCATCAACCATGATGTTAGAAGGCTTCACATCGCGAAAGATCACCGGCTGCGGCTTGTGATGGTGCAAGTAGTTCAGCACATCGCACAGCTCAATAGCCCACTTCACGACCTGGTCTTCGGCCAGGAATTCCTCCGAATCTCTTAACACAGCCTCCAGATCCTGACCGTCAATGAACTCCATGACCAGGTAGGAGCTGCTTTCATGAGTGAAGTAGTCGTAGATTCTGGGAATCGCGGGATGCGAAAGAGTGGCCAACAAGTCTGCCTCTCGCTCGAAATTGCGCACGATCATTTCGTGCATGGCAGGATCGGTGGCCATGTTGATCATCTCTTTTACGGCCACCGTTTTTGTGACGTTGGGGAAATGCAGATCGCGAGCCCGATAAACGGAACTCATGCCACCCGCGCCATGCAGCGCAAGCACGAGGTACCGCTCTTGCAAGGTGACCCCAGGCTCTAGCTGACCGAGTTGGGTGGTCTCGGTGGTGATGTCATTTAGCGCTTTGGTAGTCCGCTTCATATGAAGAAGGCTCCTTCTAAAGGCCGAAAGGAGCAATCCGGCGAGATTATAGCATGCCCACTTTTCGGCGCAATGAAACGGTGCGGCTAGTGGATTCTTGTGGCTAAAACTCGGTCAGGATTCCCGGACGAGGAGCCGATCGGCCAGCGTTCGAAGCGCAGAGGCGGCGGGTTCGGTGGGCTTTGCGGCGTCCAGGCTCTCAAATGCAAGGCCTGTTTGCCTGACCGCGGCATCATGCGCGGCGTGTTGAGCACCCGATCGATCCAGTGCAGCCATGACCTGCTCCTTGCTGGCTCTTGGATCGCGCCACAGGTGGCCAAAATCTGGGGAATTTTCGAGCGCATATATGGGTGGGTAGGAAGGTTTCCGGGTCTCCACATCTGCGCCAACCGGCTTTCCCATGCTGCCTTCGCTGCCCCACGTACCTAGCACATCATCCAGGATCTGGAAGGCGAGGCCCAGATGATGCCCAAATGTCTGGTAGGCATCGATAGCGTCGTCAGAGGCTCCCGCACATAGGGCTCCGACCGCCGCGCTGGACGCAACGAGTGAGGCGGTCTTGTTTTGGATCATCTCCAAATACCGCTCGAGAACTCCTGCATCATCGAAATCGAAACTCAAATCCAAATACTGCCCCTTCGTAAGATCCAGACAGGTCTCGTCTATCATCCGTTGGACGCGGAGCACAGTTGAAGCGTCGTGGCCGAGCTCAAGCAGGCGAGCACTGGAAAGCCTGGCGAGCGCGAACAAGGCATCGCCGGCATTGACTGCCTGGGGCATTCCCCATAGCTTCCAAAGAGTGGGCCGATGACGGCGCAGGTCGCTGCCATCCTCAATGTCGTCATGAATCAGTGAGAAATTATGCATCAGCTCTATGCTAGTCGCGGCAGGAATGGCCTTCTCCCAGTCACCTCCGGCGGCTGCGCTGCATAGCAAGCACAGCAAGGGTCGTACTCCTTTGCCGGGTCGCCCATTTTCATCCCAGCCAAAATGATGAGCGGCCATGTCATAGAGCTCTGCGGAAGATCCCTCGCGCAAGGATTCCGAGACAAGCAGCAAATCATCGTGCACGGCCACAAGCATCTGCGAGGTGATTGGAGTTTCCGTGCTCACGTAAGTTCGCTCAAGGTTGAGAGAGCAATTTCGCGGAGGGAAGGGCGTTGAGATCGCGCGTGCCGGTCGCAAACATGCACACGCGCAGCTCCTGTAGCGTCCGATCGATGAGATCGGTCACGGCCTGAGAGGATTCAGCCGCCGCGCGAAGGAATGGCCCTGCCATGCCGCCCAGCTGCGCTCCCAGGGCGATCGATTTTGCGAGATCTAGGCCGCCTCGCAGGCCGCCGGAGGCGATTATGGGAATATTCGGGAGCGCGGCGCGAACCTGCCGTACGGCCTCCGCTGTAGGAATTCCCCAATCGATAAATTTGGAGGCGAGCTCCGCCTGCTTTTCCTCAGCAGCACGGTGCATCTCGACCTGAGACCATGAAGTGCCGCCGGCACCCGCCACGTCGATGACCGCTACGCCCGCCTCAACGAGGCGAGTGGCGACGGAGGCCGAGATTCCCCATCCAACTTCCTTCACAATCACGGGGACCGTCACGGAGCCAACCACGGCCTCGATCTGGGGTAGCAAACCACCGAAGTTGGTATCGCCTTCCGGTTGCACGGCTTCTTGCAATGCGTTGAGATGCAGCACTAACGCGTCGGCTTCGATCATATCGATCGCGCGTTGCGCCTCATCCGCGCCGTAACCATAGTTGAGCTGAACCGCGCCAAGATTGGCGAACAGCAGGACATCGGGCGCCAGCCCGCGCACGTTGAAGGTATCCGCGAGGCCGGGGTCTTCAATCGCCGCACGCTGGGAGCCCAAGCCCATTGCGATGCCTGAACTCTGAGCTGCTATTGCAAGATTCCGATTGATCTCGCCCGCCTGCGCTGTCCCACCGGTCATCGAGGAGATGAGCAGAGGAGCCGCCAAGTGATTCCCCAGAAATTCCTGCGAAAGGTCTATCTCATCCAAGTCCAGTTGGGGGAGAGCATTGTGTTCGAATCTCAGACTCTCGAAGCCTGATATCAATCCGGAATCCACATCCTCCTCCAAGTTGACTCGGATGTGGTCCGCCTTTCGTTCCACCGTAACTTTGCTCATTTGGGGGTGTTGAATGGGAGGATAATATCAGCGCGCATTAGCCGCGTCAAATTGCGCTATTCAATTACAATAGCCGGCGCGAGGAGGGACCAAATGGCAGAAGAAGAGACCTATACCGAAATCCAGAAAATCATCGTAGACCTGCTGGGAGCAGAAGAGAGCAAGGTCACACTTGAGGCGAGGTTCCGAGAGGATCTGGAGGCAGATTCGCTCGATCTGGTTGAGCTCATTATGGCTTTTGAAGAAAAGTTCTCCGGCGAGATCTCTGACGAGGATGCGCAGAAGATAACGACCGTCGGGCAGGCGGTAGAGTACATCGATTCGAATATGAGGTAGGTTGATCTATTTCGAACAAGCAACTGGCCGGCAGATCACCGGCCAGTTTGATTCTGGCCTGAATTTTCACAAATCCGGAGTGAGTGGTGAAGAACACCAGAACCTAGGGCTGCGCCCGTTTCTTTTTGGCGGAACCGGATTCCTTGAGCACTCGCTGAAGCCGGCGCTGCTCCTTGCTCTGAGCCTTGAAGAAATCCTCCATAAATTCCGAGCGGCGCAAGCGGATCGCAATCGGCGCCACCGCCCGGATATCCTTGGTGGAAGCCTTCTGCCGCCCGTCTGCGACCGCGCGCGCCCGCGCGGCTTCAAACAATGTGATCTCGGCTCGCAGAGAATCAATTCCCATTTGCTTAATGAGATCTAGTCCGTACCGCTCGGTGGCCTTCGTGAGCCCCACGTTCGGCATCGCCTCGCGGGCCGCTTGAAGCTCCTCGCGCATGAGGGCTGTAACATTTGCATATTCGCGCACGACCTGAAGCGGATTGGCACGGTAGGCGATCGTACGGCGATAGGCCTCCAGGCGCTGCCGCTTTCCCTTCAATCCGCTCACCAACACTCGCAATCCGAAACGATCAAGGATCTGCGGCCGTAGCCTGCCCTCTTCGGGATTCATGGATCCGATCAATACGAACCGAGACCGATACGTAGCAGCCAGAGTACCGCGCCGGACGGTATAGGCGCCCTGCGCGGCTGCATCCAAAATTGCATCCACAATCTCGTCATTGAGCAGGTTCACTTCATCAATATAGAGCAGGTTACGATCTGCACGGGCCAGAATCCCGCGATTGAGTCGGTGCCGGCGATGCGCTCCGTTTCGAGAGTCGAGGCCACCGATGACGTCTTCCAATCCCGCGTTAAGCGGAAGTTCAATGAGTTGCACCGAGTCCCGATAGGTCAGGCTCTCGCCCTCGCCATACTTCCGGGCGCAATCTGGACAGACTTCGTCGATGCCTCCCGTTTCGATGTCCTCGGGTAGACAGCCATAAGGACACAGGCTGCGATTTACTTCCGGCAGCAGGTCAATCAAACCCCGCACTGCCGTGGATTTGCCCGTTCCTCGATTTCCAATCAACAGCACCCCGTCCACATTGGGGTTGATCAGGCTCAGCACTAGGGCCAGTTTCATTTCCGATTGTCCGACGAGGGCGAGGAAGGGGAATGGAAGCCCTTCAGCCAGTCCCAGGTCTTCGGTAAGCGGCGCCTCGAGAATACGTTTAGCGCCGGCCGCTGAGAGCAGCTCGGTGAGTGTTCGTGCATGCTGGGTCACTGTACAACACCCTCCGCGTCGGAGCGCATGCGAGCCAAACGGTCGGCCTGCCGCTGTTCACCGCGCTCTATGCGATGCCGTTCGGCCTCTGTCTCGCCGATCAGACGCGGTACCCGGGTTGGCCCACCAGATGAGTCGAGCGCCACATATACCAGGTAGGCAGTGTTGGTGTGGGTACGTTCGCCTGAGCGCGGATCTTCAGCGATGACCCGGATCCGGGTCTCGATGGAGGAGTTACCTACGTAGGTTACCTCCGCCTCGAGCGTAACGAGATCCCCGATCCGGATAGGGGAATGAAAAGTCATTTGATCTATAGCTACGGTTACGACCTGAGATTGCGCGTGGCGAATGGCAGAAAGACCGCCAGCTTCGTCAACGAGCTTCATGATCCAGCCGCCATGAACCGTTCCCATCAGGTTCGCGAACTGGGGCTGCATCAGCTGAGATAATGTAACTCGCGATTCCGCGACTGTCCTTGACTCCCTCAATCCATATCTTCCTTGTGTTCGCCATAATCCAAAGTCGTGAGATGCTCGCGATCATCATCGAAGACGTCCACGATCTCAAAAGGCAGCTCCGCCATCATCGGCGGCAGTGGAACGGTGGCAGGAGGACGGATCCTGTCTGGTATTGGCGGCGAATCGCGCCGGGCGAGCATCCCTTCCTGTACCCTGCGTCTTAGGACTCGAGGCTCTTTCGTCAGCCAACCCACGTAGATCCCGTGCACGTTGTACACGTCCTTCTTAGGGGTGACCCAGCCTATCCATTCTCCTACCGTGCTGTAGATATAAGGATAGAGCATCATGGCCACCCAATCCCCAGGGGTGTTGTAGATTGGTATGGGCTTGTGGGCGGATTCACGCATCGGATTTAATGCTTCGATTATACAGGTCGGTTCAGATACGCGGGGCTTTTAGGACTATTGGACGTCTGAATAGGTCCACACGCGGTTGACACCAAAATTCCAGAAAAGCACGACGATGACGGCCGCCCCCAGGGCCAGGTTCACGCCCAGGTCCACCGCCTGACTGGCGCTCGTATCACCGATAAATGTATCCAGCAGGTCGCCGGCCAGCACGATCATTGTGGGCTTTATGAGCCAAAAAACAGCGGTTCGGGTTGCCAACCCGACGACGTTCACGATGAAGAACTGGGACGCCTGCCGACCCATCGGTTTGCTGCGCGAATCGGGATACGTCCAGTACCGATTCCAGAGGAAATTGCTGGTCACAGCCGCCAGGAACGAGATCGATTGCGCGATCTCGTCCAGCATCCCAATCCCGCTGCGCAGCAAATTAAAAGTGCCGAAGTCAACGACAGCCCCAATCGCGCCGACCACCGAGAACTTGTAGAAGCGGGTGAGCTCGCGGCGCCGGTTCAGAGGCGTATCCTGAAGTCCTCTATCGTCGCCCGGAGGCCTTCCTCAAGCGGGACGCTCGGCTCCCAGTCCAGAATTTCCTTTGCGCGGCCGATATCAGGCCTTCGCTGCTGGGGATCGGACCGATCTCTTTGATCGGCCAAATACTCGACTCCGGCTTCGCTCCCCGTGAGTCGCAGCACGAGATCCGCCAGCTCCTCAATCGTCATCTCGACCGGATTCCCAAGATTGATCGGGTTGTGGGATTTAATTTCCATGAGGCTGAGCAGCCCCTCAACGAGATCGTCAATGTAGCAGAAGCTCCGTGTTTGCTGACCGTCCCCGTAAATTGTCAGGGGTTTGCCCTCGATCGCCTGGCGAATGAAGTTCGGCACGACCCGACCATCGTCCAACCGCATTCGGGGGCCGTATGTGTTGAATATCCGGACGATACGCGTGTCCATCGAATGGTAGCGGTGATAGGCCATCGTGATAGCTTCCGCAAATCGCTTGGCCTCGTCGTACATCGATCGAGGCCCGATAGGATCCACATGCCCCCAATAGTCTTCCCGCTGTGGATGCTGCTCGGGATCTCCATAGACTTCTGAGGTGGAGGCCAACAGGAAAACCGCCTCGTTTGCACGCGCCAGGCCCAGGGCGTTGTGTGTGCCGAGTGCGCCCACTTTCAAGGTCTGGATTGGAAGCTGCGGGTATCCGTATGGGGACAGGGGATTTGGGGAGGCAGGAGAAGCGAGATGCCAGATCGCATCCACTTTTCCTGACACGAAGATGAAATTGGATACGTCGTGCCGGATGTACTGAAATCGATCGTGGCCGGCCAGGTGCGCGAGGTTCTCGGCGTCTCCGGTAACGAGGTTGTCGATTGCCATGACCTCATGATCCGCCTCGATCAGCCGATCGCAGAGATGGGAGCCGATGAATCCGGCACCCCCAGTCACGACGACTCGCATGGTCTACCTTTCATCATGAGGCCAGTCAAGGCTTCCAGTCCAGCGCGATCGTGAGCCCGTCTCCGGTCAGCTGCTGGCCCGCGCCTGTCGAGGAGTCCACGATCCAGACATCCCCTCGATAGATCAGCGCCAGGCGATCGGCATCCGGCGACCAGGAGGGCGGTGAGAGTTCATTCTGGGCGATCCCGCGTTTACCGGCTTCCGGGAACAAGGCGCGCACATTGCTCCCATCACGATCCATAACCATCAGACGGTAGCTGCTGTCTTCGCTCTGAAGGGGAGAGAGGGCCTGCAGGAAGGCCACTTGAGAGGCGATCTCACCGGAATCCATTAGCTCGACCGGAGAGGAGGAAGGGTAGGCAAACATACCGGTTCGAGTCACGAGTGGAAGCGGGGGTTCCCCCGGACCGCTGATCGCGACTAGATCGAAGGCCGGCGAAGCCGCCGGATCATTGATTCCCAGCGGCGGAGCGTGGTCGACCAGATACAACGTGCGACTGTTTGGGCCCCAGGCGACTCCGGGCACCCAGGCCCAGTCGCTGCCGGTTTGCAGCGGAATAATTTCATGCAGCGGCTCGAAGGCCGGCTCTCGCGAATCAATAAGACCCACGCTGTCCGCTCGCGCATATGCTATGTGCACGCCATCTGGAGCCCATGCAAACGAAGTGCCCCACCAACCGTATTGGCCTCCAGAGTTCGGCGGGAGCAGTTCGCGTTCCCGAAGCACGCGGCCTCCGGAGCTCAGATTGACCAGGATCAGATCGTTATTGGCCTGCCAGCCAGGAGGCGCCTGACGGGGCTCGGCGCTCGAATACGCAAGCACGGGCGAGTCTGATTTCGGTGCCCAATCTGCGAAATGCACGATGTTCCGGGCGCCGATATCTAGAGGGCTGGCATCTTCATTTTCGATATCAACCACCCAAAGTGAATTGAAATCGTCACTCTCTTCATCCAGACCGCGCGTGTAAAGTAGCCACTTGCTATCCGGGGAGAGACGAAAGACTTGCCCGTCGAGATCGCCGGATACAACAACCGGGCGCCGGTTGGCGGAGTTCCCCTCGATCACCCAGGCGTTGCCGCCCGAAATATAAGCCAACGTGCCCCTGATGTTCAGCGGTGTATGCGCCGCTTGAGCGCCGATCATGATGATCTCAGGCAGTGGCTCGATCACCACCGTGCGTTTCACCGGCTGCCGGGACATCTCGTCGCCACCTTCCTCGACAATGCGATAGGTGATTTCCTCCATCCCGTTCGACCCGGCCTGAATCAGGCGAGTTTGACCCTCGGGCAGCCCTTCATTGCGGACCGTCTGTCGGGAGAAAGGGAGCACAAGCTCCTCAATTTCGAAGTGCTCCACCCGTCGAACGACCACAATCTCTGTGCCGTCGGTAACGACTGTATAAACGGGCGGATCCACACGATCGAGTTCGCCAAGTGTCACGCTACCTTGATCTAACGCGAATTGAACGGTGGAACCGACCGGAACGGGAACCGCAATAGGCTCCCCGTCGACCACGATTTCAACATCGATTGTTGCGGCAGTGGCCTGCGGACTGACGCACGCGGCCAATGCGACGGTGAGGAAGATGCTCGCCGTGACCCTCGCCCGGGTGGTCCGATAGCGGTTGAAATTGCGCGTGGGTATAATGGCTCGCTACCTCGGGCTGCCGACGATCGCCACCTGGCCGTCGGCAATGGCAAGCGAGGTGATTCGGATCCCGGTGGCCATGGAGCCGAGTGTGCCAGTAAAGGCCTCGGTGAGTAACTCCGACAGAACCGCGGTAAGGGGATTAGGTGCGGGAACTGGTCCAAATTCAGCCGTTGTGATCTCGAACTCGACATCGCCACCCGAACCAACCGTCGGTTGAATGGTCAACAGAGCGCCGGCCTCGAAGACTCCTGCGCTGGCGGTGCCATAGATCCTGATCTCCCCATTTCGCAAGAACACTTGCGGGTGCCTTAGGATAGGCTCCTCATCACTTTCAAACCGCTCCGACAAAAAGGATGTCAATTGCTGCTCGGTAATCACCAAGACGACCTCACCAGTGCCCAGCGACAGAGCGGATTCCCAGTTGTTTGCCAATTCCGAGGCGCTGGCTGTGGAAGCCTCAATGATATCCGCCGGTGGCTCGGGACCGCCGACGTTGATCTGGCAGGCCACGCCAGCTGCGACCAGGGAGACTGCGAGCAGAAATGGCCCTGAACCAACTTTAAATGGATGCATCGGGAGAAATGGCGCGGGATTATAGCACGCAGGGCAATCTAGAGGCGAAGCTGGAGGCGCTGCTGTTCGCTTCACCCGGGCCAGCGACAATTGACCAGCTTGCTACGGCTCTGGGTGTCCGCCCTGCGGAGGTTAAAAGCGCACTATCGAACCTCGAGGCTCAATACGTCGAGCGCGGTTTGCGTATCCAGTATCACAAAGGCGGCGCGCAAATGACCAGCGCCCCGGAGTACGCTCCCGAAATCGAACGATTACTCCAACTGGACAGCCAGGCACATCTCAGCCGAGCGGCGCTGGAAGTGTTGGCCATCATTACCTACCAACAGCCCATAACGCGGCCGGAGATCGATTCCATTCGGGGCGTCAACTCCGACTCCTCACTTAAGACTCTGCTTCGGCATGGTTTGGTCGAAGAAACCGGACGGACGAGCGGGCCAGGCCGCCCTATTCTCTACGGGACGAGCGGGGAATTTCTTCAGCATTTTGGTTTGAGCTCACTGGAGGAGCTGCCTGAGATCGAGATTGGGAATCCGAAGGTATCGTTGCAGACCCGCGGCTCCGAGGGGAATAGGGACCGGTCAAGGGAGCCGGACGAGCAGGTTTCCGATGGATCCTGAGGCGCCCAAGCTCCAGAAGGCCATGGCGCAGGCGGGATATGGATCGCGCCGCACATGCGAACGCATGATTCGAGAGGGCAGGGTGAGGGTCAATGGCGAGCGCGCCAAGTTAGGGATGCGCACCGATCCTTCAAAGGACGAAATCGTGGTGGATGGAAAGCCCATGCGCAACCCGGACCCGCTCGTTTACGTGCTACTTCACAAGCCGGCGGGGGTGCTCTCGTCCCTCTCTTCGCAAGGCGGTTGGCCGACAGTGATCGATCTTGTAGAAATTGAGACGCGCGTCTATCCCGTTGGCAGGTTGGACCTGGAGAGCGAGGGGCTCATCTTGCTGACGAACGATGGTGAGTTGACGCACGCACTCACGCAATCATCGTACGCTCATGAGAAGGAATACCGGGTGCTTCTGGATCGGATCCCCAGCGAGGATCAGTTGCAATCATGGAAGGAAGGTGTCACGATTGCAGACCACATACGAACGTCTCCGGCAAAAGTATGGTTGGAGGAGGCGCCTGACGCATGGGTGGGAGTCATCCTAAGACAGGGAATGAAACGTCAGATACGTGAGACCGCCCGCACGCTCGGCCTGAGTGTCGAGCGTCTCATTCGGGTTCGCATGGCCAACCTTAGTCTAGACGATCTGGAGCCGGGAGCATGGCGTCCGTTGACAAAACAGGAAATTGAGGGCTTAAGGCTCGTAGTGAGCGAGCCGGCCGAGGTGAGGTAGATCCATGAACCACTCCATTCCAATGGGCGAACGCCCCGAAAATTGGCTTGAACGCCTCTTGTCAGTCCGAGTGGATGTGAATGTCGAAACCCTGATATTCTCCGGAATTCTGGTGGCGGCCGTTCTCACCCGTTTCTACGATCTTGAAACCCGCGTTATGAGCCATGATGAGAGCCTGCATACCTATTATTCATGGGAGTTGGCGGAGGGCCGCGGTTTCCAGCACACGCCGTTGATGCACGGTCCATTGCAATTCCATCTGGTGGGGCTTTCCTACTTCCTGTTCGGCGATTCGGATGCCTCGGCCCGCATCCCGGCCGCGTTGGCCGGAGTGGCTGCGGTCGCCCTGATTTGGGCCTTCCGCCCTTGGCTCGGCAAGATCGGAGCGATCGTAACTGCGGCGCTCATGCTGATCTCACCCTTCATGCTGTACTACAGCCGTTACGTTCGCAACGAGGCCTTTGTAGTGCTTCTGGGCCTGCTCATGTTTTGGGCCATCTTCCGATACTACGAGACCCGGCGAACTCAATGGCTTTACCTGCTCGCGGTGACCCTGGCGCTGCACTACGCAACAAAAGAGACCGCTTTTATTTATGTGGCGCTGGTGTTGGTGTTCCTGACCGCGATGCTAGCTTGGCGCTTATGGAATGAACGATGGCGTAGCGAAGGGCTGCGCAGGCTTTTCCTGGCTGGCGTTCTTGTGGCGCTTGTGGGTACCGGTTTTGCGCTCGTCACCTACTTTCAAGATCGAAGCGCGTTGGAATCCGGTGTAGCTCAGCCGCTGGATCCGGGCGCGGAAGTCTTGCCCGGCACCGGTCTCTCTCCCGTCATCGCGGCCGGCGCCCTTCTGGCGATCGTCGGGGGCGGAATGATCGCGGTGGCCGTGATCCGCCAGTATGGCCGCCGACTCAGAACCGAATTTCCTGCACTGGATCTACTGGTCATCGTGGGCACGTTGACACTGCCTCAATTGGCGGCCATCCCTGCGAATTTCCTGGGCTGGGATCCGCTTGCCTACCAGGACCCGGCCTCGTTTTGGCCGACCATCGGAGTGGTCCTAGTGCTACTCTCGATCAGCCTTGCCATTGGTTTCGCGTGGGATATTCGTCGCTGGCTCCCCATAGCCGGCGCCTTCGTTTTGCCTTTCTTGCTCTTCTACACCACCCTTTTCACAAATCCGAATGGTATCGCCACCGGCTTAGTGGGTTCCCTGGGATACTGGCTCGTGCAGCAAGGCGTGGAGCGCGGCAGCCAGCCGGACTACTACTATGCATTGATCCAACTTCCGTTCTACGAATTTCTACCCCTCGTCGGAGCGTTGATGGCGCTGGCGATCGGTGTGCGATCGCTAGGGAAGCCCAAGCGGAAAGCCCGTTCGGCGGAAGCAGAAGAGGACGAGCCCAGGCGATTTCCGGTCATTCCCTTCTTTGCATACTGGGCGTTCTTCTCGTTCTTGGGATACACATTCGCCGGGGAAAAGATGCCGTGGCTCACCGTACACATCGTCCTGCCGCTGATCTTCCTCGCGGGTTGGGCTATTGGCCGATTCCTCGATGCGGTCAACTGGTCTCGGATGCGAAACAGCGGGGGCTGGCTGCTGGCGCTGCTGGTCCTGGCCCTAATTATCTCGGCCTCGCGCGCGCTGGGCTACCTGTTAGGGCCCGCGGCGCCGTTCCAGGGCAGCACGCTCGACGAGCTTAGGTCAACAAATGGATTCCTGGCCGCGGCTGGAGTCGCGGTGGGTGCGCTGGCGGCGATCGTCTATTTAAGACGCAAAGGGTCGAAGGTGAACCTGCGCCATTTGGCAGGCGTCATTGTGCTTGTGGTCTTGGGGCTCCTGACGTTGAGGACCGCCTTCCGCGCCTCGTACATTAATTTCGATAACGCGACCGAGTTCCTGGTTTACGCACACTCCGCAACTGGGGTCAAGACCGTGCTGGACCAGATCCAGGACCTATCTCGTCGGACGACGGATGGGCTCTCGATCCGGGTGGCATTTGACGACGATGTGTCGTGGCCGATCAACTGGTATCTGCGCAACTACGATCAAGCGCTTTACTATGGACCTTCTCCAAGTCGAGACCTCTTAAATTACCCGGTTGTGATCGCGGGAGACAATAACTGGGCCAAAGTCGACCCTCTTATGGAGGACCGCTATAACAGCTTCGAATACATAAGAATGTGGTGGCCCATGCAGGACTACTTCAACCTTACTCCCGCGCGATTGGGGAACGCGCTCACCTCGTCGGAAATGCGTGGCGCACTCTGGGATATCTGGCTGAATCGAGATTACGAGGCCTATGGACAAGTTACCGGCCAGGACTATTCACTGGAAAATTGGAACCCTTCCGATCGGATGCGGCTGTACATCCGCAAGGACATCGGATCTTTGATATGGGACTACGGTGTGACCCCCGCGGAGCTGGAGGCGGCGCCGTACGTTGATCCCTATGCGGATCGAATGATCACGTTGTCGGCTGGGGTG
Source organism: Chloroflexota bacterium (assembly GCA_027298025.1). GTDB lineage: Bacteria > Chloroflexota > Anaerolineae > Anaerolineales > E44-bin32 > JADFRG01. The sequence continues at coordinate 3,383 of JAPUGV010000097.1, read as the reverse complement.
CAGGTAGGGGGCCCCGGGGGCGCTCCCGGTCAGCTCTCAGGACCGCGGGGAATTGCGATTGCTCCCAACGGTGATTTTTATGTGGCGGACGCTATGAATCACCGGGTGCAGCGCTTTAGCGCGGAGGGCTTGGTGCTCGGTGAGTGGGGAAGTTTCGCGGCTGCACCGGAGGGCGGGTCCGCGCCCCCGGGGACCTTCAACGAGCCCTGGGATGTGGCAGTGGGACCCGATGGATCGGTCTACGTCGCGGACACCTGGAACCATCGCATACAACGCTTCACAGCCGAGGGGGAATACCTAAGCAGTTTCGGCTCATTCGGACAAACGGGCGATCCTTTGGACTTCTGGGGACCGCGGGCCGTTGCCATTGATGACGATGGTCGCCTGTTCGTGGCCGATACAGGAAACAAGCGGATCGTAGTCTTAGATGCCGAGGGCAATCCGCTCGGCCAATTTGGTGGGTTCGGACTCCAGTTGGGTGGACTCGATGAGCCGGTCGGAGTGGACGTTGACTCGGAGGGCCGGGTCTATGTGGCCGATACTTGGAACCAGCGCATCCAAGTTTTCGAAGAGCTCGGCGATGGAGACTTCGTAGCGGTGGCCGAGTGGCCTGTGGACGGCTGGCTGGGTCAATCGTTGGAAAACAAACCTTATTTGGTTGTGAGGGAGAATGGAGATGTTTGTGTCTCTGATCCTGAAGGTTATCGGGTATTGTGCTTCGATTCTGAAGGAGAATTTGTTATGGGGTGGGGGAGCTACGGTGGAGGGGATGCCCAGTTTGGGCTACCTGTCGGGGTCGCTTTTGCAGAGGCTGGCGTTATCTGGGTCACGGACGGCGCCAATGACCGAGTCATGCGGTTCGAACTACCGGTAGGCGATTGAGATTACACGAGTATCAATCGAAGCAACTCTTCGCAAAGCAGGGAGTGCCGATCCCTCGGGGCGAAGTGGCCGAAACGCCTGCGCAGGTTCGAGCGATCGCCGAGAAGCTTGGGGGTGCGGTTGCAGTCAAGTCGCAGGTCTTGGTGGGGGGGCGCGGAAAAGCGGGCGGTATTCGCCTGGCAAAATCACCGGAAGAAGCCGAGCAACTTGCTGCCGGAATATTCGAACTGGAAATCAATGGATTGCCGGTACGAAAGATTCTGGTGGATGAGGCGGCGGAAATTAGCACCGAAATCTACTTGGGAGTTACCAACGATCGCACGCAGGGCAGTCCGGTTCTCATCGCCTCCGCAGAAGGTGGGGTCGAAATCGAGGAAGTTGCCCGGACTCATCCCGATAAGATTGCCCGGGCATGGGTTGACCCACTCATCGGACTTCGTGACTATCAGGCCCGCAATCTGGCAGCGGCGATGGAGCTCCCGAGACAGCATTGGAGCGAATTCTCCCAGATGGCTCGCGGCCTGTTTGACACCTATTGGAATTCTGATGCGACATTAGCTGAGATCAATCCGTTAGTAATTACGCGGCAGGATCAACTGCTCGCATTGGACGGAAAAATCGTGATCGACGACAACGCGCTCTACCGACACCCCGAGCTGGAGCAGCTGCGAGACCTGGATGAGGAAGCGCCCTCCGAGCGAGAAGCTCGTGGGCTCGGCCTTTCCTACGTAAAACTGGAGGGGAACATCGGCTGCATGGTAAACGGTGCCGGTCTGGCAATGGCCACCATGGACGTGATCAAGGGGCTGGGCGGTGAGCCGGCCAACTTCCTGGATATTGGGGGAGGGGCGGCGGCTGAAAAGGTTGCCGCCGCGATACAGATCATCCTGGCGGATCCGGAAGTCAATTCGATGATGTTCAACATCTTTGGAGGGATCACACGCTGCGACGAGGTGGCGAGAGGAATTCTCATGGGGCTCGAACAGGTGCCTCGAGAAGTGTATTTGGTTACGCGGCTGGTAGGGACCAATGAAGAGCTAGGGCGCAAGATCCTGGCAGATGCCAAAATGGATACGGCCTCATCCCTCGTAGAGGCGGCGGAGATGGTCATCGAAGCTGCCAAGATGGGCGTAACTGAATGAGCATCCTCATTGACAAAGATACGCGCGTGCTCGTGCAGGGCATCACAGGGCGGGAAGGGTTATTCCACGCGTCGCAGATGTTGGACTATGGGACTCAGGTTGTGGCCGGGGTGACGCCCGGCAAAGGCGGTGATTGGGTGCTTGATGGCAAGGTCCCGGTGTTCGATACGGTGGAACGAGCGCTGGCCGCCACGGGAGCTAACTGCAGCGTCCTTTTCGTTCCCGCAAAGTTCGCGGGTGACGCGATGCTAGAAGCGGGAGATGCGGGAGTGCCACTCGTGATCTGCATCACGGAGGGCGTACCGATTCAGGACATGATGAAGGTGCGCCGCTACCTGGATCAGGAGGGTGTCCGGCTGGTAGGACCCAACTGTCCGGGATTATTGACGCCTGGCGAAAGCAAGGCAGGGATCATTCCGGGACGCATCGCCGATCTGGGCTCTATCGGTGTGGTCTCGCGCTCTGGCACGCTCACCTATGAAGTTCTCTATGCTTTACAGCAGGCTGGCTTGGGAGTCACGACCTGCGTTGGCATCGGGGGTGACCCGATCAGCGGGACCCGCTTCACCGATGCACTCCAGATGTTTGAGGATGATCACCACACTGAGGCGGTTGTGATGATCGGTGAGATCGGTGGTGAGGAAGAAGAGCGGGCTGCGGATTTCATCTCTTCCAGCATGACGAAGCCAGTGGTGGCCTTTATCGCGGGCCAATCGGCCCCGCCGGGTAAAAGAATGGGGCACGCGGGCGCCATTATCGAGGCTGGGTCAGGCAAGGCGGCAGACAAAGTCGCCGCACTTCAGAGCGCCGGCGTCAGCGTGGCAGAAAATCCCGAAGCCATTCCCGAGCTGTTGAACTGACATGCCCCTACGCGTCATCGCCGGCAGCGCCAAAGGCCGGCGCCTACGGATGGTGCCCGGCAATCTGACCCGCCCGATACGCGATCAAGTCAAAGAGGCGCTCTTCAATATCCTCGCGCCGGCTCTACACGATAGTGATTTCCTGGACTTATTCGCCGGAACCGGAAGCGTGGGGATTGAGGCGTTGAGCCGCGGTGCTGCTCACGTCACATTTGTTGAGAAGCACTCGGCCGCTCTTCAAACGATACGCGAAAACCTCGAGCTCACCGAATTCACGGATCGAGCCCAGCTCGTTCGGGCGGATGTCTTCGAATGGATTGATCGCCAGCCCGGCAGCTCGCACGATTTCGCCTATGTGGCGCCGCCCCAAGACCTCAAACTCTGGAGTAAGGCCGTGCGCCGGCTCGATTTTGACGCCCACCGATTGAACATGGATGCCTGGGTCATCGCTCAGATCAATGCACAGGAATACCGGCCACTGAAGCTCGAAACTCTGGTC
>JAPUGV010000096.1 GCA_027298025.1 Chloroflexota bacterium | reverse complement strand
AGGCGGCCGTAGTTTACGGCCCGATGGTCAACTCGGGCCCGCTGACCGGAACCTCGCAGGACCAGGCGATCGGTGCCGCGACCGACTATCTGGAACAGAATAGCATCGGCGGTGCCGCCGTAAGCTACCGAATTCGGGACTGGCTGATCTCGCGCCAGCGGTACTGGGGCGCGCCGATTCCCATCATTTATTGCCCCGTGCATGGGCAAGTACCCGTCCCCGAAGATCAGCTGCCGTTATTGCTCCCGGATGATGTGGAATGGCTGCCGACGGGGCAGAGCCCGTTAAAACTCCATCCCGAGTGGAAAAATACCACGTGCCCCATCGGCGGGGAGCCAGCCGAACGCGATACCGATACTATGGATACCTTTATGTGCTCGTCCTGGTACCACCTGCGTTACTTGAGTCCGAACTACAGTGAGGGGCCCTTCGACCCTGAAGAATATGACTACTGGATGCCGGTGGATACCTACACCGGCGGAGCAGAACACGCCACGATGCACCTGATCTACACGCGCTTCTTCCACAAGGCTGGGCGAGATATGGGGATCATGAAGGGGTCGGAGCCGATGATCCAGCTGCGCAACCAGGGCCAGATCCTGGGTCCGGATGGCCGGCGGATGAGCAAGTCCCGCGGCAACGTGGTCGATCCGGACGAGCAGGTGGCGGCTTATGGTGCCGACGCGGTCCGGGCCTATCTCATGTTTGGGTACCGTTGGTCAGAGGGCGGTCTCTGGAGTGCAGATAATATCCATGGCGTGGTGCGCTGGCTGAACCGAGTTTGGTCGCTGGTGCAGGAAACTGCCGGCGCCGAGGCCCGCGATGGGGAGCCCGCATCCGTGCAGCGACTCACACGCAAGGTCCACCAGACCATCCGCGCCGTTTCGCACGATCTGGAGAATTTTGATTTCAACACCGTAGTTTCAGGTCTAATGGAGCTGAGCAATGCCATTGGATCGGCGCAGGAAGATGGATTGGCCGGCACGCAAGAATTCAATGTGGCTGTCGAAACGCTGCTGCTCCTGATGGCTCCCGTGACCCCACACGTGGCAGAGGAGCTGTGGGAACATCTGGATAAGCCCTACTCGATCCATCGGCAACCCTGGCCCGACCATGATCCGGAGTTAGCCAAGGAAAACCGGATCACCCTGGTCATCCAAGTGAATGGGAAGGTCCGTGATCGAGTACCGGTCCCCGCGGATGTTTCAGAGAAGAGGGCGAAGGAGATCGCCTTGGCAAGCGAGGCCGTCGTTCGCCACTTGGGTGACGGGGGGCCGAAAGAGATCATCTTTGTACCTGGCAAGCTGATCAACATCGTCACCTAGAGACCAAGAGCGTGGTAGAGCGTGTTCCGATCTGGATCGCGCTTTTTTCATGCTTGCGAAAAGCGGGCGCACCTGCAATATTGGCCGGACATCGTCGATAATCCGAACGATGGTGGTTTTGACAGCTCGATTCGATAAAAAAGGAGGATTGGAATGAGCGGAAGCGCGCGAGAGGTGATCGTACCAAGCGGCGGAGCCAGGCTGATGGGGCCCTACTCGCCAGGCATTCGGGTCGGAGACATGTTATTTGCCTCGGGGTCGACCGGTATGGACCCCGATGCGGGGTCTCTGGTAGAGGGCGGCGTCGGTGAGGAGACTCGGCAAGCGCTGGCCAATCTGAGCAAGGTACTGGAGGCGGGCGGCAGCTCGCTTGCTAGAGTGGTTAAGACCACCGTTTTCATGACAAATTTACAAGAGTACGCCACAATGAACGAAGTCTACGGCGAGGTTTTCGCCACCGATCCGCCCGCCCGCTCGACCGTACAGGTCGCTGCGCTTCCCGGCGGAGCGTCCGTAGAGATTGAAGCGATCGCGTGGGTTGGTGGCGGTTAGCGGGTCGCGGGGAATTCCTGCACATACTGATGCGCAAACTGCTGCGCGTAAACGCAGGGACCCCGCTCGGCTGGGGAGGGTGCGGGGCCCTGGGCGTCCGATCATTTCTGACGCGCTGAGAGCTTAGCGCAGGCGGGTGGAAACCGATGTAACCCGGGCTACCGGCCGGACTTGGAGCGGAAAAAATGACAGGTGAGCGCATTCTGGTTGTGGATGACGAGCCCAACATTGTGGAGCTGGCCACGATGTATCTGGAGCAGGAGGGCTATCGAGTCGAATCTGCATTCGATGGCGCACAGGCATTGGAGAAGATCCAGGCGCTCGAACCGTCGCTTGTGGTGCTGGATCTCATGCTTCCCGAAGTAGACGGATTTGAGGTCTGTCGCCAGACACGCGTCAAATCGGACGTTCCCATCATCATGCTTACGGCTCGCGACGACGATGTCGACAAGATCGTGGGGCTGTAACTGGGCGCCGATGACTACCTCACAAAGCCCTTCAATCCGCGTGAGCTGGTGGCGCGTGTCAAGGCGATCCTGCGCCGGGCCGACCGGTCGCCACGCCCGAACGACAGGCCGCTGCACCTGGCCGACCTCAGCATCGATCCCGCCCGCAGGGAGGTTACGGTTGGCAGTGAGCAGATCGATTTGCGAGCGAAGGAATTTGATCTGCTTCAAGCCTTCGCCGAG
>JAPUGV010000095.1 GCA_027298025.1 Chloroflexota bacterium | reverse complement strand
TCGCAACTAGCACATTGCGCGCCTCGCCTAGTCCAGTCGGAATTGCGATCGTTAGATCTGGGTTGCCCTCACCGACATCATGTCCGGGGAGGATCCCGATCGTGGTTCCGCCGACGGACGCCGCCCCCTTACAGGCCGCCTCCATGACTCCGCCTCGGCCACCACAAATCAGGCACGCGCCACGCTTTGCGATTAGTGTTCCGACACGTTCGGCGAGCTCAGCCTGATGCTCCGTACAACTTGCCGGACCAATTACCGCAAGGATCCGCTTCATGCCGCCAGCCTAGCGGCGTGCAGCTGGGTGTAGTCGGCGCCGCTTGGTTTTAGAATGCTGTGAATCAAGCTGATCGATTCCACTTCAAATTTGCCAATCGTCCCAAGCTGGGCATCTTGAGCCCAATCTGCTATCACTTGTTTTTCTGGTCCGGACAAGCCCTTGCGCACTCTGCCAATGGTTAAGTGTGGATGATAACCCCGTCGATCCCCCTCGAATCCGATCTTCTCCAATCGACTCTCCAGCTCGGCCTGGAGCTGCAGTAGGTCGTCACCCGCGGTTTCGAAACCCACCCATAGCACTCTCGGCCGGTTTCCGTTCGGAAAGCAACCGAATCCCTTCAGTTCGAGAACGAACTTCGAGAACCCCTTCGCCGCCTGGTCGAGGACTTCGTGAATGGCGTTGACCTGCTGCGGCTCGACCTCACCGAGAAACTTGAGCGTCAGGTGCATGGAACCCTGCCGAACCCATCGGACCAGGTCATGCTCCAGCCCGGATTGGAGTGCCTCCATCGCGCGGTCCAAATTCGCCATTAGCCCCGCAGGAATCTCAATCGCCACAAACGTTCGCATGACTGTGGTACTCCAAAGCATCTCAAGTAAAGGGCCCGGGCCAGGCTATGCGCCCGGCAGTGCGCATAATACCATTTACGGTCCTCGGGGCTGACGTTAGAATGTACCCGCCATGGAGGGCCTATCCCGCCGAGACTTCCTGAAAATTAGTGGGCTCTCTCTGGGCGGATTCGCCTTCATTCCCCCTGGACCTGAAGCAGGCGCGGCGAGGCTAGGGGTGGGTCGTATAACTGTGGATTGGATCGGCTTATACTCCGAGCCGACTTTTCAATCCAGGCGACTGGACCGCCTCACCCGGGACAGTCTCATCACCCTGCTGGATCGCATAACTGCCGATGATGGCCCGCAACATAATCCCCTCTGGTACCGGGTGCCGCATGGCTTCGCGCATTCAGGATACATCCAGCGGGTCGATTGGGATCCTCAGCCTGCACTGCACACAATCCCCAATTCGGGCGCACTGTTCGAAGTCTCGGTTCCTTATACTCGAAGCTATCGAAAGCCGGATCCGACCTCAGATCCCCTGTACCGCTTTTACTATCGCTCCACGGCTTGGGTAACGAATTCAACCACCGGTGAAGATGGTCGCACCTGGTATGAGATCTTTGATGACTTGGTGCGAATCAATTACTGGGTACGTGGCGAGCACCTGCGCTGGGTTCCATCAGAGGAGATCGCCCCGATTTCGCCCGAGGTTCCGCTGCGCTACAAGCGGATTGAAGTGCGCCTGAGCAGCCAGGAGCTCCTCTGTTACGAGCATGATAAGCTCGTCCTTCGCACTCGGATCTCGAGCGGCATTCCAGATAAGCGGCCGGGGGAAAACGGCATCCCAACCATAACCCCTACGGGTCGCTTCTGGGTAGAGGTCAAGATGCCGAGCCGTCACATGGGGGACGGTCACATCACACCCGATCTTGAGGCCTATGAGCTGCCCGGAGTGCCCTGGGTGTCTTTCTTTACGCCCACCGGCGTTGCTTTCCATGGAACCTACTGGCACAGCGATTTTGGTCGTCCGAAGAGCCATGGCTGCATCAATATGCGCTCGGAAGAAGCCAAGTGGCTTTATCGCTGGACCTTGCCGGTCGTCGAGCACGAAGAAACGCGTCGAATAGGCCGCGGCACGCCCATCCTCGTAGTTTAGTCCTGATCCCTCTGCTTCCTGACCTTATCCAGGAGCTGTCCCAGTTTGCCTGTCTCACTGTAGCCCGAAGCCCCGCGGTCGACCGCCGCCTTGCCCTGCTCTTCGGAGAGCGCCTCTGCGAGCACAAAGATGTCAAAGGGATGACCCAGCTGTCTGAGGCCGCGCAGCAGCCAATAGTCACGCTCCTGAGCCATCATCGCGTTAACCAGAATCAGCTCTGGAGGAATGTGTTCTGCCAGCGCCAGCCCCTCCACTGGACCGGCAGCCTCCGTAACCCGATAGCCGTGGGCCTGGATCATCATGACAAGAGTTTCGCGGGCAGCATCGTCCTGCTCAACCACCAGGACCCGACCGGCGGGGCTGACCCCTGCCCCCAGCACCCCCTGAATGGTGGAAACCAGTGCGGCCGTTCCGGTCGGTCGCACCAGAAAGCTTGCGGCTCCGAGGCGTTCTTCTTCTTCTCGTGGATCGTTCATCGAGGTCAGGAACAGCACCGGAGTGTTGAGGGTGCGGTGATCCTGCTTCAGCACCATGGCGACTTCAAGCGCTTCCGGATCCCTGGATAGCATATCCAGAAGAATTAGGTCGGGACTCTGCTCGCGAGCTAGCGCGAGCACCTCTCTACCCTCCGAGGTTGCAACCACTCGATAGCCTTCCTCGCTTAGCTCCTCGGACATCATCTCAAGGCGCTCCGGATCCTCCACGAGAATCAGCAGCGTTTCAATGTTGTCGGGATCCTGCCCAAGGTGGGATCCCACGATACTTCGTATGTCCCCTTCTCCCCGCTGGGTTGCCAGGAGTGGAAATGAGAGCATTAGCCGCGGCCGTTCGCTCTCAGGCCCGTCCAACCACAGATCGCCCCCCAGGGATTGCGCCAGTGTACGAATAGGAAGAAGATCGGCTGACGAAACCGATGAGTCGTCTTCGAGCGCCATTGCCAATTCGAGGGCCTGCAGGCCGGCCTCCTGCGAGGCGGGGAGCCGGATGCTTACAACTGCCCACGGCCCGGTCCCGTCCTCGGGTTCGGGCTGGATTTCTGCGCTGACGGTTATTTCTCCCTCATCAGCGGCCTCGACCACGCGGCCGATGACCCCACTGATCATCTGAACAACCTGATGTTTCCCCACCCGAACTGCGGGCAAGTGGGCAGGGTATTCGGCCACGACCGTGACGGGTTTGTCACCCGCCAGACCTGAGGCCATCGCTACGCCCTTCTCTAGCGCCTGCGGCAGGTCGGTTCGTTGATCAGGGATCTCAGACATCGATCGTTCTTCCCGAGCTCACGAGAGTCTTACAATTCTGCCTTTCTCGATCTAGAATGGCAACCGTGGAAACCCTGATCGTAGCAGCTAAAGTCGGAAAGTATGCCATAGCTATTGTTGGTCCCTGCGCTTCGGGAAAATCGTCCCTCGCCCGAGGCCTGGGAGAGCACGGGATTTGGGCTCGCCAGGTGGTCCAGGAACACTCTTATGTGCAGGAGATGTGGCAGGTGATCGCCAAGCCAGATTATCTTATCTATCTGGAAGCCTCGTTTCAGACCTGCAGCCGACGCAAGCACCTCAACTGGCGACAACGGGACTATGACGAGCAATTAAGCAGACTGGCCCACGCCAGGCAGAGCTGCGACTTGCTTGTTCAAACTGACGATCTCTCAGAAGCAGCCGTTCTGGAAGAAGTTCTGTCTGATCTCCGAGCCAGGCAGCTGATCCCTTAAGTGAGCTGATCCCCCTCACCGTAGAGCCCATTTTCGCTTCCGCACTCGCAAAGATTCGGCTGGAAAGCAAATCCTCGCTGGGGATGGCTATGCGCAAGATCTAGCCCGGCTCGAGACGGTAGCCGTATCCCCGAACTGTGACTAGCAGCTTAGGATGGTTGGGATCCTGTTC
>JAPUGV010000094.1 GCA_027298025.1 Chloroflexota bacterium | reverse complement strand
GCATCCAGGGCGACCCGGCCGGGGACTGGCCCGCGTACGGCTTGGACCACGCCAACTCAGTGCATAACCGCACCGAGAGCATTCTCTCATCTGACAACGTCGACCAGCTCAAGGAGGCGTGGCGGATAGAGACGGGTGGTGTGACCAGCACACCGGTTATCGTCGACGGCGTTGTCTATTTCGGAGACTGGTTGGGGTTCGTTCGCGCCGTCGGTGCCGATGACGGCACAGTGATGTGGGAAGAGCAGGTGTCGCAGGTGCCGATCAGCGCCTCCGTTGCAGTCACCGATGAAGTCGTGGTTGCCGGGGATTTGGCCGGTGTGCTCCACGCCTTGGGCCGGGACACAGGAGAGCAGTTATGGTCCACACAGGTAAATCCGCTGGGGGCCAGCCTGTTTGCTTCCCCGGTGATCATCGACGACAGCGTGGTCCTCGGGATGACCGACACCGAACTGGGACCGGATGATCCCGAGTTTCGCGCCAGTGTGGTTGCCGTAGACATCGAAGATGGTGCTGAACGGTGGCGTCTGCACACCGACCCCGACGACGGGTCGGGGACATGGGTTTCGATATGGTCTTCGGTCGCCTATGACCCAGAGCGCGGGTTGGTGTTTGTCGGCACCGGCAACACCAACGGTCCCGCAGGCGTGGAGTGGGCCGAAACGGATCTTCCCCTGGCTGATGGGGTGTTGGCCATCGACCACGACACAGGTGAGATGGCTTGGTTCTTTAAGTTGATCGAAGCCGACCAGCAGCGTGACCTCGATGTGGGCGCTTCCCCCAACCTGTTCACTATTGGTGACCGGGACGTGGTCGGTGTCGGGGGCAAATCGGGCGACTACGTCGTTCTCGATCGGGACACCGGCGAGCTGGTGTGGAAGACCCATCTCACCCAAGGCAGCGCCATCGGCGGGGTCATGTCCACCGCGGCCATCGGCGACGGTGTCATCTATGTCGCCTCCAACGCCAGCGCGACACGCGACGGCACCATCTTCGCCTTAGAGGCCAGTGACGGGTCGATCCTGTGGCAACGGCGGTTCGACCCCGCCATCGTCGGAGGAAGCATGGCCCTGGCCAATGGTGTCCTCTACCGCGGTATTTGGAACTTTCCGGACCCAAAGGGCACCGTGGTTGCCCTCGACGCTGATGACGGCACCGTCCTGTGGACCGATACCCTCGACCGACCGCTCGGGGGAGGCTTCTCCATCTCTGCCGGAACCCTCTATGTGGGGTACGGGTCGGGAACAGGGGGGCGTTATAGGGGCTCCATCGAAGGAGGCCTCATCGCATACACGCTGCCCTAGGCGCGCTTTGCCGCGCCTCGAGCAGCCGTCCTACTTGGCGCCTCGACCAGCGTCCTTTCGACTGACCACGGGCTCCGTCATGGAGAGCAACCCGGCATCTTATCTGCTGCTCGCACGCAGTCGCAGATAGCTGAACGCGGCCGCGTCGAAGCCTCAGCTCACGGGTTATATTGTGTAAAGTGCCGTCCGTTTCTGAAACATGGGCACACTGAACTCGAGCTAGGAACCTATCTCAATGCTGCAATGTCCGGGTCTGTCGTCCGCCGGCCAGTTTTCTCAAGGGGCCAACGTTGATGACTCAAGCCTCTCTCGGTAGGCAAACACAGCGATTCCTTCCCACCCTCGCGATCGATATCCGCGGTGCCGAGCTGCTGCGGGTTAAGGTCCCTTTGCGCATTGGGGTAGATCACGCGTTGGCCTCGAGGAGAGAGAATGTGACTCACTTTCTGGTGCTCACGGACGATCTGGGGAATCGGGGCATCGGTGAGCTGCTGACCCGAGAATATGTGACCGGAGAGACCGAGGACCAGGGCGTCGCCTGCCTAAATCGGCTGGCGCAGGGGCTGATCGGAACGGTCATCGACGATCCGATCTCCCGGCTGGAAGATCTCTGGGAAAGCACCCGTGGATGGGAAGGGCGGCTTGGCGCGATGGCGGCCGCGGATGGCGCCCTCCTGGATCTCGCCAGTAAGAACTCCGCTCTCGCCATTCCTAAGCTCTTGGGCAGAAGGCCCTCACGATCTAAAGGCTGGACGACCTACTCCGGAGTGTATTCCCTGGCCGCTGGATGGAAGCTTTTTCTCCTTCATTTCGTCCACAGGACTCTGTTTCGAATGAAGGAGTTGAAGGTCAAGGGAACCGGCCGGCTCGACAGAGATCTGGCCTACATCCGGGCTATTAGGGGCGCTTACTCGTACCCCATAGACGTGCGTCTGGATCTGAACGGTGCGCCTTAGATCTGTGTGTAACTTAGCCGGGCCGCTCCCTGCCTGCACTTGCCTGCCCTAGCAGTCCAGGGTGGCGCAGGCAAGTGCAGGCAGGACAGTCTTGCGGCCACACACTCTGCGAGCACAAGCAGGCAGGCAAGTTGCAGCCGTTATGCGACCGGATTGAGTAACCGTTGGTCAGAGGTCAGGTCATGCGTGTTCTTACTTACAACTTGCAAGGATGGAGAACGATCGATGATCGGCCGAACCTTGACCTGGTAGCCGATTTGCTCAAAGGCGCCGACGCAGATGTGATCGGCTTGAACGAGGTGTACCATCCCGCCCCGGCCACCACGGGCTCGGCCTTGGGCTGGCTCGCTGGCCAGCTGGGAATGTCCTACGCCTTCGCCGCATGTGAGGCAAGGAGACTCCCCGGCAACTCCACCCCTGTCAGTTATGGCAACGCTTTGCTAAGCCGCGCGCCTATTGCCTCGGCATCTTCGGGCCTTTTCATGCCCTTCCTTAGGAAAGAGCAGCGGGGATACTTGGAAGGGCGGATCGATGCGGGTGACAGGCGGACCTTCACGGTGGTGGTCACCCACCTCGATCATACCGACGAGACCGTCCGACTCGCCCAGATCGACGACCTGTTCTCTGGTGTCGGCTCTATCCACGGTGTCCCGGCGCTGATCATGGGAGACTTCAATTGTGTTCACCCAAGGGATTACTCCAACCGGCCTGACGCGTTAACCAGGTTGAGCTCCCATCCGGTAGGGGGGCAATTTGCCAACCAGCCGGAGGGACCGCGTGTCGTCGGTCGAATGGAAGAAGTGGGCTACACCGACGCGCTGATCCACAAGGAGTTCCTGGAAGTGGGGACAGTCATTCCCATGGATGAGCCTTTGCGGCTGGACTATATTTGGCTTTCGTCCAGTACGCTGCCGGGTCTTACCCGCGTCGGGGTTCTTGAAGAGTCTAGCGGACAGGAAGCTTCCGACCACCGAGCAGTTTTCGCTGAGTTGTTTTTACCCGGATCATGACCGAGCCCAACCCCATGATGGAGCGGGAGCCCGGCGCGGTGGTGGGGCCGGGCCATCGTTAGGGTCGCGATGAGACCAGGCATCCGGCCCGGGTGGTTTGCCGCAAGGTCGACGCAGTCTCAAGGTTTACCAAGAGGAGGGTCAGAATGGACGTGCCAAGTACGCCGTCAGTGACGGGAGGGATCGGCCACGGTTCGGTTGGGGAAAGCTTAAGAGGGGCGATGCGAATCGTGGATACGTTACCGCTGGATCGTGCCGAGCTGGAGCGCTTGGACGCTCACTGGCGGGCGGCTAATTACCTGTCGGTGGGCCAGATCTACCTACTCGACAACCCCCTGCTCCAGGAGGAACTCCTCGCCGAGAACGTCAAACCTCGGCTCCTGGGCCACTGGGGCACGACCCCAGGCCTCAACTTCGTCTACACCCATCTCAACCGGGTCATCGCCTCCGAGGACGTCGATATGATGTACATTATCGGACCCGGACATGGCGGTCCCGGTATCGTGGCCAACACTTGGCTAGAAGGCTCCTACAGCGAAGTCTACCCGGGGGTCGGTCAAGACGCCGGCGGTATGGCCCGTCTGTTCAAGCAGTTCTCCTTCCCGGGCGGGATACCCAGCCACGTGGCGCCCGAGGTCCCGGGCTCGATCCACGAAGGCGGCGAGCTGGGCTATTCTCTGGCGCACGCCTACGGAGCGGCCTTCGACAACCCAGATCTCGTCGTCGCCTGTGTGATCGGGGATGGCGAAGCCGAGACCGGCCCCTTGGCGACGGCGTGGCATTCGAACAAATTCCTCGATCCGGTCGGTGACGGTGCCGTACTGCCGATCCTGCATCTCAACGGCTACAAGATCGCCAACCCAACCGTTTTGGCCCGCATCGACGAAGGGGAGCTGACCCGTCTCCTTGAGGGCTACGGACACGTCCCCTACCTTGTCGAGGGCAACGATCCGGAAGAGGTCCATCAGAAGATGGCAGCCACGCTCGACGAAGTCTTCGTCGAAATCCGCCGTATCCAACACCGGGCGAGGGTCGAGAGGGTCGAGGCGCGACCCAGGTGGCCCATGATTGTGCTTCGGACGCCGAAGGGCTGGACCGGACCGGATGAGGTCGACGGGGTCGCCGTCGAAGACACCTGGCGCTCGCACCAGGTGCCCCTCGCCAACGTCCGGGGGAACGAGGAGCACCTCCACAGGCTTGAGGAATGGATGCGCAGCTACCGGCCCGACGAGCTATTCGACGAGGATGGACATCCGCGAGACGTGGTTACCGGCTGGCTGCCGGAGGGTGCACGCCGCATGGGGGCAAATCCCCACGCCAACGGCGGTCTCTTAGTGCGTGACCTCGAGCTACCCGACTTCCGGGACTACGCGGTCGATGTGGAACAGCCAGGGCGCAGCACGGCTGAGCCGACCCGGGTCCTGGGTCAGTTCCTGCGCGACATCGTGCGGGCCAATCCGAACAACTTCCGTCTCTTTGGACCCGACGAGACCGCGTCGAATCGGCTCGAGGCCGTTTACGAAGTCACCGACAAGGTGTGGAACGCCGCGATCCTACCCGTGGACGAGCACCTCGCCCGTCAGGGCCGCGTCATGGAGATCCTCAGCGAGCACACCTGCCAGGGGTGGCTCGAGGGTTACCTGCTCACGGGCCGGCACGGCCTTTTCTCTTGTTACGAGGCCTTCATCCACATCGTCGACTCGATGTTCAACCAGCACGCCAAATGGCTGGCAGTGGCCAGGGAGTTGGAATGGCGGCGTAAGATCCCTTCGCTCAACTATCTCCTGACCTCCCACGTGTGGCGGCAAGACCACAACGGCTTCTCCCACCAGGATCCCGGCTTCATCGATCACGTGGTCAACAAGAAGGCCGACGTCATCCACGTCTACTTGCCGCCGGATACCAACTGCCTCCTTTCGGTGGCCGACCACGTATTGCGCAGCCGGGACTACGTCAACGTGATCGTGGCGGGGAAGCAGGCTCAGCTCAACTGGATGGGGATGGACGACGCCGTTCTCCATGCCACTCGCGGGCTGGGGATATGGGACTGGGCGAGCAACGACGGAGGAAACCCGGATGTCGTGATGGCCTGCGCCGGTGACACGCCGACCCTGGAGACGATCGCCGCCGTCGACCTGCTGCGTCGTCATCTCCCGGACCTGAAGGTGCGGGTGATCAACATCATCGACCTCATGCGGCTTCAAGCCGAGACCGAGCATCCTCACGGGTTGCCCGACCGCGAGTTCGATGCGCTGTTCACCGTAGATCGGCCGATCATCTTCGCCTATCATGGGTACCCGTGGCTCATCCACCGCCTCACCTATCGCCGCACCAACCACGGGAACCTGCACGTCCGTGGCTACAAGGAGGAAGGTACCACGACAACCCCCTTCGATATGGTGGTGCTCAACGACATGGACCGCTTCCACCTCGTGATGGATGTCATCGATCGAGTCCCCGGCCTCGGCCAGCGGGCCGCTACGGTTCGCCAGCTGATGGTTGACAAGAGGACCGAGCACCGAGCGTACATCCGGGAGCACGGCGAAGACCTCCCTGAGATTCGGGACTGGACCTGGGCGGACTAATCAGAGTCCTTGTCGTCAACGCCGGCTCGTCGAGCCTCAAACTCCGCCTCCTCGGGCCGGGAGACGAAGTGTTGGCCGACCGGACAATTGACCCCTGGAAAGTAGGCGACGCTGAATCCGTCGCCGAGCTGCTCCAGGGCTTGGACGGTGTCGATGCCGTCGGGCACCGAATTGTTCACGGCGGTGCGTCCTTTCGAGACGCGATCCGCATCGACGACCAAGTCCTCGATCAGATCGCCGAGCTCACCCCGTTAGCGCCGCTCCACCAACCCCGGGCTCTGGCCGGAATCAAGGCTGTACGGGCCGCCCTGCCGGACATACCATCGGTCGCCTGCTTCGACACCGCCTTCCATGCCCGGATGTCCGCCCCGTCGGCCCAATATGCCCTCCCTGAGGTCTGGCGAAAGCGTTGGAAGCTGCGCCGCTATGGTTTCCACGGCCTCTCCCATGCGCATGCGGCCCGGCGCGCAGCCGCTATGCTGACCCGCCCTGAAGCAGGATTGCGGATGGTGACCTGCCACCTAGGAGCCGGAGCATCACTCGCCGCGGTCGAGAACGGACACTCCATCGACACCACTATGGGCTTCACGCCGCTGGAGGGGCTGGTGATGGCCACTCGCTCGGGAACAGTCGATCCCGGGCTCGTGCTCTGGCTCATCACAGAAGCCAACCTCGACCCTCAAGAGGTCCGCCGCGGGCTTGAAGAACACTCCGGCCTGGCCGGCCTCACAGGTGGCTCCGGGGACATGCGCGACGTGCTCGTCGGCCGGGAGCAAGGAGATCCGCTGTCCATGTTGGCCTTCGATATCTACATCCACCGCCTCGTGCGAGAGATCGGCGGCATGTCGGCGACCCTCAATGGTCTTGACGTACTTGTCTTCACCGGTGGCGTAGGAGAGCACGCGCCTCCAGTACGGGCCGAAGCCGCCGCCCGGCTGACCCACCTGGGGGTGGCCATCGACGATCAACGGAACTCGACCGCATCGGCCGACGCAGACATCAGCGCCGATCACGCCACCGTATCGACGCTCGTCATCGAGTCCCGCGAAGACCTCGAGATCGCCAGCCAGACGCGCATAGTTCTCTCCGCCACGGTGTAGCGTGCGGTAAAAGCCGAGAGGCAAATTCTCGAGCCAACCGAAGGAAAAAGAGACACATATGAACAGCCCTGCCAGTAGCCCGGAAGATGAGCACCTTCAAATTGTAGAAGGCAAAGGCGCACACGTGTCGCCGGGTTGATTTGATATACATGTGTTTGTCTTCGATTGCAAGTATCTATCGCTTCCGGTGGGTCGTCTAACAAATGGCCCAAGCCGAATGCTCACCGCCGCGATTTTCACCGACTCTGCGCCCGCGAAGTCAATTTTTATTGTAGCTGCGTTCGCTGGCTCGGCATCGGCTTAGCTCAGTCGTTAGGCGGATGAAATCTAATATCAACCAAGGGAGGTTTATCGATGACCGAAGAAATCCAGAACTTGATACAGACCTATCAGCGCAGCTTGAACGAAGCCGACCTGGACTTAGTCAGGACCGTTTACGCCGACGACGCGATTTTCATCGGCCAGAACTTTCCCGCAGCTACCGGGATTGAGGAAATTGCAGCGGCCTATGCAGACTCCTTCTCGAAGCTCGACTTCGACATTCAGTTCGAGGTTCAAGAAGTCGAGCTGAGCGGCGACCTCGGCTTCGTTCGCACTCGGTCTCACGGCACCATCGTACCCAAGGGCCAGAATCCCGAAGGCGCTGAAGGCAACCGCGAGATCTTCGTGGTGAAGAAGATCGACGGTGTGTGGAAGTTCTACCGCTACCTTTTCAACGCCGAGGTTTGAAGGCTCGGGCCCTTAAGGTCGGAATCACGACTGTCACCATCGAAGGCGAGAAAATCAAGTCCGTCCGAGTCGCCAAGGTGGACGGTGGCGGCGTGATGGGTATACTGAGCCAACTAGGGGTCGAGGCACCGCCCCGATAAGAGACATCGACCGTCAACCAAAAATGAGGCCCCGCTGGACCCGACAGGTCAAGGTGGGGCTTCTTGGTTTTGGCATTCGTCCGCGTGCAGCAGAGATAATTATCCGACCAATCTGAAAGAAGGTATAGTCTTGAGTATGGGCATTGCACTGCCGGCTAGCCACTCGCTGGAACGGGCGAAGCCTGAGCGTGCGAGCGGGATGACTTAGCCGTGCTGCGCCGTTCCCTGCCTGCACTTGCCTGCCCCAGCAGTCCAGGGTGGCGCAGGCACAAGTGGCCTAATTCCGCCAGGACAGCCTGGCGGCCGCACTCTGCGAGCACAAGCAGGCAGGCAGCTCGCAGCCGTTAGGCGGGCATGTCCCGAGAGGTGTAAATTATGGAAGCTGCTGATACCCGTCGTAGCGTCATGATCGAGGCCGTCTGGCTCAAGGCCGGAGTGGGCCGCGAGGTTGCCCTGATACTCGGAGGCAGCCTCTTCATCGCGCTCGCAGCTCAGCTTCAAATCATTCTGCCGTTCACCCCCGTGCCGATTACGGGTTCAACCTTCGCTGTTTTGCTGATAGGGGCCCTCTACGGTAGCAGGCGAGGGCTAGCGACCGTCGTTACCTATCTGGCGCTAGGTGCCACGGGTTTGCCGGTAGGAGCCGGGGGAGCCCTGGGTGTCGCTTGGCTCGTCGGCCCAACGGCTGGATACCTGGCGGGTTTTCTCGGGGCGGCTTTCGTTGTCGGGTTGCTCAGCGAGAGAGGCTGGGACCGTAAGCCCTGGACTACTGCTGCCAGCATGATCATTGGGAACGGCATCATCTATGTGGCTGGCATTCTCTGGCTATCGAGGTTCGTGGGTTGGCAAGCGGTCCTAAGCACCGGCTTCCTGCCGTTCCTTGTTGGTGATGCCCTCAAGATCGCGCTGGCTACGATCCTGCTGCCAGCAGGCTGGAAGCTCATAGGCCGCTCGGGTCAGCAGTAATCCATGCCGCCTAACCACTCGCTGCCCCGAATGGATCCCTATGGGAGAGCACTCTGCGAGTTGAGCCCCTTGGTTTCGCCAAGGACAAGCGGATCCGGCCTCAGCGCGAGAATGGGATGAGATAGATTGCTACGCCGCTCCCTGCCTGCACTTGCCTGCCCTAGCAGTCCAGGGTGGCGCAGGCACAAGTGGCCTAGCCTGCTGGCCACGCCAGGACAGCCTTGCGGCCGTTATGCTCTTCAGTAGATATTGGCATGATGAATCACAGACAAGAACAGAACAGCTGATATTGCCATTTCCAATTCAAAAGGGGTAGATATGGGCGATAAAGGAAAGAAGGACAAATCGAGAAGAGAAGGTCAAAAAAAGTCCAAGCTAACACTCAAGGAGAAAAGGAAAAGGAAGAAGGAGAAAAGGAAATAGCTACTCGATAGAGCACAACAACTCGCTGCTCCGATGGGATCCCTATGGGAGAGCACTCTGCGAGTGGGGCCCCTTGGCCTCGCCAAGGACAAGCGGACCCGGCCTCAGCGTCCGATGACCTCGTGTGATGATTAGCCGGGCTGCTCCCTGCCTGCACTTGCCTGCCCTAGCAGTCCAGGGTGGCGCAGGCACAAGCGGCCTAGCCTGGCGGCTACGCCAGGGCGGCCTTGCGCCGCACTCTGCGAGCACGAGCACTCTGCGAGCACAAGCACTCTGCGAGCACAAGCAGGCAGGCAGCTCGCAGCCGTTAAGCGGAGCCTGGCGCAGTGCACTCAATGCCATAATGTGATCCAAGTGGCCTGAGCAGACGAAGCTACGGGACGTGCATGTTCCCAATGATGACGAGAACCGGATCCAACAAGGGTTCGACGCATCGGCGGCGGGCGATTAACGCAAGCTCAGGCACGGTGCCGAGCTCGTACTTCAGCCCCAAATCCGGGGTCAACAACCAGGATTTGGGGCTGCGCCTTCTGAGTAGAAGATCGTGAATCGTTCTTATCTCGTAAAGATCGTGCCCACAAATGACAAGAGTGAAACGAAATATGAGGCTTACTTGGTTCTTCAGAAGTTACCGTGATCTTGCTCAAAGGGGATTATTGCCAAATTCGCCTACCTTGGGGCAAAAAAAAGCCTGTAACTAATAACCAAAACTGTCCATCTTATGGAGGAAAAGTATGGCAACCACAACAAATGCGGCAAGCCATTCTGCCCAAAATGAACAAATCGTCCCGATTAGTAAGCTGTGGTGGGTCGGGCTGGTAGCGGCGGTTGGCGCGTCCATTGCCAATCTGGTTGTCTTCTGGATTACCAAGGGTGTGTTTGGTATTCCATACATTATCCCAATGGGAGGTCCTAGCGGCCCATTGCGAGCTCTCCCAGCGGCGTTAATTATCATTTTTAATGTTGTTCCCGCCATTGGAGCAACGATACTCTTGGCAATTCTTGGTAAAGTTCTATCTCGCCCCATTCGCGCATTTTGGATTATTTCGGTTGTAGTGTTCGCAATATCGTTCATACTCCCCCTCGGCCTGCCGTCAAGAGTTGCCACCTCAACCAGAATTGGCCTCGGCCTGATGCACCCAATCGCTGGGGGGGTGATTATCGGAGTACTGACCACGCTAGGCCGTCAAAAGTAAATCTACGCCCAGAAGCTCTGGATTGGCAGGTCAGACCGGACTCTGGTTGATCTGTCGAGACCCCTTATCTGATAGGTATCTAGTGAATTTTGAAAATGGAGAGAGGCCACATTTAACAAAAACTCATATCGCAATCTGACCATCCTGTTCGGGAGCACCGTGACCGTGATGGCAGGTCTCCCGTGCCAGCTGCTGGGTGTTGGAGCTATTCAGACCTTGCGATAAACTTCCTTAGTCGGCGGATCGTTTCCAGGAGATCCCCGATACTTCACGGGCGGAGCGACTTTCTTCATTCGTCACTTATGTCAACCTCGTTCCTCTGAGTAGCCCTCATCTTTCAGCCGCTGGGCCTCTTCCTGTAGCTGCTGGGCTTTCTCTGTGATTGCTTCCCTTTCGTCCCGGAAGTCTTCATCCGTATAGAGCCCTTTTCGATGTGACCGCCGAATCTTGACCATTTGATCCGCTAGGGTTTTCAATCGCTTCTGTATCCGCTCCAGCTGCTCTCGCTGAGACTTGTCTGTTTCTTCCTTCTGCCCCCATCCAGTCTCAGTGCCAAACGGAACCGGGTCAGCCATTAAGCCGCGAAGCCGGGAATTAGCTGGATTGGTTCGACAGGCGGGTAACTCAAGATAAGCGGCTGGAGGAGGGTCCAGGCAATCAGCGCCACGAGCAAGAGGGCAAACCAAAACTCCCACCTCAAAAAATAGTCTCGCACGTCCCGATTTTATCAGCGTCGACTTGGGCTAGGTGAGAGATCGGACGAGTTGAGCCCACCAAGGTCCTTCACAATCGCGACTTCCCAGACCGCGCGGGGTTTAATCTTGTGACAAGAACGTAAGCTTACTTTCGCGGTGGGGCACCACATGAATCTATCATCGTAGCCAGCCCGACTTCGCGTGAGGTCGGGCTGGCTCGTTTATGTTGGGCCGCTTGCCCAGATAACGGGCACAGGCAGCTCGCGGCAGTTAGGCGGCCAAGCATCCCCAACTGTTTTCGAGGTGTGAGAATGATCAATCGTATCTGGCATGGCTGGACGACCCCTGCGAATGCGGATGCATACGAGGATCTCCTCAACGAGGAAATCTTCGTTCGGATCCATGATCGAGAAATTCGTGGATACAGAGGCATTCAGCTGCTCAGGCGAGACATAGGCGATGAAGTCGAATTCGTTACAATCATGAGGTTTGATACCCTAGAGGCCGTGCTCAACTTCGCGGGTGAGGACTTTGAAGCAGCCGTTGTTCCACCGAAAGCGCGATCATTGCTGACCCGATTCGACAAACGCTCACAGCACTATGAAGTCCGCTTCGATTCAGATTCCTGATAAGAGGATCCGACCTATGACCCGATCGGGGGCTTAGCCAGAGAAGGCCATACCCGGCTGGGGTATACGCCCTCCTTCCTCATGAACCGAACGGGTGGGCCCCTAACCATTCGCTAGAGCACTCTGCAAGCGGAACCGGACCGCGGAATCTAGCCGCACTCCGCGACCACGTTCAGACGAGCACAGGCAAGCAGGCAGCTCGAGGCCGTTAGGCTGCAAGCAGAATTATCAAATTGATAATGGCTAGAAACTGGAGGAGGACATTGCAGAGAGAGCGCATTCCGCCCGTTAGCGTTTTGTCCCCGTTGGAGGCCATTGGAATGACCCCAGTGGTCCAGCTTAGGAAAGTTGTGCCTTCACACGCGGCCGATGTGTTCGTCAAGCTAGAGTATTTCAATACGACTGGATCGTACAAAGATCGAATGGCACTGGCTATGATCGAGGAGGCCGAGGCGCGTGGAGATCTAAAGCCCGGTATGACAGTGGTCGAGTATACCGGCGGCAGCACCGGATCCTCTCTGGCGTTTGTCTGTGCGGTAAAGGGTTATCGATTCAAAGTTGTGTCCTCCGATGCGTTTGCGAAGGAGAAGTTAGACACAATGATTGCGTTTGGCGCTGAGTTGCATATTGTGCACAGCGAAGGCGGCAAGGTCACACCGGATCTGACCCCGAGAATGATCCGGCAGGCCGAGATTTTTGCCGAAGAGGAGGGCACTTACTTTACGAATCAACTCCACAATCCCGATGCGATTGTGGGATATCGGACCATCGGCAAGGAACTGGTGCAGCAGATTAAAGGGAACATTGATGTTTTCTGTGGCGGGGTCGGGACTTCAGGCATGCTTATGGGTGTAGCGCAGGAGGTCAAACGCTCCCATTCTGGGGCGAGAATCGTAGCGCTTGAGCCTTCTACATCGGCAGTGATCTCGGGACATGACGCCGGTACTCACCATATTGAGGGTATTGGAATCGGATTCGTCCCCCCGTTACTGGATGATGAGCTCTACGACGAAGTCCGCGCCGTTGATGAGGGCGAGGCTCGGAGAATGGCGCGATTGCTGGCGAAAGAAGAAGGTATTTTCGCTGGAATTTCAAGCGGATTGAACATCGCCGCAGCCTTGCAGCTAGCAGAAGAAATTGGCGAAGGCAAGAGGGTCGCTACTGTGGCAGTCGACACTGGCCTGAAGTATTTGGCAGGAGATCTCTACAGTGAATGAAATCGACCCCTTGGACACGCAAGAGGAACGGATGCAGGCTGACCGCTCGCTACCCTGATGGGATCCCCGTGGGAGAGCACCCCGCGGCTGGAGCCCCTCGGCTTTGCCAAAGCCAAGCGGACTTTGCCTCGGCTTAGTTTCGTGTTCGAGGTGGTTTGACGGAGCCGTTCTCTGCCAAAAGCTGCGGGATGTTCCACAGCTCGCCCATGCTTCGCAAGGACACTCTGGCGAGTACAATCGAGCGAGCATAGGCAAGTACTCTCCGAGTACAAGCAAGGAGCCGTTGGGCGAATGCAAATTTAGTACCAATGCTAAGGGGTTTTTGTAAAGATGAGTGACACAATCAGCAGCTTGCGAGACAGCATCAAGTGGCATAGACGCTACGGCCCTCAGGCACCCAAGAGGGGCGAACTAGCATCCGATTTCGAGCTTCGGGATGCAAGCGGTGCAAATCCTGCTCGGCTTTCGGACTTCCGCGGGAAAAAGCCTGTTGTGCTGATATTCGGCAGTTTCACCTGAGAGCCATTTGCAAGAGGGGCCGTGCGCCTCCAGGATCTGTATGCCGAGTACGGGGATCGGGTCCAATTCCTTGTGATCTACATTCGGGAAGCCCATCCGACAGACGGATGGTACATGGGAAATCATGATTTTCGAGATCCGCGAACGATTGCGGAACGCCGAGCACTGGCAGGAATTTGTGAGGTCCGGTTGAAGTATGGAATACCTACCCTTGTGGATGAGATGGATGATGGGGTGATGAAGGCGTATGCGGCCTGGCCCGACCGGCTTTATCTGATTGATCTTGATGGAAAGGTGGCTTATGCGGGCGGTAGAGGGCCATGGGGATTCAAACCACGCAAGCTGAAGGGGGCTATCGACCGATTGATGGAAGCAAACGTTAGATACGCGTCCACCTAAATTCTGGCTGCATCGCCCCGAAGGTCGTACACGGCATCTATGCAGCTGCACCAGGCGCAGGAACCTTAGCGATCGCCGAAATGATGGAGGAGATCGACATCGGTCTCTTCAGCACCTTTATCATTGTGGTCTTCGGCGTCACGCTTCTGCCCTACCGTCGCGCTCAGCGATAATTTTCCCAGGTGGCTGGGCTGGGTAGCAGTTGTACTCTCGATTGCGTCACTGATCACTGGATTCGTTCGGGCCTAGACTGGCCTCCCTGCATTGGTGACCAGCATGCTGTTTGCCAGCTTTCTCACACTGTGGCTGGTGATCATAGGCGTGCTCATGTGGCGCCGGGCCCGAGCGGTCCACCGGACACCCTGCTCGCAAAATAGTCACAGGCGGTCGAATGTCCAACGCGCGAAATGAAGCCGGATCGGGTCAACGCACCCGCCGCGCCGCTATGAAATTCCTCCACCTGAGCATGTTTGCAGGGGCCTCTTTGGTAGCCCTGAGCACCGGTGCATGTACCCCCGATAGGGAGCTACTCATGACGTACTCGCCAATACCAGACCGGGAAAGCCCGAGACCGGCAACGACCGGATCGGTGCCCCACCAGCAGATCGACGTTGAGCCAGTACCGGAGGTGAACGAAGAGCTTTTCCGGCGCGCTTTCGCACTGCCCGGAGTTGAAAACCGCCCCTCGACGTTTTCGCTCCCTGGAGCACGCGGGCTCTGGATCAATGACAGTGTGCCAATTACTCGACCGGATCAAATTGTTTCTGGACGGGAGTTCGCCCATATCCACCCAGACGGAAGTCTGCATGCCTCACTTCCGCTCGATCGAGCCCGCGAGGCAATTGACGCCGGTTGGGCCGAGGCTCAACCCATCGCTGAATCGTTGGGGGTTCCGGGGCTGGTGATGCTCTACACCCCTCAGACTTTCGACGAGCTGAAAACGGTCCTCCAACTGATTGTCGACTCGTACAACTTCGTCACAGGGAACTCGATGAACATCACTGACTTGGAGCCATAATCGTACGAGCCCTGTCCAAGCCTGGGATCAAACGGGGCGAATCCCAAAGTTCTCTTCGGTGCAGTACCGCCAGATGTAGATGCAAACATGTCGCCCATCACGATCGTCTCCCCGGAAGATCAGAAGGTCACATTTATCGAAGTCTTCTTCGACCTCGTATTTGTATTCTCTGTAACCCAAGCCGTTAGACTGCTTCACGATGGATTTGACGGGATCGCCATAGTTCAGGCGATCGTAGTTTTCCGGTTCGTATGGCGGGGCTGGACTCAATTCACCTGGAGCTTGAACGCAGCGGATACGACACATCCGATTGTCCAACTCGGCGTGCTGATGGCGACTGGAGTTGCCTTGTTTATGGCCATCGCGGTTCCGGAGGCCTTTGGCGGCCGCTCCTTGTGGTTTGCCGTTACCTACGCCTTGGTGCGAACGATCGGAATGGCCTTGTATTACTTGGTAGCCTTGGAAAACCTTGCTCTGCGTTCGGCCCTTCGAACCTTTATTGTTTTGTCGAGTGGAGGATTGCTCGCTGTCTTGATCGGTGGGTTCATTGGTGGAACAGCCCAGTATTGGCTCTGGGGGCTTGCGATTATTCTGGATTTTGTTAACGCGGGTGTCAGCGGACAGGCGGATGTATGGAATCTGCATCCCGAGCACTTTGCTGAACGCCACGGCTCGTTCGTCATTATCGCGCTTGGTGAGACTCTGATCGTCGCTGCCAGCGGCATTACCTATACGGTGTTAACGAGCCAATTGCTCATAGTAGCGGTCCTAGCAGTTGCAATCACAGGCGGTTTTTGGTGGATCTACTTCCCTCGAGCTATGCCAACACTCGAACACGCATTAGCCTCAAGTCATGGATCCGAACGATCGAAGATGGCTAGAGATTCCTACAGCATCATCCATTTTCTGATGTTAGCTGGTGTGATTGCGTCTGCGGCGGCGATCGAGGAAGCTATTGCGCACCCGACTCTATCGTTGCCACGGGCCGGAACCGTTGCTTTCGCACTAGGCATTATCCTGTTCGTTGGTGGGATGGCCGCAGCACTGTGGAGGGCGACAGGCACCTTGCCCCTTCCTCGAGTGATTGTGAGCATCGTTACAGGAATCGTGATCGTTGGATCGATGGGGGTCGACGTAATGCTCACCCTAGGATTTGGCTTATTAGGTATTATTGCAATCGGAGTGCTGGAACAACGAACGTGAAGCCCTATTGCAAATGAAGGGGAGCCAGACAGGGTCGCCCACCGCAGCTTCATCGCGATTTCGGACGCCAAGGATGAGAACTTGGACCGCCCACGTTCTCAGTATCTTAAACTTTAGATTAGAGGCGCCCGCCTAACCACTCGACCGAACACTCTGCGAGTGGAGCCCCTTGGCTTCACCAAGGACAAGCGGACCCGGCCTCGGCGAGCTGTGAATTCGAACATATCTCGGGCGGGGTACGCCCTTGCTCTCCATGGACACTCTTTCGAGTGCACTCTAGCGAGCGCAGGCAAGCAGGCAGCCGTTCGGCAGCCTCCGGCAAACGGATTGGAGATGGTTGTAATGTGTAGAAATATCAAAACTCTATTCAATTACTATCCGCCCACCAATGATGAAGAAATTTATGATTCATCGCTGCAATACGTGCGAAAAATCACTGGCTTCGGGAAACCATCAAAATTAAATGAAGCGGCATTTGAAACGGCAGTAAATGAGATCTCAATAATTACCAAACAGCTAATTGATTCCCTTGAAACAGGTTCCCCTCCTAGAAATCGTGCGACTGAAATTGCACGAGCAAAAGCGAAAGCCCAAGAAAGATTCGGGCCTGCTTCCTAAATCTGAATGCGGCCTAGCTAGTCGCAGCAGCCGCCCACACGGGCGGGGTTCAGGCGACGCTATTTCAAAGAGCTCAATACGAACGGCTACGAAGTTAGAGTTCTCATCGCCGCATTTTTACAAATGTGGAAAACTCATCGTTCTCCACGTTGGTGTGCAGGACCTCGTGGTGAAGCTTTCGAGGACGTCCTCGAGCCGCAGATTGCGGGCAGATAAAGTAACATCCACCCTTCGCTCATGTTCTTGGCAAGGAGCTAGCGATGTCGATTCTTGAAGAGCAAATCAAATCCGCTGAACAAGAATGGCTCGACGGGTGGAAGCGGGGCCCTCAGCGCCTTCGCTGGACCAAGATCCCTCTCCAGGTGGGTGACCAGGCGCCTGACTTCGAACTGCCCGATTCCGATGGGCAACGGATCAAACTCTCAAGCTTTTGGCGAGAGAAGCCTGCACTGATCTTGTTCTGGCGCCACTATGGTTGCGGATGCGGCATCGAGCGAGCCGGCATGCTTCACAAGGACTTTGAAGCATTCAAGGGCGCTGGAGCCGAGGTGCTGATCATTGGACAGGGCGAGCCGGAGCGGGCCGCCGCATATGCAGCGAAATACGAACTTCCGCCGATGCCCATCTTATGTGACCCGGCGTTCGAAACCTATGAGGCCTTCGGGCTGGTAGAAGGGAAACCCTCGCAGATTCTCTTCGATGCGCCGAATGAGTTTCTTGATCGAGATCCTGACGCCGGGATTGGCCTGGCCAAGGAGCGTCAGGATTTAGGCAGGCCGCTCGTAGATAACAGCTGGCTCCTTCCTGGGGAGTTCGTTGTGGATCGCGGGGGGGTCGTCCGACTCGCCTATCGATACAACTACTGCGAGGACTTCCCCGACTACCGCGTACTCACCGCCGCAATCCGCGAAGCAGTGCTGGAGGGTCCGTGAGCAGATCGGCTTAACCACCTGCTGTCCTGA
>JAPUGV010000093.1 GCA_027298025.1 Chloroflexota bacterium | reverse complement strand
GCGCGCGCAGCGAGGAGCAGAAGACCGCCAGGCTCGTCGCACATCTGAGTTCCATTCTGATCGCAGGGGTGCTGATCGTGGGCGCGCTGGCGGCCGGATGGGTCAACACAAACGACCTTGGAGCGCTTGATCTGCTGCTGGTTGCCACATTAGGCCTGGTGGGCTACGGCCTACCGGCGGTGCTCCTGCTGCGTAGGTCCTCCCGATTGCCCCCCTCCGAAGATGCACAATTTGTTCGTTCGACGCTTCGCATTCGGGCCGGTGAAGGGTTGGCATTCGGCTGGCGCAATCGAGGCTACGCTGAACTGTTTTCGACCGCCAACGCGGATCTGCTGCTGGGGAAGTTGACTCGAATTATGGACGAAGATTCGAAAGCATCTTAGACAGAGATTTCGAATTCGGGTCGCATCAGTGACCATTTGGTGATTGTGCGGACCCCGTCTGCCAGATAGCCTGCATTTGACGCGAGGCATCATGGAACAGGACCTACGCACCTGTCCAGGCTGTGGGGCTCCCGCGCCCAACCATTCCCCTTGCCCCTACTGCGGCTGCACCCCCGATCTATCTGAAGAACCCAACCTGGACGCGATCGAGGCCGCAGGGAGCCCATCTGCCGCAGATCTGCCGGAGGACTCGCAAGCCCCAACCGAAAAGATCGGTGACATGCTCGTCGGCGCGGTGCAGGAGGATTTTCCGGGCACCGAAATCGAGAGCCTAAGTCTGCCTGAGGGGGAAGAACAGATCGAGGATGATCGTCTGCCCGAGGCGGAGGAGCCCATTGAAACGGATCCAGCACAGTTGCGCGAGCTCTTGAAGCCGGGCAGCGAGCCTGAGCATCTGTTGGAGCAGGTTCCAGAGCAAATGCGAGGGGTTCTCGCAGCGAGGCTCAAGGCCGCTGAAAAGAGCGAGGGTCCGAGTTTCAGCGAGAAGACTGCATCGAACTTGCGGGATCAGGGCTACGTGATCAGCGAGGACGCACGCGGCGTCCGTTTCTCCGCCGTTCCCGGCCAGTCCGCTGGCCTGAGCGCTTCCGATGTGGTCAAGATGGCCGCGGATCTGGAGGGCGGCGTACAGCCACAGAACAAGCTCCCGATATGCAGTAAATGTCAGGCCGCCAGCCCGCTTGGCGAGACGCAGTGCCAGTGGTGCGGCGAACCGTTTATGCACGGTCAGTAGCTTCCTTCCCGATTTTCAATCTTAGGGACAACCCAGGTCAACCTCTCCCATAAGGCGAAATTAGGGTCTGATGAGCGCTCTGTTATAATCCCGGATTGCGTTCCTCAATAGAACGGTTGTACGAATTATGCCTCAAGACGAGATCACCATCGTTGGTGCACGAGAGCACAATCTGAAAAACGTGACCGTGCGCATCCCGCGCGACAAGCTGGTCGTCCTCTCCGGGATCTCTGGCTCGGGAAAATCCTCCCTGGCCTTCGACACGATTTTCGCGGAGGGACAGCGACGTTATGTCGAGTCGCTTTCCGCCTACGCCCGCCAGTTTCTCGGGCAGCTCGACAAACCGGATGTGGACTACATCGAGGGGCTCTCGCCGTCAGTGTCTATTGATCAGCGCGGCGTATCCCACAATCCGCGCTCGACGGTCGGCACGGTAACCGAGGTTTACGACTACCTGCGCCTACTGTTCGCTCGAGTCGGCGTTCCCCATTGCCCAATCTGCGGCCGCGAAGTTGTGCAGCAATCGGCACAGGAGATCGTCGAGGCCATCGAGGGTCTCAAGGAGGGATCTCGATTGCTGATCATGGCCCCGCTGGTGAGCGGGCGCAAAGGGACCCACCTGGCGGTATGGGAAGAGCTGAGGCGATCGGGCTTCGTGCGGGCCCGGGTAGATGGCAAAGTGCGCGAAATCGAAGAGGATATCGAGCTCGACCGCTATAAGAACCACACCATCGAGGCCGTCGTGGACAGGCTGATTATCCCGGCTGAGCCGGATGACGCATTTCGGACCCGGCTGACCGACTCTGTGGAGACCGCCCTTCAGTGGGGAGAGGGCACCATCACGGTATCCGATCTGACCGCAAAGGTCGATATCCCCTACTCGGAAAACCTGGCATGTCCTGAGCACGGTACCACGTTGGCCGAAATCGAACCGCGCACGTTCTCCTTCAACACGCCCCACGGCGCGTGCCCGGAGTGTCAGGGCTTGGGCAGTAAGCTGGAGATCGATCCAGAGCGGATCATCCCCGATCGATCGCTGTCCCTTGCGGAAGGCGCTGTGGTAGCGATGGAGTGGCCCCACCAAGCCCGTGACCGGCAAGGTTACTACTGGCAGATGGCGGAGGCGGTAGCCGATCACTACAAGATTGATCTCGAAGCGCCGGTTGCGGAGCTTCCGGAGGAGATGTTGGACCTCATCCTATTTGGCACGAATGGTGAGGAAATCTCGGTGCGGTATTCGAGCCGCGACGGCCGCAACTCGACCTTCAGCACCGCTTTTGAGGGCATTGTCGGCAATATGGAACGTCGCTACCAGGAAACCCAGTCGGATTACATCCGCGGCAAGATCCAGGAGTACATGTCTGAGCGCCCGTGCCCCGCGTGCGAGGGCAAGCGGCTGCGTCCCGAGGCGTTGGCCGTCACGATCGCCGAAGTGAACATCGTCGAGATCACCGGGCGGCCGGTGGCTCGCACGCTGGAGTGGATCGAGAAGCTGCAGAAGAAATCCGGTCCGTTCAACGGGCGTCAACTCAAGATTGCCGAACGGGTTCTTAAGGAGATCCGCGACCGGCTGAGCTTTCTTGTGGATGTCGGCCTCGAGTACCTGACGCTGAATCGGTCGGCGGCCACGCTTTCAGGCGGCGAGGCTCAGCGCATTCGCCTGGCTACGCAGATCGGTTCCCGATTGATGGGTGTGCTTTACGTGCTGGATGAACCGTCGATCGGGCTGCATCCCAGAGACAACGAGCGCTTGATCCGCACGCTGGAAGGAATGCGCGACCTGGGCCACACGGTTCTCGTAGTAGAGCACGAGGAGGCCATCATTCGCGGGTCAGATTGGTTGATCGATCTCGGTCCTGGCGCGGGCGAAGCGGGTGGGGAGATTGTGGCGGAGGGAACCGTTGAGAAGGTGGCCCGCATCCGCAAGTCCGTGACCGGAAGGTTTCTTGCGGGCAAGCTACGCATCGAAACGCCGAAAGCCCGGCGCGGTGGCAATGGCCGAAGCCTGAGGATCATCGGCGCCCGTGAGAACAACCTGGACGACCTCTCGGTGGACATTCCGCTTGGAAGCTTCGTCTGCATCACGGGCGTGTCCGGTTCGGGCAAGTCCACTTTGATGGTCGAAGTGCTCTACAAAGCATTGGCCAGGGAGCTGCAGGGCTCGCGTCAGATGCCAGGCAAATACGAGCGGTTGGAGGGTGTCGAGCTGGTCGACAAAGTGATCAGCATCGATCAGAGCCCCATCGGCCGCACACCGCGCTCCAATCCCGGTACCTATACGGGCCTGTTCGACCCCATCCGAAAGCTCTTTGCCGAGCTTCCCGAATCCAAAGTGCGCGGGTACAAGCCCGGCCGCTTTTCGTTCAACGTGCATGGCGGTCGCTGTGAGGCGTGTCAGGGACAGGGCCAGCTCCGGATTGAGATGCAGTTCATGCCGGATGTCTACGTACCCTGCGAAGTCTGCAATAGGGCGCGCTTCAACCGGGAGACTCTGCAGGTTCGCTTCAAAGGCAAAACGATTGCCGATGTCCTGGATATGACGGTCGCCGAAGGCGCTGAATTTTTCGAGGCCTTCCCTGCCATGATGCGCAAGTTCGAAACCCTGCAGGATGTAGGGCTGGGCTACATCAAGATTGGCCAACCGGCTCCTACCCTATCCGGAGGGGAGGCCCAGCGCGTTAAGCTCTCCCGCGAGCTATCCAAGCGCGGACCTGGACACACGCTTTACGTGCTTGACGAACCCTCCGTGGGATTGCATGCGGCCGACGTGCATAAACTCATCGATGTCCTGCAGCGGCTGGTAGATCAGGACAACACGGTGCTCATCATTGAGCACCATCCGGATGTCATCAAGGTGGCGGACTGGGTGATCGACCTGGGTCCGGAAGGCGGCGACGGGGGCGGATGCCTGGTCGCCGAAGGCACCCCCGAGCAGATCGTCGAGAATAAGGCCTCCTACACGGGGCAGTACCTCAAGCCGCACCTCGCTTAGGCGCTACTCTTACCGAAGCGCATCAATTGGATTCAGTGCCGCAGCGCGTGTGGCGGGATAAATTCCAAAGAAGAGCCCCACCAGCGCAGAGAATCCCGTGGCCAGTGCGACGGCCTGCAGCGAAAGCGTGGGATTTAGATCCGAGGCCAGCAGGCCGATCCCCAGCGTCCCCAGCAGTCCCAGCACAACCCCGATCGCACCACCGACTACAGCCAGTACAACGCTTTCGATCAGGAACTGATTGCGGATATCTTGCCGGCGCGCGCCGACTGCCTTGCGCAGACCAATTTCTCGAGTGCGCTCCGTTACGGAAACCAGCATGATGTTCATGATCCCGATGCCGCCAACCAACAGCGAAATGGCGGCGATCGCACCCAGGAAAATAGTGATGACCCCTAACACATCCCCGGCGGAGGCGAGAATCTCGGCTTGGCTGATGACGGTGAAATCGTCATCATCTCCGGGCATGATCTCGTGCCGCTGGCGCAGCACATTCTCAATCTGCTCCGCCGCTTCACTCGTTCTATCCTCACTCACCGCCTGCGCGTAAATCACGGAGATGTGGAAATCGCCCCGGCTTCCGCGGGAGGGAAATACGCGCGTTTGGGCGGTTGAAAGCGGGATATAGACGACGTTGTCTTCATTTGCGAAGGCAGATCCACCCCTTGATTCCAAGATCCCGATCACTCGGAAGGGCACGTCTCCTATCCGGATCTGCTCATCTATTGGGAGAGCATTCTCAGGAAACAGTTCGTCCACAACGATCGGCCCAATCACGGCCACGCGCGATTCGGCCACTTGATCTCCTATATTGAAGAAACGCCCCGCGCTGAGCCCAGCGTTCCTCAACTCTGAGTAATTCGGGCTTACTCCGGAGATAGATAAGAACGCTTCCTCGCCGCCGCTATCTACGACGTCAGAGCCGGTGAGTTCGAGCGTGACTGCCGCTACGTCGGGCGCCAGAAACGGATCCAATAAGGCATTGGCGTCGCCGTTGGTCAGTCCCTTCCCCGAGGGTGCCGACCCTGGACCCCGTTGAGTTTCAAAGGTGCCGGGCGCCACAAACAGAAGGTTGGAACCGATGCTCTGGAACTGATCCGTGATGAACCCCCGGACCGCATTGCCCGCCGACATCAGGGTCACTACTGCCCCCACGCCAATGATGATGCCCAGCATCGTAAGCGCAGAACGAAGCTTGTTGGATGACAGGGCCCGCAGTGCGACCTGAGCGCTTGCCATCAAACCCATCTTCAGGCGATCTCCTCTTCCAGATCGAGGTTGGATGGCCGCTCGGCCTCCCCTGCGATCAAAGCATGGTGGATTGCTTCGTCGGCCACGATGCGTCCATCCTGCAGACGGAGTACTCGGTCGGTGTGTCGCGCGATAAAAGGATCGTGGGTCACCAACAAGACCGTGATTCCATCATTGCGGTTAAGGCCTTGCAGGATCTCTATCACTTCGATGCCCGATTTGCTGTCTAAATTCCCGGTCGGCTCGTCGGCGAAGATGATGGCCGGATCATTGACCAATGCCCGCGCGATCGCTACTCGCTGCTGCTGGCCGCCAGACAGCTCATTCGGGTGATGTTTCATCCGATCTGCAAGCCCCACCAACTCCAATGCCCGCTCTGCGCGCTCCCGACGTTCACCATTCGGAACTCCCGCATATAGCATTGGCAGTTCGCAGTTGGCGAGCGCGGTGGTGCGTGCCAGCAGGTTGAAGGTCTGAAAGACGAAGCCGAGCTTGCGGCTCCTTATTCGAGCTAGCTGATCATCATTTAGCCGGCCGACTTCTTCACTCTCGAGCAGGTAGCTTCCCGAATCAGGCTTGTCCAGGCACCCCAGCAGGTTCATGAGCGTGGATTTTCCAGAGCCGGAGGGTCCCATTACCGCGAGCAGACCCCCGGCCTCAATCTCAAAGGAGACACCGCGCAGCGCCCTGACCTCAACCTCGCCAAGCAAATAGGTCCGGGTAAGGTCCTTGACCGCGATCACCGGTCCATTGGAGCTAGCCACCACCGAAGAATAAGCCTCCATTCCCGCGCGGTCGCTCCTCGATCGAAGCACTAATGATTTCGCCGGGCTCGAGCCCAGAAAGCACCTCGCTAAACGTGTCGTTGCGCAGCCCAAGCACAATGTGTCTCCGCTCGCGATCTTCTCCGTCCACTACAAAGACGATGATTTCGCTGGTTTCCGGATCGAAGCCGAGTGCCCAATTGGGAACTAGCACCGCATCCTCCTCATCGGCCACGAGGATGCTCATTGCGGCGGTCATGCCCACCCTTACCCTATCATCCATGGATTTCAGCTCAACGCGCACCGGATATTGCGTGCTGGTTGATCCTATGTCAGGCGTCAGATCGATTCCCGCGACTGACCCTTCAAGAATCAGACCCGGGAGGGCATCCAGAGTGATCTCCACCATTTGGCCAATGGCCACTACTCCAACATCTAACTCATCCGCTTTCGTATCAATATGAAGTGAGCTCAGATCGGCGATCACAATCTCGACTTCCCCCGGAAGAATGCTGTCTCCTACCCCGTGTCCCACCGACATAACAGTCCCTTCGATAGGCGAGATCAGCCGCGCCTGATCGACTACGGCCCGCACTGCACGCAGCCGCGCCTCGGCGGATTCGACGTCCGACGCTTCAGGTCCGGCCCGGAGGTCGGCCAAGTCATCCATGGCTTGAGCCAAGTCAGCTTCTGCGCTCGCTACCCCCGCGTCTAGAAGTGCTTGATCCGTCTCGTTTGGATTACCCGTATACCAGTTGAGACTCGCAAGGGCCAACTGATGGCGTTGTACCGCTGCGGCATAGTTCTTATAGTCTTGAGCGTGTTCCGGATCGCCGGACGAGAACTTATTCGCTTTTCTTTCCGCGATCTTCATGGCCTCCTTCGCCAAGGCCAATTCCGCCTCAGCGGCCCGAATCGTCGTCGCGTTGGCCCGGTAGCCCGCCTGCTGGTTGGTCCATTTAATTTCTGCGTCTTTCAGCGCATCCCTGGATTGTGCTAGAGCCATCTCGGCCTGTGTAATTTGTTGCTCGGTGGGGTCTTCCAGTAGATCATTTAGCACTTGTTGAGCTGCGATCAGATCCGCCGCTGCTTCCAACAGACCCGGGTCCAGTGAACCCGGATCTAACGAGGCCAGAATTTGGCCGGCCTTAACTTTCTGACCGACCTCAGCCGCAATCTCGCCCAGCGTGCCCGCGGTTTTGAAGGACAGCGCCGCTTGCGAAGCAGGTTCGACCCTTCCCGTTCCGGTGACCCAGACTTGGAGTGGGCCGGTTTCAATCACGGCCGTGCGCTCCGTTGCGGCCTCGGGCTCGGGGCCGGGTCGAATCACTAAGATTCCGACAATCAGCGCCCCGACGATCAGCATGGGTATCCAGAGTCTCCGTCTCATATTTCTCTCTTCGATTATCTTCCGTACCATGTACGATCGATCGGTTACTGAGGGATTTTATCGTGCGCAGCTTCACCATGCTCTAAGAGATCTGTTAGACAGGGGGCGTCCTGCATACCGCTAGGGTATGCTATTTGGGAACCCAGAACATGGCCCAAGAGTTCGATAGAGAGCAGATGCGAGATCTAACCGAGTTCGCCAAGACCGAGGCGCGGCGGCTCGGATTCTCCCTGGTAGGTGTCACCACTCCCGAACCTCCGCCCCATCTCGAGGTATACGAGAAGTGGATCGAAGCGGGCCGGCACGGGGAGATGGCCTACCTTGAGACCGATCGGGCACGGCACCACCGGGCCAACCCCAGGGAAATCTTGCCGGAATGCGAGTCGATCTTGGTATTGGCGGTAAATTATCTTCCGCAGCAACGCACCCAGGGCGGAGTGGCCGCCTACGCGGTTGGCGAAGACTATCACTATGTGCTGGTCGATCGACTCAAGCAGCTCATCTCGAGCGTGGAAAAGCGGCTCGGCCGAGAGATCAAGAATCGCTATTACACCGACACGGGCCCGCTTCTCGAGCGCGAGCTTGCGCAGCGGGCCGGTCTGGGTTGGATCGGCAAGAACACCTGCCTGATCAGCCCTCAACATGGCTCTTATTTCTTCCTGGCCGAATTGCTGCTCGACCTTCCGCTGGTGCCAGACGAGCCGATCAAGACCGATCATTGTGGGGAATGCACGCTCTGTATCGAAGCTTGCCCTACGGCGTGCATCCTTCCAGACCGCACCCTCGACGCTACCCGGTGTATTTCCTACCTCACGATCGAGCTGAAGGGTGCTATTCCTGATGAACTCCGTCCACTAACCGACGACTGGGTATTTGGTTGCGACATCTGCCAGCAGGTTTGTCCTTGGAACCTTCGCTTTGCGGAACCCACCACGGATCTTGCTTTCCAGGCCCGACCGTTTCTCCAGGATCCCCATCCGCGAGCCTTTCTTCAGCTCTCTCCGGAAGGCTATCGCCGCGAACTCGGCAAGAGCCCTCTCAAGCGGGCCAAACATGCGGGACTGCTGCGCAACGCGGCCCTGGCAGCCGCCAACTCGGAGGATCGTTCGAGCATTCCAGATCTGGTGAGACTACTTTCTGAGGAGGCAGACCCCATCCCTCGCGCCCACGCCGCTTGGGCTTTGGGCCAGCTGGGGGAGGTCGAGGCGCTCCGAGCT
The DNA here is from genome assembly GCA_027298025.1 of Chloroflexota bacterium. Classification (GTDB taxonomy): domain Bacteria; phylum Chloroflexota; class Anaerolineae; order Anaerolineales; family E44-bin32; genus JADFRG01. Next base: position 31,690 of record JAPUGV010000093.1, on the reverse strand, counting down.
GCTTTGGAGATCGAACAAGATTCCGGATTGGTAGTTGAAATCCGGGCCGCGATCGAGGTCGCGGGGGACCGTGCCGGTCTCTGATGTGTAATACGCAAGGCGGAACCTACAAATAACTGCCCTAGCATCCGCGCAAAGTCGCAGATTCTTGCTGCTAGCCAAGAGACGCGTTAGGGAATTGGAGTTGGGGTATCCGTGAACGGGCTGGGCGTGTCGGTGGGAACGGGCGTGACGATGTTCACCGAAACAATCAGCCTCAGGCCCACGAAGAGCACATCCGTGGGGTCCAGATCATTGGCTTCGGCGATGGCCTCAACGGTGCTATTGAAGCGCTCAGCGATTGTTTGGAGATTGTCCCCCGACTTGACAACGTATTCGATCGTCGAACCCGGCACCAGCGTTTCGGGCAGTGGCGTTTCAGTTGGGAGATCTGCATCCGGATCCGGGATGATCAGTTGCGATCCGACTCCGATGTTGTTCGGGTCCACAAGATTGTTGGCTGCGATCAATTGGTCGATGGTCACCCCAAATTGATCGGCAATTGAGGCCAGCGAATCGCCCTCTTCGACGATATAAGTTAAAGGCCGCTCTGGGCTGGGCGTCTCGGTGGGCTCCGGCGTCGCCGAAGGTTCCGGTGTAGCGGTAGCAGGTTGTGGAGTGCTGGTAGGCTCTGGCGTTTCCGTGTTAGAGCGCAGAAAAGCGGGAAGCGCAGGCGGACTGTCGCCTGTGAACCAGATGACGACCAGGAATAACCCCCCAACCAAGAGCACGACGGCCAGCGCTCCCAGCAAGAACGGAACCATCCGCTCCCGCTTACGCCGATACGCGTCGATTACTTCCGCCGCGGAGCGGTCATCCTCCGTCATCTATTTTCCTCCAGCGCGGCCATTGTACACGAAACACCGCGCTAGGGTCCCGCCCCAAGGGCCAAAAAGCCGAGCACCTCACCCATTACGGCGGCCCACGTCTCATCGGAGTGATCTCCTACTGAAATTTTGAACATATGTTCTACTCCGGCTCCGTTCAGAGCCTGGCTCAGTCGCTTCGTTTCGACGGCCGCCCAATCCTCATCGCCCGCCAGCAGCAGAATCCTTCGAGGATACCGATCCGAGTCGGCAACGATTACGAAGGGGTCGTAAGGCGGGCGGGCGCTGTTGACTGCCAGTGCCGGGCTCAGCGCTGCCACAGAATCAAACTCCTGCGGATTGCGAAATGCGACTTCGAGCGCCCAAACCCCTCCCCGCGAAATGCCTGCCAATGCTCTCGCGGACGGGTCGCTGCGAAAGTTTTTCTCAATAAATGGCACGAGACCCTCTAGTAACTCCGTTTCGTAGGATCCCGGACCACCGTCCGAGCCCCGAAACAAGGGCTCGGGCTGCAGCGGCATGACCATGATAAAGGGCGGCCACTCCCCCGCTCCGATACCATCGTCGGCGATCTTGATTGCGCCCAGACTCTCCCAATGCGCCTCGTCATAGGGGTAGCCGTGGAGCAAGTATAGGGTTGGATAATGCCGGGCCTGTGCGTCGTAACAGGGCGGCAGATAAAGGTTGAAGGGGATGTCCTGCGCCACAGCGATGCCGCGGTAGACGCCTGCCTGCAGTGATCCGGCCGCCTCCGTGCATTTATCAATAGGAACCGCCGTCGGGACTTGCTCGGTCGCCACACCCCGGGTTGCGGTAACTGCTGGGAGGGAAGTGGGAGACCGCGGGGATTCCGACACAGGAAGCAGCGTTCTCTGGGTACAGCCGGCCGTAAGAGAGACCAGCAAAGCAGCGGTCAAAATACGGCCTAAACGGTCCTCAGCCACGCGCCTCAAAGTGGGTCCAGTATAATGTCGCTCGTGCGCTACCACATTTGGACCTCCGGCTGTCAGATGAACGTGGCCGATTCTCAGCGAGTAGCATCGGAGCTCGAACGGCTGGGCTATCGCCCCACGCCCGTGGCGGAGCAGGCGGACGTCGTCGTGCTCAATACATGCGTCGTGCGTCAGAGCGCTGAGGATCGGGCACATGGACGGCTATCGTCTCTGCGCCCGCTCAAGGAGCAGCGGCCGGATATGGTGCTCAATTTGATGGGCTGCATGGTTGGGATAAAGGGCAGCGCGGAGCTCGAGCAGCAATACCCCTATGTGGACGTCTTCTCTCCCCCGTCCGACCCCAATCCGCTCATCGAACACTTGATACAGACCGAGGCGCATGCCATCGAAATAAGCGATACGTCCGAGCGATTCGCAGTGATGGACGGAGATTTCCGGCTCCCGGCCCACGAGCAGGGTCGGCTCATCTCCGCTCATGTTCCGGTGGTCTACGGCTGCTCACATGCCTGCACCTTTTGCATCATTCCCTACCGAAGAGGGGCGGAGCGCAGCCGAAGCTTGGGAGAGATCGTAGCGGAGGTGCGCGACCTTGCCGCGCAGGGTGTTCGTGAAGTGACGTTGCTGGGCCAGATCGTAGACCGCTACGGAATGGACATCCCGGATGGCGCTCGTCTTGCCCAGCTGCTTAGCGCGGTTCACGAGATTGACGATATTCGACGTATTCGCTTTCTAACTTCGCACCCCAATTGGATGACCGATGAGCTGCTCGACGTGGTTCAGGAACTCGATAAGGTCTGCCCTCACATCGAGGTACCGGCACAGGCCGGTGATGACGAAGTGCTCCGTAGAATGCGCCGAGGGTATACCGTAGACGATTATCGAAGATTGATTGAGCGGATCCGCCGGCGCCTTCCTGACGGCTCAATCGCCACCGACATCATTGTCGGATTTCCTGGTGAGAGCGAAACCCGATACCAGCGTACGTATGACCTGCTGAGCGAACTCAAACTTGATGTCGCCCATTTAGCGCGATATTCGCCCCGACCTCAAACCGTCTCCGCACGGCGCATGGTCGACGATGTACCCGAAGTCGAAAAGATGCGAAGATTCCGGGAGCTAGAGCAGCTTCAAGAAAGCGTTTCGTCCGAAATTAATGCCACCCATCTCGGTCGTGAGGTCGAAGTTCTTGTCGAAAAAAAGCGCCGCGGTCGATGGATGGGCCGCACGGACACGAACAAGCTCGTGTTTTTCGAGTCGGACGAACTCCTTGTAGGCAGTCTGGTCAGGGTCAAGGTCGAGCATACTGGCCCATGGAGCCTGCGTGGAGCGCTCGTTAGTGAAAGCGAAGGGCAGGACCTCGTACCTCTTCCAGTCTTGAATTGAGAACCTCAAGTCGGATTAGAGGAGCATTCCCGATGTCGAGATTAGCGCCCGTCGCGGTGCTGTCCTGCTTTCTGCTTGTGGCCTGCAATTATCCGGGGCTGCAGACGCAGACTGACGAGGATGGGCTAGCGACTTCCGCAGCCGAGACGGTTTCAGCGCAGCTCACACGGGTTTCTGCCACCCAACCCATCGTCGAAGCCACGGAAATCCAGGGTTTGGCTCCGATCGCCACCGCGACGATCGAGCTGCCGCCAACCGATTCACCGACTCCAGATTGCACGAACGAGGTGGGGTTCGTACAGGACGTCACCGTTCCCGACGATACGAACATCCCTGCTGGCGACAGCTTCGACAAGATCTGGAGGCTGCGTAACGAGGGCACCTGTACCTGGACTGCCGAATACGATGTCGTCTTCGACGGCGGCAATATCATGGCGGGGCCACCCTCGGCCCCATTGCCGAGAACAATACCCCCGGGAAGCACCGTCGATATAGAAGTCAGTCTGACGGCTCCCAGCGCGGACGGCACTCATCGCGGAGATTGGAAACTGCGCACTCCCAATGGTGTGGTCTTTGGATTGGGTGACGATGGAGATACGCCGTTCTTCGTCCAGATCGTTGTAGGATCCCAGGCACCTGAAGTAGTGTACGACTTCGTTGAGAAATATTGCGAAGCCATCTGGCGTACCGGTGCCGGCGAGCTGTCGTGCCCGGGAACGGATTCCGACGCGGAAGGATTTGTCTTAAAGCTGGACTCGCCGACATTGGAAGGTGGCCGCACCGAGAATGAGCCAGCGCTCCTTACACACCCACAGTGGGTCAACAACGGCGTGATCAGCGGCAGATTCCCCGCCTTTGATGTCGAAGACGGCGACGAGTTCCGCGCGGTTATCGGTTGCTTATTCGATGCGGTCGCTTGTGACATGACGATGCAGCTCAACTATCGAAAGAACGGAGGCGACCTGCAGCCGCTCAGAGAGTGGGATGAAACCTATGACGGGGATTTTCGGATCCTCGAGGTCGATCTATCAGCGCTGGCGGGCAGCTCAGTTGAGTTCGTGCTAGCGGTGCTATCGAACGGCGCGTTTGATGAGGATCGGGCGTTCTGGCTCGCCCCCAGGATCATAGGGGTTCCGAGATGACAGATGCAGACCATCTCTATTTGATCGATGGCCACGCTCTGGCCTACCGGGCCTACTTCGCCTTGACCCGCGGTGGCGATCCCGCGCGTTGGATGACCACCGCCGGAGAGCCGACCGCCGGCACCTACGGGTTTACTTCGGTGATCCTGAGGCTTTTGGAGCAGGAATCGCCCGAGTACTTGGCTGTCTCATTTGACGTTGGCAAAACCTTTCGTGACGAGATTTTTCCCGATTACAAAGGGACACGCGAAAAGATGCCGGATGATCTTCGTCTGCAGATTGAGCGTATCCGAGAGGTTGTAACGGCCTTCGGTATCCCGATCCTGGAGGCAGACGGCTATGAAGCGGACGACGTGCTGGGAACGGTCGCCAAGCGCGTAGGAGCCAACGGCGTGGAGGTCATCATCCTGACCGGAGATCGGGACCTACTTCAGCTTGTAGATGACCAGGTTGTTATCCGGCTGGCAGGGCTGAAATTGTCCGAGGCCATCGACTACGGTCCGAAGCAAGTAAGGGAGAAATATCAGCTTGAGCCTTCGCAGCTTGTGGATCTCAAGGCGATGGTTGGAGACAAGAGCGACAACATCCCCGGAGTGGCGGGGGTAGGCGAAAAAACGGCTACCTCCCTGCTGCAGGACTACGATGATTTGGAGGGCATCTACTCGCATTTGGATGACATTCCGCCTCGCTTCTCAAAAAAACTGGAGGCGGGACGGGAGGATGCTGAACTGAGCCGCAAGTTGGGCGAAATCGTTACGGATGTGCCCATCGACTTCGATCTGGATAGTTGCCGCGCACAGGGATATGACCGCGATCGCATTGTGGCGCTCTTTCGAGAGCTGGAGTTCCGAACCCTGCTGGATCGGCTGGGGAAGGGCGAGGGCGACGAGCTCTACCTCAGCGAGGCTAAGGTCGGACCGGACACCGAGACCATCATTGTGGATACCGCGGAGGGGCTCGAGGCGCTTGCGAAGCGCCTCAACCGGGCAAAAGCGATCGCCTTCGACGTCGAAACTACCGCTCCGCATGCGATCAACTCCGATCTCGTGGGAATTTCACTGGCAGTTGAACCCGGGCAGGGCTACTACCTGCCGGTGGGGCATTTGCCAGATCTAGCGGGATCGCAGCAGCTCGAGCTCGAGACAGTCATCGAGGCGATTTCGAAGCCGATGACCGATCCAAAGATTGAAAAGGTTGGTCATAACCTCAAGTTCGACTACACGCTCCTGGCGCGCTATGGCCTGGCGGCGGAGCCACTCGTCTTCGATACCATGATGGCGGAGTGGCTCGCCTACCCCTCCTCCCGCAACCTTGGGCTTAAGTCTCTGGCCTGGGTACGACTGGGAATTGAGATGACGCCCATCGACCAACTGATCGGCACCGGCCGTAAGCAAAAGACGATGGCTGAAGTGCCTATTGCCGACGTGGCACCTTACGCCGCCGCCGACGCCGAAATCTGCTTGAGGCTGCGCCCCATCCTGGAAAAAGAGCTGAAGGAACGCGGACAACTGGCGCTCTTCAAGGATCTGGAAATGCCTCTGATACGCGTCTTGGCCGCCATGGAAATGACCGGCATTGGTCTGGATACGGAATTCCTGGCCGGACTTTCCGATGAACTGGCAGAGAGATTGGGCGCCATCGAGGCGGAGCTATATGACATGGTCGGTCACCCATTCAACGTGAACTCTACCCAGCAGCTCTCGGACGTACTCTTCGAGGAGCTGGCTCTCAAGCCGCCCGACGGCACTCGAAGGACCGCCTCTGGCAAGTTCTCCACGGCTGCAGACGTCCTTGGCGCGCTGAAGGAGGAGCACGAAGCCGTGGCACTTGTGCTCGAACACCGGGAGATGGCGAAACTCAAATCAACGTACGCCGATGCGCTTCGGGATCAGATCCACCCTGACACTGGGCGGGTTCACACTTCGTACAGCCAGACCGGCGCCGTCACGGGCCGCCTGGCCTCGGCCAATCCGAACCTGCAGAACATCCCCATCCGCACAGAACTGGGGCGTCAGATTCGACGCGCCTTCGTCGCCTCTAGGGCCCATACACTGCTCGCGGTGGATTATTCACAGATCGAGCTCAGGGTCGTGGCCCATGTGGCGAATGACCAAGCGATGATCAAGGCTTTCAAGGAAGATCAGGATATCCACACCGCCACGGCGGCGGCAGTCTTCGGCACCGATCTCAAGTCGGTGACCTCCGAGCAGCGGCGCAGGGCAAAAGCCGTCAACTTCGGCTTGATCTACGGGATGAGCCCCTTTGGGCTTACGCGTGCGACCGATCTCACGCTCGCGGAGGCGGAAGAGTTTGTCAAAGTCTATTTTGAGCGCTTCCCGGGCGTTCGGAATTACATCGATCGCGTTCGTGAAAAGGCAGCCGATGACGGCTACACGGAGACATTGCTGGGCCGCAGACGTTACTTCCCCCAGCTCGCCAAGGACGGTAAGCCCAGCCCCGCCCAAGTACGCGCCCGGGCAGAGCGAGAGGCCGTAAACTCACCCATTCAAGGCAGTGCTGCAGACATCATCAAGCTTGCCATGATTGCGCTGCCTGGTGAACTGGAAGGGGCCGGGCTGGATGCTGACATGCTGCTTCAGGTGCATGACGAGCTAGTTTTCGAAGTTCCAAAAAAGGAACTGAGGATGACAGCCAAACTCGTTCAAGAGGTAATGCAGGGTGCCTACAAGTTGAAGGTCCCACTCAGGACCGACGCGAAATCCGGCCCGAACTGGGAGCAGATGAAGCCCCTCAAGAGCTAGCTGCGCTGCCTTTCTTTTAGGCACGCATCGTGGGACTGGCCTGACCGCCCCCCTGTGCTAGAATCGCCAGCCCAATGGCAGGACGCGAAGACCTTTTTAACGAATCCATGCGACTCGGCCACTCCGCGGCCTGGGATCTGCAGTGGAACCGCTCTATTGAGTTCTATCGCAAGGCGCTGGCGGAGTTTCCCAATCATCCGAATGCGCTAAACAGTTTAGCGCTGGCCCTACTCGAGACGGGTCAGCTCGACGAAGCACTCATCGCCTATCAAACGGCGGCTAAGTCCACTCCGGATGACCCTATCCCAATCGAGAAGAGCGCCGAGATTTACGAGCGGCTGGGAAAAATCGATGATTCCGTCCAGGCCCGCGAGGATGCGGCGGATATGTATATCCGGCGCAAGGACGCGGGCAAGGCGGTCGATAATTGGCGACATATTGCCCGACTCGATCCCGAGAATCTGGCGGCCCGATCGCGGCTTGCCCTTACGTATGAGCGCCTCGGGCGCACCCGAGATTCAGCATTGGAGTATCTGTCCGTCGCCTCCATATTGCAGAAGGGTGCGAAGACGGACCGCGCCAAAGAGGCCGTCCAGCGCTCGTTGGCCATCCTCCCGGGAGATTCAGACGCCACCCTGTACTTGCGTCTGCTGAACCAAGGCAAGGATCTGCCTGCCCCCAGCCAGCCGCGTGGCGGTACGGCGCCACTGCGCATGGCGCAGGTTCAGGAGTTCCTTCGCGACGAAGGCGACGACCCCATCCAAGAAGATGAGCAGCTCAAGGACCCAGAGTCTGCGGCCCAGGGAGAAGCGCTCACGATCCTGGCCGGAATCCTCTTTGAGGAGCCGCAGGATAGCAGCAAAGAGCAGGGCCTGGGGATGTCCGACATCACCAGCGGTCAGACGGGCGAGCTTCAACCCTCCACCGCGATATATCGCTATCTTGCGGAAGCGATTGACCTACAGACTCGCGGGCATACCGAGCAAGCGATCAAGGAATTCAAACGTGCCATGGACAGCGGCCTGGATCACCCAGCCGCCCACTACAACCTGGGTCTACTGCATAAGGAAGTAGGAAACACGGACAATGCGCGCAAGCATCTGATCACCTCCCTGGGCCATCCAGGCCTCGCGCTGGGGGGAAATCTGGCGCTAGGCAAGCTTGCAAAGGAGAAGGGTGATCTGCCTGAGGCAGCGAGATACCTGCTGCAGGCACTCAAATTGGCCGACAGCCTGACCGTTGAACGAGGTCAGTCCAGCGATCTAAACGAGTACTATGAGACCTTGTTGGCCACTGAGACGGAGGGAGATAAAAAGGCACTCAAACAGATGGTCAACAACACGCTCGAGTTCCTCAGCGGTCCCGAGTGGCTTCAGCGACTCAAAGAAGCGCGAGAGGAGCTTGAGAAGGAAAGCGATGGGGTCAGCGTTGTGCCAATCGCAGAAATGTTGGCGGTCGGGGACACCGACAAGGTCCTGCAGTCTATGAAGCGCATAGACCGCTTGATGGACCAGGGCTTGCATTCCTCGGCACTGGAGGAAGCCATGCTTGCGCTTGACTATGCCCCCACTTACCTGACGCTCCACCGCCGCATGGCGGAAATTCAAATTGCCTCGGGGCGAACCGAGGCTGGTTACGAAAAGCTTTCAATGATTGCCGAGACGCACCGCGTGCGTGGGGAGAGCGCCCAGGCCGCGGATGTGTACATGAAGATCTTGCAGCATTCGCCGGTGGATCTACCCGCACGCACGCGGTTGATCGAGCTGCTAGTCCAGCAAGATCGTGGCGACGAGGCACTCAACCAGTCGCTCGAGCTGGCAGAGCTCTATCAGGATATGGCCGAGATTGATCTAGCTCGCAAGACACTGGCCAATTCGCTGCGCCTCTCCCAGCAGATGTCGACGGGTAACGGCTGGTCGCTACGGATCCTTCACATGATGGGCGACATCGACCTTTCCCGGCTCGATCAGCGGCGGGCGCTGCGGGTCTACGAGCAGATTCGCACTATCGATCCCAGCGACGACAAGGCACGCGTGAGCCTCATTGATCTCAATCTGCGCATTGGCCAGGAAGACCAGGCCGCCAAAGAGCTCGACAGCTACCTCGAATTCTTGGTCGATTCCGGCCGCGGCGCGGAGGCGCTCAACCTACTGGAAGAGATGGCCCGCGAGCATCCAGGGCGCCAGGCGCTGCACGCCCGGCTTGCGGAAGCCTATAAGGCCGCCGGACGTACTGCCGATGCCATTGCGCAGTATGACGCCTTAGGTGAAATCCAGTTGGATGCCGGCCAAAACGAGGACGCCGTTCGCAGCATTCAAGCCATCGTCGACCTGAACCCTCCCGATATGGAGGGTTACGTAGAGCTGCTCAAGAACCTGAAGGAAAAGCAGTAGCGCGTCCCTCCGTACTATCCGCCTTCGGCGCGGCTGACCGCCACCTCCCGGGTTTCAATCTATGGTCCCTAATGCGAGATTTAGCGCAATGTGGGATGATTGAGCGCGAAAAGGCAAATGAGCAACCTGGCTGACGAAATCTCCTTTTTCCTGCAACGAGTGGATCCGCTCGCTATCCTGGACCTGCTGCTTGTGAGCGCAGTGTTTTTCTTTGTGATCAGTCTGCTGCGCGGTACGCGAGCGGTCGTGCTCTTGAGAGGAATGGTGCTGCTGATCATCGTGATGGCTTTATTGACCGGCCTGTTGCCGCTGCCTGGCTTTCAATCACTTCTGAGCGCCACGCTACCCGCATTGCTTTTCGTGATCCCGGTCGTATTCGCCCCGGAAATCCGGAGGGCCTTCGAGCGTGTGGGGCGTGCCGGATCATTCTTTAGCTTGTACTCGGAGCCGGCGGAGGCCGAGCGAACCGTAAATCTGATCGTGAGCGCAAGCGAGCGGCTGTCCGAGATTCGTCATGGAGCGCTCATCACCATTGAACGGGAGGACCGGCTCGGTGAGTACATTGAGACGGGGGTGGCGCTGGATGCCAAACTCTCGACAGAACTTCTGCTTCAGATCTTCTACGTCAATACTCCCTTGCATGACGGGGCCGTGATCCTCCGCGATGACCGTGTGGCGGCCGCTTCGGTCGTCATGCCGCTATCGTCAGGAGGAACGCTCTCGCGCGGGGCCGAGCGAACGCTCGGGCTGCGCCACCGCGCGGCGCTCGGTATTAGCGAGGTCAGTGATGCAGTGTCGGTGGTGATATCCGAGGAGACGGGCAATATCTCAATCACCCACAACGGGCGGATGATCCGCAGGCTGGATCGCAGCCGACTGCGCAATATTCTCATTGCGTTCTACCGCCCTCGGCGGCTGGCCGGGCTTCCCAATTGGCTAAACCGCTGGTTGGTCAGGGCCAGTCGCGCTGGGGCTACCGGCGACTAGCACGCCAGAACATGCTACGCTGGCTCTGGAGGAATCTCGGCTCACTGCTGCTAGCCTTCATCCTGGCGTTAGCGGTGTGGATCGTGGCGGTTACCAATGCCGACCCCACAGAGACCCGCGAGCTGGGTCCGCTTCCGATCGACTACTCAGGCTTGCGCCAGAGCCTACTAATCGTCGGCGAAGCCCCTCCCGCTACGGGAATCATTACGGTACGCGCTCCCTTGTCTGTCTGGGAACAGATCGGACTGGATAACGTCGTCCTGGCCGTAAATTTGGCGGGTCTGGAAGAAGGCACTCATGTGCTGGCCGTTAAGACCGGTGTGGATGTTCGCCCCGCGCAAGTCACTGATTGGGATCCGGGATCGATCTCTCTAACCCTCGAGCGTGCGGCGACTGCGAGCTTGGACATTGAAATCGAAATCATAGGAGAGCCTCAGCTCGGATTCCGCACCACCCTTGTTGATTCCTCCCCCGAGCGAGCGATTATCCTGGGCCCCCTCTCACAAGTCAATCGTGTCGTCTCGGTGGTAGCAGCCGTCAACGTGCTTGAACGGCGGGAGGATTTCGAGCAGGTAACCTCGCTCGCGGCTGTCGACGCCGACGGCAACATCGTCGAAGGAGTCGAACTCGATCCGGAGGTGACACAGGTCCGCGTTGCCATCGAGCCGCGTGAAAGATTTAGGTTGGTTTCCGTGGTTCCCAATTTTGAGGGTGTAGAGCAGCTCGCCGAAGCCGGCTACCGGCTAACCGATGTTTCAGTTACTCCCGAAGTTATTACGGTCTTCTCATCCGATCCGACCGCGCTGCAAGGCCTTCCAGGGTTTGTTCTCACTTTTCCCTTCGACCTGACCGGTGCAACGCGCGATCTCGAGAGGCGACTCTCGCTAGATTTGCCGCAGGGGGTCTCTCCAGTCGAAGATCAGGGAGTGCTGGTAAAAGCAAGCATCTCACCCGTTGAGGGGACCATTACCGTCAGTCGGTTGATTGAGGTGCGTGGATTGACCGATGGGCTGTACACCCAGCTATCGCCTGAAGCGGTTGACATTATCCTGAACGGTCCGCTTCCCACCCTCAATACTCTCCAGCTTGAGGACGTGCGAGTCATTTTGGACCTGCTTGATCTGGATATCGGTGTTCATCAGATCCCCCCTCAAGTGATCATCGCGCGGACAGACGTGGAACATGATCCGATATTCCCTTCCACGATCAAAATCACGATCACGGCAGACCCTCCGCCAACTCCAATTCCGCTAACTCCAATTCCGCCCCCCTGATCCCGGAATGACCAAACCTATTGTCGCCCTGGTTGGACGGCCTAACGTGGGCAAATCCACACTATTTAATCGTCTAGTGGGTGAGCGTCTGGCGGTTGTGCATGAGCATCCCGGTACCACGCGCGATCGGCTTGTAAACGAGACGGAGTGGAACGGGGTGGCCTTTGATCTGGTCGACACGGGCGGCTTCGATCCATTCGCCGACGATACCCTGGATGCGGAGTACCTTCCCCAAATTCGGGCTCAGGCGGAGCAAGCGATTATGGAAGCTGAGGTCGTCATTTTCCTGGTCGATGGGAAAAGTGGGGTGTCGCCAATCGATCATGAGATCGCCGACATTCTCCGTCGCGAGCAGGTTCCGATCCTTCTGGTGGTCAATAAGATCGATAGTGCCGCGCGACGCGACCGAAATCCAGAATTCTACGAACTTGGACTGGGTGATCCGATCCCGATCTCGGCCCTGCATGGCAGGGGCACGGGGGATATGCTGGATCGCTTGACGGAGCTCATGGACCGGCCACCAGAGCCGGTGGAGGAAGACGATGGCATAAAGATTGCGATTGTTGGCCGCCCGAATGTCGGAAAGTCCAGCCTCTTAAACCGTTTGCTTGGTGAAGAGCGAGTGATCGTATCGCCGCATCCTGGAACTACGCGCGATGCGATTGATACTCACCTGACCTATGAGGATGTAACGATCACATTGATCGACACGGCTGGCATTCGCCGCAGAGGGCGCATCAAGCCAGGTGTCGAAAAGTATTCTGCCCTGCGGGCGCTGAAGGCCATTGGGCGGGCAGACGTCTCGCTGCTATTGATGGACGGGGCCGAAGGAATTACCGCCCAGGACGCCCATATCGCGGGCATGATTCTCGACAAGATGAAGAGTGTCCTATTACTGGTCAACAAGTGGGATATCGTCCCGGACGAGATCCGTGATATGCAGGCTTATGGGGAGAATGTCCGGGCCACGCTCAAATTCCTGAATTTTGTGCCGGTTCTCTTTATCTCAGCGCTGGAGGGTGATGGCGTGGATCAGGTACTGCCGGTGGCACTGCAAATACAGGAAGAACGTCTTCGCCGCATCCCGACCTCCCGGCTTAACGAGGTCCTGCTTGAGGCCCAAGCGGCACATGCTCCGCCTTCGAAGGCTGGCAAGCGGCTTCGCATCTACTTCGCCGCTCAAGTGCAGACCGATCCTCCGACTTTTCTCTTCCACGTAAATGACCCCGAGCTAATGCATTTCAGTTACGCCCGATTCTTGGAAAACCGTATCCGCGAGGAATATAGCTACGTGGGAACCCCCCTCCGATTATCATTTAGGAAGCGTTCATAACCCCAAGTATTCCCCCGATTTACTCCCAACCCGAGTACGCTTGTCAGCCCCAGTAGCGGGTCTTATAATCCAAGCCGTGACCGACCAACCCTTCAATCAACCCACGCAACCCACGATAACCGAACCCAAACCCCCGAGCATCGTTAGGCGGATGTTGGGTTTTCTGGGATCTGTCCTTCAAACCATCGTGTTCGCCGTGATACTGTTCGTCGTAGTCAATATGCTCACGGCGCGGATAAGGGTGGAAGGGGACAGCATGGAGCCGAGTCTAGTAGATGGGCAATTTGTGGTCGTGAATAAACTAGCCTATTCCCTGCAAGACCCACAGCGGGGAGACATCGTTGTGTTCCGTTTCCCTCTGAATCCGGAACGGCGCTTCATCAAGCGCATCATTGGTTTGCCGGGTGATCATGTACAGGTCCAGGATGGACAAGTTTTCATCGATGGAAACCTCCTGAACGAACCTTATCTTGCGGTGCCGCCGGCCTACAACGATCGATGGGACGTGGGTCTGAACGAGGTGTTTGTGTTGGGCGACAACCGCAATAACTCATCCGACTCGCAGAATTGGGGCGCGCTGGTGCTCGAAGATATCATCGGAAAGGCCTTTCTGGTGTACTGGCCAATGGATTCCATGGGCTGGATACCACATTACGACTTGGCAGCTTCTGCCGACCCTGGCTGACATGAATTCACAAGAGCCATCCGAAGTTCAGGAGGACATCCGCTTGCGCGTGGTCGTTATTGCGGATGTGGAGACCAACGCCACCCAATTGGTGGATCGCATCTTGGTACCGGCGGGCTTTGAGGCCTGGCCCGCGACCGACGATGCGCCGGAGGCGGACGTCTTATTGGTTGACGTCACGCAGATTCGCGGCGATCCGATGGCTGGGCTGCGCAACCGTCGAGAGATGGGCGATGACGCTCCCGCCTTGGTCCTGGCCGCCCATTTCCCAGCCTCGCGCCTGCGCGGTTTTCTCCAACTTGGTGTTCGAGATGTGCTGCTCAAGCCCTATCGAGAGGACGAACTACATGAGGCGATCCACGCCTTGGGAAAGGCCCGCAAAGGCGAGGGAGGCACGGGCGAGCTAACCCGCAGCGTAGAGCGTCTACAGGAGGATCTACGGCGGAGGGAGGATGAGATCCGCATGCTGAGCGAGATCGGGCGGGTGGTCGCCAGCCTGGATGATCTCGACGAGATCCTGGCCCGTCTGGTAGAAGCGGCGGCCTACGTGACGGATGCGGAAGAGGCCAGCATCTACCTGGCAGACGCCGAGACGGATGAGGTGGTATTACGGGCAACCAAACAAGCCGGTGAGCGCCAGGCCACTCTGCAACGCCTCCGCGCCGACGACATGCTGGTGGGACAGGTGTTTCGCAGCGGCCAGCCGATCCTACGCAAACCCCGTATGGACGGCGGGCCGGTCAAGGTGCAGACGGGGTTCATGGTGCAATCCGTAGTGAAGGTGCCCATCCGTATGAGACAGGAAGTGGTCGGTGTGCTGGGTGTCTACAACCGACTCGCCGTGCGCTCCTTCAACGAGCATCACGTGACTCTACTGATGACGCTGGCAGATTGGGCCGGGGTGGCGCTGGACCGCGCGGCGCTGGTCCAGCAGGCAAGCGCCAGCAGGAGCGGAACCGGCCCCATCACCCTCGCGCCCCCCAGTCTGGCCGAAGGCCTGGACGAAGCGATCGATACGCTGGATTCTTATGTCAATGGGCAGAATGCGCTGGGTAAGAGCAGGCCCGAGCTTCTCAAGCTCCAAGATCAATTGAAGTCGCTGCGCGCGCTGCCGATCTCAATCGTGGAGTCAAAGGCAGCTGTGCACCTTGTCGATCTCGCGCGCCTGATCCAGCGGGCTGCCGCCGACCACCAACTGCAAGCTGCCCGGAGGGGCTTGAGCCTAATTGTGGAATCTGAGGCTTCAGTTCCGCTATTTCCCGGGGATAGCGACCGCGTGTACCAAGTGATCGATGCGCTGGTGGCAGCCTCCATCCGGCGCACGATGACTGGGCGCGTCATGCTGCAGATTCAGTCCTTTGAAGCTGGAAACGGTGAAAGCGACGGAGTCCTGTTGCCTGCCGGACTGGAATTAGATGCCGGCCAGTGGGCGTCAGTGACCGTAGCAGATTCGAGCACCGGGCTGTCGCCAGAAACGGTCAAGGCCCTTACTGCGCAGGCAGCCGATCCTTCTGCCGGGAATTTGGGCTATGGGCTTTCGCTGGGCGAGCTACGTTTGATCGCGGAAAGTATGGGTGGTGTATTGTGGTACGATCAGACACCGGCCAGCGCCAAGATCACGTTTGCGCTGCCCACCGGAAGCTAGCATGGCCAATCCTATATCGGTCGAGATCTATACCACTAGCCACCGGATTCTGGGACGGATCGACCCCGGCGCTAGCGGCCTATTTAGTCATCTCAACATCCCCACCACGAACTATCTCGCAGTTGAAGGAGCACACCTCAATCGGCTGCATCAGCCGGGACGGATGGTAGCGCGCTACCCTACGCTGTGGGTTGTTAAGGACGAGATTGTGACCGTGTTGCTGAGCAATAGGGGTGAGGTTGGACCCTCCGGCATAGCGCGCGGCGGGTACACCACAACCATGCCACACTGGGTGCACCTGGTACTGGGCGGATACGAGCTGCGGGGCCAGGTGGAGACTCCTGGCAAGTTCAACTTCGGGAGTTTTATGATCGAGGGGGACCGGATCTTCATTCCCCTCTATAACACAGAGCTGATCGCCGTTATGTTTCCAGATATTCGTGCCAGTTCGCCGGCAATGCTTTTCAATCGCGAGATGGTGGATGCCATCGCATTGCTTCCACGAGAAGCCATGCCACGATCCAGCAGCCAGGCCCAGCCAGCCGCCCCTTGATCCCCGCACGTTCCGCTTAAGCGTAATTTCCCCCAGACCGCTGATTGGCTAGATGGCCCGTAGACCGATAATAGCTGCGAATTGGAAGATGAACCTGGGTCAATCGGAGGAGGCCCTGGCTTTCTTCCGAAAAATTCGAAGCGGGCTGAACGAAATCAGGGGTGTCGATCTAGTTATCTGCCCACCATTTACGGTCCTTCACCAATTCGCCGAGCTGCTCGCCCCGACCCGCATTGCATTGGGTGCACAAAACGCGCACTGGGAAGACCAGGGAGCCGAGACAGGTGAGATCTCTCCCCTTATGCTTGCCGGCATCTGTCAATATGTCATCTTGGGACATTCGGAGCGCCGGGCGACAGGAGGCAGCCAGGAGAGTGACGCGGCCATCAATCGGAAGCTAAAGGCGGCCCTCGCGCATGGACTCACGCCCATCCTTTGCCTGGGAGAAGACCTCGAACGGAACCGTGCTGGCCAAACGGATGCATTCGTCTCGAGCCAGGTCAAGGCAGCCTTTCAGGATGTGGAGGCCAGCTTTGCTGCCTCATGCGTAATCGCCTACGAGCCAATCTGGGCCATCGGCACCGGCGAAGCCGCTGCGCCGGCCGATGCGAATCGCGTGATTGGGCTATCCGTCCGAGGAGCTTTGGCTGAGATGTATGACGAGCAGGTCGCGCAGCAAGTGCGTGTGCAGTACGGCGGCAGCGTGACCGCCGATAACATTGCAGAGTTCATGGTCATGCCCGAAGTGGATGGCGCGCTGGTAGGTGGAGCTAGCTTGAAGCCAGAGTTCGTAGATCTCGCTCGTCGGACTGCTCAGGCTTAGTCACCCGTTCACCAGGCTAGCCGCTCGGTCTGCAGAACCAAAAGGAGCCGACTGGGCTCCAGTTTATTCAGCGATTCATCCCCATATGCGTGCGCCGAATTTCAATTCATCAAAGTCACCTCGTCGACCACTCCAACGACAACTGCGCGAATGGCCCCCGGATCTAGCCCCAAGATCTGCCGCGCCCCATTGCCCTCGTCGATGACCAGCACCGTATCGCCGATCCCGGCCTGCACCACATCCACCGCGATATCGTAGTCGCCGGTTTCCTGCCCCTGGAGGTCAAGCTGATCGACCATAAGCAGCTTGCGGCCCTCGAGGTGGGAAATCTTGATGGTGGCGACCACAGTGCCAATCACCTTACCAATGTACATGTGTTATTCCTCGGTCTCCAGTGGGAGGTGCCATATTGCGGTTCCCAGTGCTCGACGTCCACCTTCGGGAGCATGAACCTCATCGACAATGCCCGTAATAGCCAGATCCACAGGCACAAAGGTTTCGGGAAGAGCCTGCGCTCCTTCACGGCTGGCGACCATGATCACCAGTTCTCCCGGCGCGGCCTGAGCCGTGGCATCCGCCGCGACCTCCGCCAGACCACTGGGCCGCAGGTACTCATTTAGCGGCTGGACCACCAAGAATTTGATGCCCTCCAAATCCCGATATTTCTGTGTGGCGACCACGGTTCCCAGCACCCTTGCGAATTTCATGCGGCCACCCGATCTCTGAAGCGGGTGGCTTGCGAGAGGTTGTCCCACATCTCTTTATGCAGCTGCGGGATTATCACCTGGCGAAGTAGCTGAGCCGGGCGTTCCAGAGCGGCCACGCCCAGGGCTACTGCGATCTCGACATCCGCCACCATGCCTGAAAACAACACAACTCCCTTGCCGCCCAGGCCGTCTGCAAGACGCACCTCGACCAAGCGCACTTCGGCGCCCTTAAGGCCCGCATCTGCCCCGCGGATAGCGGCCGCAACGGAAGTCGTCTCTAACACTCCCAACGCGTCCGCCGGCTCAGGCGAACGATTTCCGCGCAACGCCTCTGCCACCCCCGGATGCACCTGCGGAAGATAAACAATATCCAGGATCGCCTCGCCCCCAACCTCCCGGCCCGCGGCCAGCGATTCTTCTACATCCGCCGTCAGGCCCCCGACCAGCACCAGATACTTTCCCGGCTGAACCGTTCCGGCCTGGATCACATCGATGGGCGCGCGCTTGACCATCGCATCGGCGGCTTGAATCCCGGCCGCGATGCTACTGAATTCGATCAAGCACAGCGATGGATCGAACATCACACGATTCGGAAGGCATCCACTAGGGCGCAGCGTCGCAAACGGCTGAAGCTGCGCGGGTTTGTCAGACCCTCACCGGTGGGACTGGCAATCGTGAAGGAGCAAAAGCCTTCTCCGCCGAGGCCCAATCCGGCCAGGGAGGGACCGTTCTTGACGAAGATGCTGGTGTTCATGGCGCGCGCCATCTCACTCATGTGGTCGATATTCTTCGAGTGGATCACGGCCGTATGCCGGAAGCCGTGCTCGGAATCCACCGCGAGACGTATGCCATCCTGCGCGTTGCGGACCCGAGTCAAGGGAAACACCGGCATCATCTGCTCCGACCACACCAGTGGGTGATCGTTCGATACGTCCGCCAGGATGAGGCGAACCTCGTCTCCTGCTTCGATTCCGATCTCGCGCAGGATCAGGTTGGCGTTCTGGCCGATGAATGCCTTGTTCATTACGCCGTGCCTGCCTGGAGGCGGAACATCCTCATAGATCACCTTCATCAGGCGGTCGAGCTGTTCACCGTCGATTTCGAAGGCTCCATAGCGACCCATCACCTGCTTGAGCTCATCAGCGATCGAGTCGACCGCGATGAGGGTCTTCTCGTCGGTACAGATAATATTGTTATCGAACGACGCACCAAAGACCACGTCGCGCCCTGCCTGCTCAAGGTCCGCGGTCTCGTCCACGAGAACCGGCGGATTGCCGGGGCCGGCCGCGATTGCGCGTTTGCCGCTGGCCATCGCCGCCCGCACCACTCCGATTCCACCCGTCACGGTCAAGATGCGGACGCCTTTATGGTGCATCAACTCCGTCGCGGTCTCGATCGTGGGCTCTGCAACCGCGCATACCAAGTTTGGGGGTCCGCCGCCCTCCACAATCGCCTCGTTCATGATTTGAACCGTGTGATTGGAGGCGCCTTTGGATCCAGGGTGTGCATTGAAGACGATGGCGTTGCCGGCCGCCACCATAGCGATCGTGTTGCATATCGGGGTCGAAGTGGGGTTGGTGCTGGGCGTGATGGCGCCGATCACTCCGAACGGTGCCCACTCCGTGAGCGTGAGGCCACGATCCCCGGACCAGGAAGTAGGCGTGAGGATTTCGGTCCCGGGAGTCTTGTTCGCGTTAAGCAGATTCTTCTGGATCTTGTCCTCGTAGCGCCCCATGCCGGTCTCTTTCCAGGCCTCGTAGGCCAGGACCTGCGCGTTCTCCCTTGAGAGGCGCCGAATCTGCGAGATCATGCTCTCACGTACTTCCAGCGGGAGCGCCTGCAGGGCCTCGAAGGCGCGCTGCGCTGCCGCTACTGCGCTGTCGACGTCCGGGAAGAGATTGTCCCCGTGCTGTAGTGATCGGGTAGGCTCAGGGGGATCGAGGGTTGTAACTGGCGCCGGCGTGGGGCCGTGACGCACCCGCTCTCCCTGACTCAGCTCGGACATGACTTGCTCTACGATGGCATCGATCTGTGCGCTTTCCAACATCAGCCGACCTCCGCCTTGTTGTAAGTGAGTTCGCCGCCGACCTCAAGTTGATCGACGATGGCCATGATCACTCCATCACACGGGCGCTCGTGAGTAACCACGGTCTGCCTGGCGGCGCTGCCAGTGGCGTACAGCACCACCTCACCCAGCCCCGCTCCGACTGCATCAGCTGCGACGCGGTAGGCGCCGGTCTCCTCACCTTCGGCATCCAGCTGCTTCAACACTAGGAACTTTAGGCCGTCCAGCGACGGCTCCTTGCGCGAGGCAACCAGAGTGCCGACTACTTTACCTAGGTACATGATGAACTCCGTTCCATTGGGACGGGATCCGGTACGAAGTCGGCATTGTGATCGGCGAGCATCCACCAGTCGAGCCGTTGGGCAGACTCTCTTGCGCCCGAGGCTCGCATTCGGCTACGCCGATCTGTCGAGGGTCCCGTCCCAGGTTTGAGCTCAGTTAGGCCGCTTTGGCCTGCTCACCGGGCTGGCGACCCAATGGGAGCGTGCTGTCGACGTTGGCGTGCGGGCGCGGGATCACATGGATGGCGATCACTTCGCCGACCTTCTCCGCACCGCGTGCGCCGGCTTCGACCGCCGCCTTGACAGCAGCTACGTCGCCGCGTACCACCGCCGTGACCTGGCCTCCACCGGTCGACTCGAACGCTACTAGTTCGACCCTGGCGGCTTTGACCATGGCGTCCGCGGCTTCGACCATCGCGGGGTAGCTCCTGGTCTCGATCATTCCTAGTGCTTCAGTGGTTGTTGATTGCTCTGCCATTGGAGCCTCCTTCGAACGTTGATTCGGATCGTCACGCGCGGCGTTGCTCGCCGGCCTCTCGGCCGGTGATACCTTCAATGGCCGAAACCGCAGCGCCGTAGCCGGCCATGATGTCTCGTTCTTCGCCTCCCAGATACACTCTGCCAAAACTGCCGTACGCACGCACTTCCAGAATATTAATGTCGGCAGCCTTCTCAGCTTCGTTTGCCGCCAGAGCCGCATAGGCGGCCGGTTCGACTTCCAGCACATACAAGGTCTGGCCGGCCAGCAGCATGTGGCCATGCCTGAGCCGGTTGATGAGCTGCACCTGGTGCGCGTCGACGTGTCGAATGATCTGGCTGGATATCACACGCGGCTTGAGCCGGTCCGATTCCTTTACTTCTAACGCTTCCAGAATCGCCTCTCCAGCTGCGCGTACCTCGGCCTGATCTTCGTGGTGCACCTCCAACATTCCGTAGAGACGCTCGACGATCTGCATCCCCGGTCGCACCTTCGTGGACTTTAGCGCGATGTCCGTGATGCGGTTGATTTCGATGCCGGGCGAGATCTCAACCCACAGCGAAGTGTCATTCGGCAAGGGGAGAAATCCTCGCGCAACCGTGCCAAGAAACCCCGCGTGCTGAGGTTGCAGGCTGTCTAAAAATACGTATGTTCGCAGCTCAACTGCCATAGGGTTGCTCCTTTCCATCCGCCTGTCCTTGGCGAATCCCAAGGGTCCCGCCGACGATCTTTACGCTTGCGCTGGCTCCAATCCGCGAGGCTCCCGCCTCAATCATGCGGCGGACGTCCTCGGCGGTCTTGATCCCGCCGGCGGCCTTGACGCCGATGTCTGGCCCAACCACGCGACGCATCAGGGCAACGTCCTCCGGCGTGGCGCCGCCAGGACCAAACCCGGTGGAGGTCTTGACGAAATCTGCCCCGGCAATCTTGGAGAGCTGGCTTGCCACGACCTTTTCTTCGTCGGTCAGCAAAGCGGCCTCAATGATCACCTTCAGCAGGGCGTTGCCCGAATGGCACGCGCGGACAACCGAGGCGATGTCCCGCTCAACCAGCTCGTAGTCCTTTGACTTAAGGGCGCCCACATTGATCACCATATCGATCTCTGTGGCGCCTTCGCGGATCGCCTGCTGCGCTTCGAAGACCTTTACGTCGGTTGGGGTTGCTCCCAGCGGGAATCCAACGACCGTGCAGACGTCTACCCCGCTGCCCTTGAGCAGCTGTGCGGAAAGCTTCACGTAGGTGGGGTTGATGCAGACCGAGGCAAACTTGTATTTGCGCGCCTCATAGGCAAGCTGTGCGACCTCGTCCTGAGAGGCATCCGGCTTAAGCAGTGTGTGATCGATTAAGTGCGCCACTCTGCCGTCGGTCGGTGTGACCCCGAGCGTGCTCGCAACCCGATCGGCGCCTGCGGCGACAACGGGCTGCATACTATCCGCGAAATTACTGGAAGACAGCTTTCGCTTGCTGCCATTTCCGTTGTGTCCGTTGGAGCTTTCCTGAACCAGGATCAACACCTGGCGCGTGATGCCTTCGATTACTCGCTCCACGGTTGCATTATCCATCGCTGTCATCGTTTGATTCATTCCCCGCTCATCCTCGAACAGGCACTGCGCTGCGCAGGTACCGCCGTTCGATATCACCGATTTTGTCGACTCGCTCGGCATGGCGGCCGCCGGCAAAGGGCGTCTCTAGCCACGTTTTCAGGATGGATCTGGCCAGCCCGGTGCCGATCAAGGCGGCGCCCAAAGTAAGCAGATTGGCATTGTTGTGCTCGCGACTGTTGATCGCGGTGGCCTGGTCGTAGCACATGCTGGCCCGCACTCCAGGCACTTTGATTGCCACCATGCAGGATCCGATGCCGGCCCCATCGATCATCACCCCTCGCCAGGCGCTCCCGTTGGCCACCATCTGAGCCACCGCCAAGGCATAATCGGGATAGTCCACGGATTCAGAACTGTCGGTCCCGCAATCCACGGCCACATATCCCCACTCCGCCAGGCTTCGCCTCAAGTTTTCCTTCAACTTGTAACCCCCGTGATCCGCACCAATGGCAACGTTTTCTCGCACCGCCGGAGCACTCGAATTCCGGATCCCCGAGCTCCCTCCAGTATTCGGCGGGTTCTGCCGTTTACGCGGATTGCGCGTGCGCAGACTGACATTGCGCTCCATTGCCGCCTGCCGAGCCAACGGAGTAACCAGCGCACCCGCGGGAATATCGAGTGTCCCATCCCGCTCAATCGCCGCCACGTCCGATTCGGCCACCAGGTTCCTTGCGCGGGGATCGGTCGAATGTGGGGATCGGCCCAGGGTGCGGAAGACCACTCGGCGAACCATACGGCGTACTTCATCTTCACGCACGCTTTCGCTCCCCATGCCCGGCGATGTCTACGATTTCGACCTCAAATCTCGCTCGATCGCCCCGGAACAGGGCGTCGAAATATTCGAGCGGTATCCCTTCCGGCGTATAGCTGACGCTCTTCAAGCGGATCAAGGGCGAGCCGAGATCCACAGCCAAGCGTGCAGCTACTTCCTCATCCGCCGCGATGGCCTCGATCCGCCTCCAGCCGCGCCCGATGGTAAGGCCGCACTCCTCTTCCAAGAATGCATACAGCGATCCCCGCTCGAAGTCAGCCTTGATCACATCGCGGCACATCTCGTATGGCAGGTGGGATTCGACCAGCACGATGGGTTCCTCTTCGACGAAGCGCAGACGGACCAGCTTCACAACCGGAGCCATCGCCTCCAGCTCGAGATTCGCCGCGATATCGGAATCGGCCGGCTCGAGAGTCTGTTCTAGCACCTGAGTCAGGACCGGTACTCCGCGCTCCGCCATCTCGCCGTAAAAGCCCTCCAGCGACTGCACCAGGCTTCGGCTGCTGATTTTTGGCTGCGTCACGAAGGTGCCCTTACCCTTCTGTCGTACGACCAGGCCATCGTAGGTCATCTCATTCAACGCCTGACGAACGACCGTCCTGCTCACTCCGAAGGATTTGCCTAGCTCCGCCTCGCTGGGAATCAGGTCTCCAGGTCCCCAGTCTCCTTGCCGGATGCCCTCCGTGAGCACTTCCTTTAACTGTAGGTAGTACGGGACGTGCGAACCCCGATCGATGTTGGGTTGAACCGACAAACTGCACCTCTACTAACGTTATGACTTATTTGTAATCCTAGGATTACAGGCTATATCGTACAGGATTCCCGGGTGGATGTCAACTCCCTGGTTTTGGGTATGGATTCGGCTTTGTTTAGTAAGGGAAAGGACCTGATTCGGCCCTTAATAGCGCCGAGAGCCCCGTTTCAACCCTGAGTTTGGGGGCCTGCTCTAATCTTCCAGCCAGTCACGCACGGCGGTCTTCAGCTGCTGTTCCATCTTGAGGCCGATTTCCTTCCAGCTGTCTTCCGGAGCCGCGCCGGCCCACTCCCCGAGACCAAGTCGAATCTCTTCTTCGACGTGTTGCCCCACCTGGTTCCAGCTTTCGTCGGGTTCGCCGCCCACGCTGGTAGAGGCCTCGTCCCGGATCTTGCTCTCCATGCTGTGGCCGATGGTTTCCCAGTCCGCATCGGCCTCGGCATCCGCCCAGCCTGCGACGGTTCCGCGCAATTCCTTCTCGGCTTCGCGTCCAACGGTCTCCCAATCCGCATCTGGCTCACTGCCCACACCCTTGGCTACCTCACCTCGGACCTTAGATTCGAGGTCATGTCCAATGGTGTCCCAATCGGCGGTTTCCTCTGCCCCGACGATTCTTGCCGCCTCGCCCCGGATCTTAGCCTCGATGTCTCGCGCAATCTGCTCCCACTCTTCTTTTCTGCTATTTTCAGTACCCACGTGAAACACTCCTTGTGAGACGGTCCTCCATTGACTATGGGCCTCGATTCTACAGGTCGCAAGCTCAGGGAACCGCGAGCTTCCAGCCAGAGGGCGTTTACGGCCAAGCCCGGCTACCCCATAACCTCCACCTTTGCGAGCCACTTCACCCAGAACCAGCCTCGACGAGAGGGAACCACCGCGCGCACTGGATAGCCGTGTCGATGCTCTAAAGTCTGGCCCCCCACATGTGTTGCAAGGAGAATCTCATCCAGTTCGCCTGCGCCATAAACGTGGAAATAGCCCTCCGCGGCCTGAAGCCGCACTAGAGTTGGCGATCGCTCTTGCCCCGCCAGCTGGAATAGGTCTTTGAGCGCGATCCCGCTCCACTCTTGGGTCGTAAACCAACCGACTGTACAGTCCAAAGTGGCCGTGACCGTCGTGCTTTTCATAGTCAGCAGTTCGTCGTATGTAAAACGCACGGAATCGGCGCCCCTGCCGCTGACCTCCAGGCTCCAGGATGGGAGATCGATGCGCTCTGCTCCGTCCCGCACCATGGCCGTAACCGGAAAATCGTTGCCCGAGAACGATCCCTCCTCGCGCGATCCCGTCCATCGGCGAGGGGCTAGCGCCCTTGCCTGCGCCAATACCTCCGCCCCCCACCAGCCAACCGCCGCCACGCCGGCAATACCCGCCGTCCAGAGGAATCCTCTCCGACTGATGAAGTCCTGCCTCTTCGGTCGCGGCCAGTTCCTCCAACTGTGCAATGCGAAGAGCGGAAGCAGAACCAGCCCCAACATCCAGTGCCAGGAGATCAAGGTGTCGCGCAGGCCGAATAGGGATAAAAGCTCTGGGCCGAACCGCAACATCCAGAAGAGGCCCATACCGCCAACAATCACTATGAGCAGGGTAAGCAGTAGCGAGGCCGCAATCCCGACACTCCGATTAAATGTTGGGCTCAGCCCCCTGCGCAGCGAACGGGCCGAGATCATCCCCTTCCATGGCACCAGCGCCACCAGCGCCCAACCCGCCCATCGGTGTAGCTCGAAGGCCCATCCCTCCAAGGAGAAGACCAGGCCAAACAGCCCGCTCAGGGTCAGGAATGTGATCAGCGCCAAAATGGCGGTGTTAGTAAATCTCAGGATCACAATGATCTCATTCTATTGTTGGAGCGACCGCCAGAGGCTAGTAAAGCCGGCATCGGTCAAGATGCCCAACTCCCACATTCGGGCGTCTTGAACCAGCACTTCTAGCAAAGCCCCGGTTTCCCCGCTCTCATCCAGAGTCACCACCACCAGCCGATTGATCTCGGGTACGACCGTTCGGGCCGCAATGAGCGATGAAGCGAAAGCGACCAGGCTCTGCTGAGCAAGGAAATCGCGCGAGCCAGGTTGACCGATGCCGGTGTGTCCCACGAACATGAGCAGCTCACCGCTTTCGCCTGCGCGGAATTCGGCCTGAGCATCTATCCCCATGACCCCCAGCCCTTGAACCAGCGTGTCCAGCGCCTGCCGCCCCACATGCTGGCCGCGCTGTAGGATCTCGGGCGGCATTGCCGCGCCTTCAAATCCCGAAACGAGCCGACATTGGGCCAGGTACTGTCGTGCTGCAATCATTGCCGAATCCAGCCGAATTGCCTCCTGAAGATGAGGAATGGCAGAGGGACAGTCTCCCGCACTCAAGTTCGTTAGCGCAAGCCCGAAGGAAGCCTGGGCAAGCTCTCGGGCTATGGCTCCGTGTTCAATATAGGTCTGCCGCGCCCGCTCAAATCGCGCCGCGGCCTCGCCGAAGTTGGTTCCTGCATTCAGATATGCGAAGCCTGCCGCCAGATCGTGCGATCCATCCTGAGGATCCATCGCGGCCGCTCGATCATACTGTGCGACTGAACGATCTAAATCGCCTTCCGCTGCATAGAGTCTCGCGAGCCATGCCACATACTGATCATCATCTGGATCGATCTCTATCGCGGTGTCAAATTCGCGCTCTGCTTCCCTCAAGTTCCCCTGCTCCAAAAACATACGACCCAACAGAATGTGATGGTCGCCTTGGTACGGTTCCAACTCGATGGCGGTCTGATATTGCTGTTCAGCTTCGACCCACATTTGCATGCAGGCGTAGGCGAACCCCAATGCCGCGTGGCTGCCGCCCGACCGGGGATGGATCTCGACTGCTCTTTCGAACTGCGGTGCAGCTCGATCGCATTCCCCAATACTGTAGTAGGCGTAGCCAAGTCCCACGTATCCTGTTTCATCTCCGGGATCGGCCTGAATGGCGGCCTGACGTGCGCGAATGGCTTCGTCGTATAGCCCGGCATCGAGGAAAACCTCTCCCAGGCAATTGTAGCCATCCGGTGCGTTAGCCGCGAGCTCGAGGATGCGCTCGCAGTATTCGACGGCTTCCTCATGTTTGCCCGCCCCGCTGTTTAGCCGGGCCAGAAACAACAGAGTGATGTAGTCGTCAGGTGCCATTGCTTCTGCGTTGGCAAGCCATTCTGCCGCCGCAGAGTCGTCGCCAACATCATACAGGTAGTGGGCCGCCAAAGAGGTGCTGCGGTGGACAAACTTAGGCTCGAGCGAGTGGGCCTTTTCGTATTCTCTGAGCGCATCCTCGCTGCGCCCCATATAGCCGTATACATAGGCGAGGTTTCTATGGGCTTCGGCGTTGGAAGGGTCGATCCTCACGGCCTGCTCCCCCGCCTTCTGGGCCGCATCGTACATTCTGAGATCGGCGAGCACTTCCGCCAGAAAGCTCTGGACGCTCGCATTATCGGGATTGAGACGCTCCGCCCGCTGGGCTGCTTCAAGTGCCTCATCGAACTGCCCATTCCAGTCCAATGCACGCGCCAGGTAGGCCCAGGCCTCGCCCGACTCCGGTTGTTGTTCCACAGCCAGGCGCGCCTCCTGGACAGCCTGCTTCTGTTCTGCGGGGTTGAAAAGGAGCGCATAAGCGCGATGGCTGTAGGCAGGAGCGTATTCGGGGTCTTCTTCTATTGCTTGATGGTAAGCCTCTTGGGCTCCGGCGAAGTCGCTCTCAGCAAGCCGCGCATTTCCCTCTTGCACAAACCTTGCCGCACGCGATCCAAGTTGAGGGAGGATTGGGTTCGCTTCCGCACAGGCAGCCACAACAAATGCCATCGCGAACGCCAACCTCAGCCCTCTCGAAACCATGGACTGACGATTATATCCAGATCGCCTATACGATTTTGATATCGTGGAATTACCGATCCGCTCGAGAGATATTCCCTGTAAGCCGTTTGTAAGCGTCCGGAGCGCTTGCTCCTCCTATACTGAAACGCAAAGCTGGGATCGAGGATGGAGGGTGTGGAGAAATATCGAACATGATTCAAGCCACGCGAGAGGAGCGATACTGGCTGCTGCGGAATTTTGCGCTCGGCCTGGTTGACCATCTCGGCGCAATCTATCCTCCGATCTGGGTGGAGAACCTGCTCAAGCACCCCCCTGCGGTCTATACCATCCTGTTCACCAAAGTCCGTACTCCCAACGGACACTGGAGCCCGATTTATGAGCATCCGAGCTACAAGGCTGGTCGCACCACACGTCCTTGGGAGCTGCCCCTCGACGAGCAGCGCTACGCCATCGCACGCGAGATCTTGATCGCGCTGGGAGGAAGCCGCCACGGGCGTGAGATGGGCCTTACAGAACTGCTCCTAACCCACCTCGAAGAATCTCAGGACTACTTTGCACGCGTGCTCCTTGCGCCAGACCCCCTGGTTTCCTCTTATCGGAGACAAGGCAGGGACGTCCGCAGGTTTGCGGAAACTTTCCTCATTCCCACTCGGATCGCCAGCGAGCGCTGGGAAGATCAAATCTTTAGCTAGCAACTCTCAGCCAGGTTGACTCGGCCCGCGATGCGGGCTCTTTTTGTTTGTGGGGGTAGAATGGATTTCCGCGCGGGTTAGGATTTTTCTAAAGGAGGAGAACGATGGCAACCAATCTTACAGTCACCATGGAGGATCGCCCGGGGATGCTGGCTCAGCTTGGCGAAGCGCTGGGTGCGGCGGGTGTGAACATCAATGGTGGGTGCGCCGTAACTTCCGAGGGCCAGGGTTGGGTCCACATCCTGGTTGACGATGTGGCTGCGGCTCGCGCCGCAGTGGAGGGAGCTGGGATGTCCGTCTCCAGTGAGCGGGAGGTCGTGGTGGTCGACACAGAAGATCGCCCAGGAGAGCTAGGTGCGGCCGCCCGCAAGTTCGCGGAGGCGGGGGTCAATGTTGAGCTGGTCTACGTCTCTAACAGCATGAAGCTAGTCTTTGTGGTCGACGACGCGGAAAAGGCTCGCAGCGCGCTCTAGCCGCTCAGCCAATCTAGCGAAGCTACCCCCTGCCTGTGCTTGAGCCGCAGGCACAAGTGGTCCAGGCAGGGGGATTCATTTATGGGAAGCCGGCCTCTATCCCATATGGGATGCAAAAACGGCGGACTGGGGATTAGATTGAAGGAAGCGGGGGTTTTGCTCGAGGCGAAACTCGAGGGATCAAGAAGTGGGTGTCTTTTGCTTTCTGCGCCAGGGTGCGGTGATGCCCCAAGAGAGATGGGTGTCCGGCTCGCCTGGTTCAGTCGGCTCGGTCGGCTCTTCAGCACCGAGAGTCCGGCGAAGCGCCATCACGCGACCTTTCTCGTCCGTGCCGATGGGTTCCCATCCGTCCGACAGGAGGGATTGCAGTACCATATTGTGCAGGTTTCGTGTCGCCTGTTCAAGCTCTTCTTCTGGGATCTTCTCAGCCTTCTGCCACTCGAATTCGCTGGACATGGCAATGGTTTCGGTGCCCTCATGCGTGGTTCGTTCAGCCACAAACAGCAAGCGCATGATGCCCCCAAAGCGACCCACTTCGTGGGTAATCTCCCGAATCTGAGCGATTTCATGCTTAGCTTTACTCATTCGCTCGGACCAAGAGCCCCCTGGTACTCCCATCTTCTTATTCCACCCGGCGCTGAGGGCCTTGCGTTTTAATTCCATTTTATTCATGTCTTGCGCCCTTTGAAAAATAGTACCTGATGCGTTCCGTGAATTCTGTGGTACGGATTTCCTGATCGGTTTCAGGTCCGCTCCAAAAGGCAGAATGTCGTTCGCTAGGGATTACGCTCGTCGGCCGGCCGCGCTTCCCGGTAGATCTGCGCTCCCCCGGCGATGAAGGTCTAGGTCTCCAGTGCCACTTGAGTTGCGATTTGCAGGGCCTCGGACAGGGAGCTTGCGGCGGAATCGGCTGATTCCTGCTCCCGATTGGGCCGACTCAGAACAATCACCCGCCGTCCCGGCATGCCGTGCTCGGCAATCGGCTCCCACGAGGCGCGGCCCATAATCACCGAGTGCCCCATGGTGAGCCCGCGGAACCGAGCCATATCCGCTGGCAGGCGCCAGGGCAGATCCCCGCGCAAAAACCGATGCCTCGATCGCCTTCCGCCATGGCTGCGATAATCGAGACAATCACACGGAAATTGCGGCTCTGATGTGGGGGTGCGGTTCGTAGCCTGTCAGGGTGAAGTCGCGGTAATTGAACTCGCTGATGGAGTGCACTTCGGGATTGAGCTCCAGGCGGGGCAGCGGACGGGGTTCCCGCTGGAGTTGTAGTCTTGCCTGATCCAGATGATTCTTGTACAGATGGGCATCCCCGAGTGTGTGGATAAATTCGCCTAGCTCCAACCCCGTGACCTGCGCCATCATCTGCGTCAGCATTGCATAGGAGGCGATATTAAAAGGAACGCCTAGAAAGATGTCGCCTGAGCGTTGGTAGAGCTGACAGGAAAGCCGACCCTCACGCACGTAAAACTGGAACATGGCAGGGCAAGGGGGTAGAGCCATCTGATCTAACTGGGCCGGGTTCCAGGCGCTAACCACCAGACGCCGCGATTCTGGATTGCGCTTGATTTCCTCTACCACCCATGAGATCTGATCCGTCGAGTCTCCATCCGGGCCGCTCCAGGCGCGCCACTGCGCCCCATAGACGGGGCCGAGTTCCCCCTCTGCGTCTGCCCACTCATCCCAAATGGTCACGCCGTGCTCATTCAGGTACCGGACATTTGTGTCGCCATTTAGCATCCAGAGTAATTCGTAGAGGATGGATTTCAGGTGCAGCTTCTTGGTTGTAAGGAGAGGGAATCCGTCCGCCAAATCAAAGCGCATCTGGTATCCAAAGGTTGAGAGGGTACCGGTGCCGGTCCGGTCGTTCTTTTCAACAGCTTGGTCCAACACGTATCGCATTAGATCCAGATACTGTTGCATCTAGTTCTCCAGCGTCCGGCCAACAGTCCCGGATCGCCCGCTCCTGATTCTGTTGGGCTCATGAATATCGCTATCGAAGCTCAATCGCAGTGTTTCGAGTTCGGGGTCGTTCTAGGCGTGAAGTCTAGCACAGGAAACAGGCCCGGGAGTAGACGCTGTCTGCATGGGGAATCGGCCTTGCCCTGAGGTCTGGGGCTATAATGGATATCCCCTGCTACCCCTCTTGGGGTCCTGAACACCCTCTGGGCCGACCGGCGGCGATCAGACGTACGAATGCATCCTCCTTCGCGGAGGCAATCGCTGCCGAATTTCGATTCCTAGACAATCAAACCAGTGATCCCTTGCCTCGCGCGATTTCCTGAGGAACTTCGAGTGGCTGCAGAGTCTTCCGCATGAGGCTATTCTGGATCGGATTGATCTGGCTGGCTGGGATCGCCATGGGGCGATTTCTGAATTTGCCGGCTAGCTCGCTCTTAATTGCGAGTGGTCTGGGTTTGCTCCTGGCCGTTGTCGGCGAGGGCCGCCTGCGCAGGCTCGGCGTGGGCGCTACTGTGCTCTTCCTGGGTGCCTGGCGCCTGTCGGTCGCCGTCCCTCACTTCGACTCTTCACATATTTCGGCTTACAACGATTCGTTCCGAATTGCGACTCTGACCGGCGTGGTCACCGATTTTCCGGACGTTAGAGACGAATACATCGGTCTGCGTGTTATGAGCGAAAGCATCCGCTACTTGGACTCTGATTCGCCTGAAATCATCGCCGGCGATGCACTTGTCCGCGCCGATCGGTTCTCGTCATTTTCTTATGGCGATCGAGTGGAGGTCTTGGGAATCCTCGAGACCCCCCCAGAATTCCAGGACTTCTCCTACCGGAACTATCTTGCTCAACAGGGCATCTTCAGCCTGATATCCAACGCTTCAGTCACAATTTTGTCAACTCGAGAGGGAAGCCCGGTCCTTCAAATTCTTTTCGATTTGCGACAGCGCGCGCTCGAAACTCTATACTCGATCTTTCCCGATCCGGAAGCCTCATTGTTGGCCGGGATTCTTCTCGGTATCGAGAGCGGCATCAGTTCCGAAGTGCGCGAAGCATTCAACGATACCGGCACAACCCACATCATCGCCATCTCCGGATTCAACATCACCATTCTGGCGGCGCTCGTCATCTCGCTAACCCGACGAACGTTAGGCATGCGGAAGGGCGCGGTGGTCGCGGCCCTCGTCATCGCGTTCTACACCCTCCTGGTTGGGGCGGATGCGGCGGTCGTGCGCGCGGCCATCATGGGCAGTCTGGCTCTCTTCGCGCGTTTCCTCGGTCGGGTGAC
>JAPUGV010000092.1 GCA_027298025.1 Chloroflexota bacterium | reverse complement strand
CCAGTGCGGTCGGTGAGTACCCGGTCGTATGTGCAGAATTGTGTGGGGTGGGCCACGCGCAGATGCGTGCGCGGGTTGTGGTCATGAACCCGGATGCGTTTTACATCTGGCTGACGGAGGACAACGGATGAGCACTCACCGCGGATTCGTACGGCACGGAGCCCACGGTTGGTCCGATTACTTCACCTTTAACACGGACCACAAGGTGATCGGTGTCCAGTACCTCGTTTCGACTCTGCTGTTCTTCCTTTACGCGGGGCTGCTTGCCCTGGTCATTCGCTTTGAGCTTCTGGATCCGGCCCCCACCTTGAACGCAAACACATACAACGCGGCTTTCACCCTGCACGGCTCGGTGATGATCTTTCTCTTCGTCATTCCCGTGATGGCGGGGTTCGCGAACTATCTGATTCCGCTGATGATCGGGGCCAACGACATGGCCTTTCCCAGGCTGAACGCTTTAAGTTTCTGGTTGCTGATGCTGGGGGGCCTCGTCATCGTAAGCGGCAACTTTCTGGGTCCGGCCGACACCGGTTGGACCGCCTACGCTCCCCTCAGCCTCCAGGCGCCCGACGGTCAGACGCTGTGGGCTATCGGTGTGATCATCATCGGAACCTCATCCACCATGGGCGGCATTAACTTTCTCGTTACGATCGGGACCCTGCGCGCGCCGGGCCTCACGCTGGGGCGTCTGCCCTTGTTTTGCTGGGGAATGATCGCCACCTCGCTCATGGTCGTGTTGGCCACGCCGGTCCTGACCACCGCGATGGCGCTGCTGGTTTTGGAGCGCGTGGCAGGGATGACCTTCTTTGCAGCAGCGGGCGGCGGCGATCCGCTTTCTTGGCAAAATCTGTTTTGGTTCTACTCGCACCCGGCCGTGTACATCATGATCCTGCCGGCAATGGGGCTGATCTCTGAAATTCTGCCTGTTTTCAGTCGCAAGCCGATCTTCGGCTACCGGGCAATCGCGGCTTCGTCTATGGCGATCGCGATTCTCGGCTTCCTGGTGTGGGCCCACCACATGTTCACCACGGGAATGGATCCCTCCGTCCAGACCGCCTTTATGGTGACTTCGATGATCATCGCCGTGCCCACAGGCGTAAAGATATTTAACTGGATCGGAACCATGTGGGGCGGTGTGCTCGACCTGAGGACACCCATGTTGTTTGCCATCGGATTCATCGGCATGTTTGTGATCGGCGGCCTCAGCGGAATTACCTTGGGCTCTGTCCCCGTCGACACGCACGTCCATGACTCCTACTACGTCGTTGGCCACCTGCACTATGTGCTCTTCGGGGGTTCGGTCCTAGCCATCTTCGGAGCGTTCTATTTCTGGTTCCCCAAGATCACAGGCAAGATGTACGATGAGCGACTCGGAAAGCTGCACTTCTGGCTGACGATCGTCGGTTTCACCCTGACCTTCTTTCCTATGCACTGGCTGGGATTGCAGGGCATGCCCAGACGCGTCGTCGCCTACGCCGAGCAGTTTCAGCAGACCAATCAATTGGTCAGCCTGGGCGCGCTCATCCTCGCTCTTGGGGTATTGCCTTTCCTATACAACATGATCGTGAGCTGGACGAGGGGTGCACAAGCATCCAGCAACCCGTGGTCCGCGCTTACGCTGGAATGGCAGACCTCTTCTCCGCCCCCCATCGGAAACTTCGACACCCCGCCGGTGGTGACAAACGGCCCGTACGACTACGGCGAGTCACTCAGCCCCAGAGAAGCGGCGGCGGACTAAGATCCATGGAGAGTCGAGAGCACGGTGTGTTTAGGGCGGCCCTGCGGGGCATGCTC
Organism: Chloroflexota bacterium; assembly: GCA_027298025.1. Taxonomy (GTDB): domain Bacteria; phylum Chloroflexota; class Anaerolineae; order Anaerolineales; family E44-bin32; genus JADFRG01. The sequence goes on along the minus strand of JAPUGV010000092.1, from coordinate 28,430 downwards.
ACCTTGTTGGCTCTGGCAGCTCTCACATGGGGGGAGCTGCGGATCAGCCTCCTGACCGGGGGCTCGATTCCGATCCTGCTGCTTTTCTCGATCGCCAAAGCCGCGCTGATCCTCTACCTCTTCATGCATATTTCCCGGCTCTGGAGGACGCATTGACCGCGTGGGTCGGCACAGTCGAACGAACCCGCGCCGGAATTTGGTTATTTTTCGTTTCCGAGGTTTTCCTCTTCGGTGCGCTCTTGGGCATGCGCTTCAATCTCTGGGGGAACACGCGACCCGATCTGGACCAGCGGCTCGGCCTGCTGGTCACCGCTATCCTTCTCGCCAGCAGCTTTTTTATGTATCTGGCCGAGTCAGCGGTCGCGCACGGTCGCCGTGTAGTATTCCTACTGAGCACGCTTGTAACTGCATCCCTGGGGATTGCCTTTCTGGTGGGCGTCGTTGGATTCGAATGGAGCGGTCACCTACAGCCGACTGACGGAGTTTACGGCTCGGTGTTCTTTGCGATGACAGGCCTACATGCCCTGCACGTTGCGAGCGGCGTACTCTTCATCGCCTACATTGGAATTAAGGGGTTGCGTGGGCGCTACACATCTGCAGAACACTTCGGGGTCGAAGCTTGTGCAATCTATTGGCACTTTATAGATGTTGTATGGGTCTTCTTGTATCCCGCCCTGTACCTGATGGGCACCGCTGTGCAGGCATGAGCTCCCGCCAGTTTCAAAGCGCACGATGATTGCCATCTTTTCTCGGCCGCTGTCCTCATCCCTCAATCAGCTCGTGGGGCTGATGATCCTGGGCGGGGGCCTGCTCTACGCTTATTCCTTCTACGATCTGTATCAACACGGGGCGTTGGGCTCGCTCTGGCGGCGCGGCCTGATCCGTGGTTATCACATCTTCCTCTTCGTGGCGGGCCTGGTGGCCTTGGCCATTGCGCTACTTTCACCGCTTGACGGGAAGGCGGACTCGCGCTTTTCGGCGCATATGGTTCAACACGTCCTCCTGGCCATGGTCGCCCCTGCTCTTCTGTTCTTGGGCACGCCCTCTCCCGTCGCGCGCGCGGCTCTCATCCGGCCCAGATTACGTGCCGTCGTGGACCGGCTGACGGATCCGCTTATTGGCTTCACTGCCTTTTTTCTCAGCCTTTACGTATGGCACGTTCCAGCGGTCTACGAGCTTGCTCTGCACAATGAGTTTGTTCACGCGCTGCAGCACGCCTCCTTCTTCTACGCTGGCTTGTTATTCTGGTGGCGGATCATCGACCCGACTCACGGATGGTTTTCGTTCTGGGATTGGCCTCCGGCCAAGTGGGTATATCTGCTGGTCGCCGCCCCGGCCAGCTACGTCCTGGGCACATTTCTTTGGGGAAGCAGCCAGATCCTTTACCCATACTATTCGGGGAGCGGGGCGCTGGCTGATCAGCGCCTGGGCGGATCCATCATTTGGATCCAGGGATGGATGTTCTTAATGATAAGCATGCTGATTTTCTTCCGCGCCTACCATCCTGAGCAGGAGCCAGCATAATACCGTGAAGAACCATCGCGTGATCCGAGGCTTTGCGATAGGGGCAGCAGTCGGATTTGCTGTCCTCGCCACACTTTTCCTCGTAAGCAACCTTCGCCCGCGGTCTTCTCCCGAACAAGTGTCGGAGGCTTTTTTCTTGGAGACCTACACGCGCGACTTCTCGGCCGCCTGGGAGCGCGTCTCGGGACCGGATCAGGCCGCCCGAAGCAAGGACGCGTACCTGGCGGCCAACCCGCCCGCCAATGATCTGCAGGCTGCGCTCTATGATCAGCTTGCAGAATGGGGTGATTTCCAGGCCCTGGCGGTAGTTTCGAGAGCTCCGACGGAGGCCATCGTATCCGCTCACATCCGTTTTCCCATCAACGGACATACGCGCTTTCGGGAGCTCGTAGACGCCGCCGCTCAGCCGAGCGCCAACCGTACCGCTCTGCTCCAAGAGCTCTCAAACCTGCATAATTCGGGACAGCTGCAGTTCTTCGAGAGTGACGTTAGCTTTGACCTCGTCTTGGAGGCCAATCAGTGGCGGATCGTGCAGCACTGGGGTCAGTCGATCACCGTTCAGCTCGAAGCCATGGTCAGTCCGAGCCTGCCCTGGGACTTCTACCCCGTGCAGGATGAAATCGCGGCACTACCGGGAGAGCTGGTCAGGGCTACCTACTTTGCCCGAAACCATTCGGACGAGGCCATTACCGGCAAGGCGATCCATGAGGTCGGACCGGCCGCGGCGGCCCCCTACTTTCAGACCATCGAGTGCTTTTGCTTTACCGAGCAGACTTTAGAGCCGGGCGAAGAACGTGAGATGACGCTCTTGTTCCGCATTGACTTTTCTGCTCCCCGTGAGCTAGAAAGTATCGCCAATCGCTACACCTTCTACACGCTGGGCGATTTTCCTTCCGAGGGCTAAGCCGCAGCCCTGAATAGCCTCTCCTTCCTGTAAATCGATCGCATTTCGTCCTTGACCGGACCTTTGGATTTTTGGCCCTCTCATCCCACGCCCCTCGCGGAAGGGGTCGGCTCATCGTTCCGCTTGGAGCTGGCGATCTCTAACTCCCCTTGAGCCCGTCTGCAAATTTACCCCAACTCATATCGCCCCGCCCTCAAGAAGCGCCTCCAGGAGCTGCGCGGTCAGCGCCTTGACCTCGCGTCCGCCGGGCCCCACCGGCCCCACGCATGCCGGACAGCCATCGCGGCAGCGGCATTTTCGCACCAGCCCCAGCGCTCCTTCCAATAGCTGGTCGTGCAGGTCGTACAGCCGCTCCGCCAGTCCCAATCCTTCCGGCGCCCGATCGAACAGCGTGATGGTGGGGCCCTTGGTCTCCTTGGAACGAGTTTCGGTTAGCTCTCCGATATCGCGCGGATCGCACATCAGGAAGAGCGGTGCAATATTTCGCAGAGAGTAGGCAAGACCACCCAGCGCGCTACGTGTGCCGCGCGCGGCCTCGGCCCGCGCGTGGCAGGCCGGGCACAGCGTGACTAAATTCTCCAATTGATTGGCTTCCCGGTCGTTGCGGTTCTCGCCGGGGACGTAGCCATATTTCCTGAAAGGCCGGATGTGATGGATATCGTGCGACCGTCCTTCGCGCTCGGGCGCGCCGCACTGCCGACAATGGTGCTCATCGCGTTCCAGAGCTGCCTGGCGCGCGTGTGACCAGTCGGGTCCGTAGTCATTGGGTGGAATGAGAACACCTTCTGCTTCCAGGCGGTCGACCGCTTGAGGCCCGATCCAAAGCCAGTATGCGGTCGTCTCGAACTGGCGCGGCGGAAGGTCAATCTCACCATACCCCAGCGTCTCGTGCGTGTATCGCTTGACCTTGCGATAGGAAGAGGCCTGAGCCGTGATCTGTGCCCAGCCGTGCGCCCGGCGAGCAGGCAAGCTCTCGTCCGCATCGTAGACTTGCTGGATTTCGAGATTGATGGCCTCCGAGGCGTCGGTATAGTAGTCCACGCGTTCCGGCGAAACCTCGGCAATAGCTTTTTCCCAGTCCAGTCGCTGCACGATATGGGTGCGGCCTTCATGGGTGTACACCGCGCCTTCGTGCAGCAAGATGGGTGCGGTAGCGCGATCCACCTCGCCGATAACCTTCGGCCGGCCGTCGCTCACGTCCTGGATGACCACAGTCGCGTTTTCGCCGGTCCGCAAAGACACCGCTTCGGCGGGATATGCATCAGCCATCCAGCGGTAGTTCCCATTGGATCGGTGAAGCGATCCCTCCTCTGTTAAAAAGTCGAGTAGCTCTCTGAGCTCCTCAAAGGATCCAAAGTTTTCATCGGCCGCGAAGGGCAACTCGAACGCTGCGCAGCGCAGGTGACGTAGCAGGATGGCCAGGTTGTTCGGGTTGATCAATCCGTGCTCGGGCGGGTTCTCAAAGAGGTAGCGCGGGTTGGCCGCGACAAATTGATCCAGGGGCGCTCCTGAGGTGACCAGAACCGCAGCGGAAGCCTCCGCCCTGCGGCCGGCGCGACCGGCCTGTTGCCATAGGCTGGCGATCGTTCCGGGGTAGCCGGCGATCACCGCCGCGCCTAGCTGGCCGATGTCGACGCCTAACTCGAGGGCGTTGGTGGCCACCACCCCTCGGACGATACCCTCCCGTAGCCCTTGTTCGATCTCCCGCCGCTCTAGGGGCAAGTACCCCCCTCGATAGCCGCGGATGGTCTGCGGATCGCCACCGCCGTCTTCGACTCCGTCTCGCACGTAGCCCAGAAGCACCTCCGTTGTGAGCCGGGCGCGGGCGAAGACCGCGATCTGAACATCGGCTTGCAAGAATCGCACGGCGATGCGTGTAGCTTCCAACGTGTAGGCACGACGGATTCCTAGGGCGGCGTCGATCACGGGCGGGTTGTAGAGAATCACGTGCTTCTCGGCACGCGGCGATCCGTCCAGGTCGGGCGGGATCAGCCGGACGGGCGCCTCGATCAGCTTCTCGGCGAGCTCTCTCGGGTTGGCGATGGTGGCCGAGGTGAGGGCGAATTTGGGATCGGAGCCATAGAAATGACAGATACGCCGCAATCGCCGCAGTAGATTGGCGACGTTTGAACCAAAAACCCCTCGATAGACATGAAGCTCGTCGAGCACGATCCATTGCAGGTTCTCAAAGAGCGTCGCCCAGCTCGGGTGGTGCGGCAGGATGCCCATATGCAGCATGTCGGGGTTGGTGATGAGGATGCGCGCCAGATCCCTCACCTCGCGTCGATCCGCGCTTGGCGTATCCCCGTCATAGGTACGAACGGGCACCTGTTGCACAGCATCCAGCGTCTGCAGCATCTCCGCCAGCGCGGAAGCCTGATCTTGGGCGAGCGCTTTTGTGGGGAACAGATACAGCGCGCGAGCCTCCGAGTCCGCCAGGGCCGCCTGCAACACGGGCAGGTTATAGCAGAGGGTCTTCCCCGATGCGGTCCCGGTGACGACCACCACGTTCTCGCCCGAGAGCGCGGCTTCCACGGCCGCCGCCTGGTGGATGAAGAGCGGCGCAGTCCCCCGCGCCCGCAGTGCGGAGATGAGGCGCGGATCCAGATGCTGGGGGAAATCAGCGTAGCGGGCCTCGCGCGCCGGCAACCGCTCCCAAGCCGTCACGTTTTCCATGAAGGCTGGGTCGCGCTGCAGGGCCTCCAACACCTCTTTTATGGACATGGCTTTGGGATTATAACGATCCATCCCGCTGCGGATCTGGCCCCCCTGTGCTCGCCGGTCGACCGATGGCTCCCGTCACAGACGCGTTTCTGTTTTGGACATTACACGGACCTTACAAGGCTGCTGGCGTTTTTGGGACCCGTCGACTATGCGGGATCGGCTCGGTCAGTGATAATATGCAAGCGTCGATCAGCGGTGGGGCGCGCTGAGAAGAGTAAAGAAGACCCAGCCCCGAAAAGAATCATGCGCTCTCGCGAAGAAGCATCCCTCAAGAAATCCACTTTACGGCCCCCATCCTTCTTCCGCGAGGGATGGCTGCCCCGCATCCACCGCAGGCTCTCGCAAGTGCTTGAGACCGCCAAGATCGTCAACTTCGACGATTCCTCGCGGTTCGTTCTGTTCAGCGATCTCCACCGCGGCAATGGGGGCAAGGCGGACGCCTTTCGACCCAACGCCGAATTGTTCCTGGCCGCGCTTCAAAATTATGTGCGACGCGGCTTTACCTACGTCGAGGTTGGCGACGGTGACGAGTTGTGGAAGGGTTGGCCATTCGAGGAGATCCGCCATGCTCACCGGCGGGTCTTTGACCTGTTCCACGACCTCGACAAGGAGCGGCGCCTGCACCTGATCTTAGGCAACCACGACGTCAAGCGCAGGGCCCGTCATCAAGAGCCGAAGGACGGAATTCTGGCGCAAGAGGGGATCGTCTTTCGTCATCGCCTAAGTGGCCAACAGCTCTTCGTGGTCCACGGTCACCAGGCCGATATTCTTTGTGATCCGATGTACTTTTTCGCGCGGCGCGCGGCGAGATTTGGCTACCTGCTACGGGATTTCCTGCGGAAATGGCAGCCCCCAGCGCCATTGGAGCGCGAGAAGGGGAAACTCGAGCACCGCATCATCCACTGGATTAACGCTCATAGTCAAATCGTGATCTGCGGACACACGCACCGGATGTCTTTCCCGTTTAATGGGGGCCCTCCCTACTTCAACACGGGAAGCGGGGTATTTCCGGGCCGGATCACCGGCCTTGAGATTGAAAATGGTGCGATCGTTCCTGTTCAGTGGGTCGATCATGGCCGAGCTCGATATGTCCGCCAGCAGCTCGGTCCGCACCAACCTCTGAGATAGCTCTCAGCCCATAAAGCATCAGATTGCTAGCTGTGGCAGTGCGCGGCGTGAACGCGCTGCGATCCCGCGGGCTGAGAGGCCCTTGCGAGAGAGCCTCACTTGCGTGATAGTTCGACCATGTCCATTCGTGCGCGCCTGCGCCCCGCGCTGAAGTTCGTAGCCTGGGGTGCCTTGCTTGGCCTGGCCTACGGTCAGGCCCCACTCTACACCTCAAATCAGAACACGTACTTCCTTCACGGGCTGGCTCAAGCCGGGCAGGGGCTGCTTGCAGAAGATTGGCTGGCCAACACCACCGATCCGACACCTGTATTTTCTTGGTTAGTGTTCGTCACCGCGCGCTATCTTCCCCGGGTTACCTTCCACCTGTACTACTTCCTGCTTTTCGGGGTCTACCTCTACAGCCTGCGTAACATCTCAGATCGGCTCTTCGGTCTTGAGCGCTCCAGGGCCGCGCGATGGGTCTACCTGGCTCTGATCTTCGTGTCGCATTCCGCGGTATTGCACGTGCTGCTCAGCCGCGGGGTCGGGGGAGACTGGGAATACCTATTCGACGGAGGGCTGGCCGGACAGAGACTGCTCGGCACCGTGCTGCAGCCGAGCAGCTTCGGCGTGTTTTTGTTGCTCTCCGTTCAACAGTTCCTCGAAGGTCGTCCCTACCGCGCGGTTCTAGCGGCTGCAGTAGCGGCTGCGGTACACCCGACCTACTTGCTCAGCGCGGCCGTTCTCACGTCCGCATACATGCTTGTCGAGATCCGCACTGGCAAGAGCTACAGACAGTCACTTCGGATCGGTGTCCTTTCGCTGATGCTGGTGCTGCCCATCCTAGCCTACTCCTACAGCTCATTTTTTCCCTCTGCCGCCGATGCGCTGGACGTTCTGGTTCATTTCCGCCTTCCCGCGCATGCTGTCATATCCGAATGGTTTGGTCCCGCAGCCCTCGCAACGTTGGCGCTCATCGGCCTGGCGCTAATCTTAGCGAAAAGTAGTCAGCTGTTGCCGGTCCTGCTGATCTCGGTCGCCGTCGGTGCGATGCTTACCTTGCTCCAAATCCTCACCAGGAGTGATGCTCTGGCGCTTCTCTTTCCCTGGCGATTGTCCGCCTATCTAATTCCACTCGCAATTGCGGTACTTGCAGGGTGGTTTTCGGTTTGGCTGAGCGAGCACACAGGGTGGCGATTCGGCCGCATCGCTCCCATTGCCAGCATGCTGGTAATCGGCGCTTCGATCGTCGGTGGATTGATCTGGATGGCGATCCAGGGCCTTCAGCGGCAGATCGCTCCAGAACGCGCCTTATACGACTATGTTCGGGTGGCAAGGGTACCGGGGCAGCTGTATGCAATTCCGCCTAAGCTGCAGGACTTTCGCCTGGCAAACAGCACACCGATCCTGGCAGATTTCAAGTCCAATCCCTACCGCAGGGGAGAAGTGATCGATTGGCACGACCGGGTGCGATTGCTCCAGTGGTTCTACAGGGAAGAGATTGATTGTGGGCTTATGGGAGACTTCATTGGCGAATATGGGGTGACACATATGGTGCTCGGGCCCGAGCAGCTGGGACAGGACTGCCCAGAAATGCGGGAGCGCTATCAGGATGGCCACTACGCAGTTTATGAACTAGGGCCGGGGCCATGATCCCTCCTTGGGAATGTGCTGAGGGGCAGGCACGCAGTGCCTGAGCTTCCGGAGCTAGAAGTCGTACGCGATGTCCTCCAAGCCCGAGTGGGCGGGCGGGTTGTGGAGCGCGTAACCTTATCCGGCCGAGGCGGGCCAATCGTAGCGCGCGACCTGACCGGAGGCAGCTTCGCAGAGACTCTCTCCGGCGCACAGATCGGGACGATTCAGCGGCGGGGAAAATTCATGGTCTTCGACCTGCTGCCGGCCACGGACCTTCATCTGGTCGTCAATCCGAAACTTACAGGGCGATTCCAGCTCGCTCTGCCGGGAGCTAAGAAAGCGGGTCCGGTACACGTCACCCTGCACTTCGGCGACCCTGAAGAAGAACTTCGCTATGTGGACCAAAAGCGCATGGGCCAACTCTATCTGACCACTGACCTGGCCAAGGTGCCTACGTACTCCGACATGGGGCCGGATGCTCTGGATATCTCGCAAGAGGAATTCGTTGCACGATTGAGACGCTTCAGAGGCGAGATCAAGGGAGTCCTGGCGCGCGAAAAGCTTGTGGCGGGCATCGGCAATGCCTACGCGGACGAGATCTTGTGGGTAGCCAGAATCCATCCCTACCGGAAGCGAACGGAACTCACCTCCGAAGAGATCGAGGCACTCTACGCTGCCATGCGCGAGACATTATTGGATTCGATCGACGAGGTACGCGAGGCCATGGGCGAGGATGTGCACTTGAAGCCCCGCGATTTCTTCGCGGTGCATATGCGCGGTGGCGAGAGCTGCCCTCGCTGCGGCGGAAAAGTCTCTGAAATCACTGCCCGCGGAAAAATCACGAACTTCTGCCGCTCATGCCAGCCGGGCGGGTTGATCCGGGGAATGTAAGAAGGGAATTCCGCAGGGCATTGAGGCAGCAATGTGGCGGCCGGGTAACCCCAATCACCCGGCCGCTTGACAATTGCAATCGCAAAGAGTATATCTATTCTAGATTTAGGCAAGCCTAATTTTTGGTTTTAGCTGATGCAGACAAAGGCCGTTGAAGACTATCTAAAGGCCATCTATGAGCTCCAGGCAGAGGGCGGAAAGGTCTCTACCACAAGCTTGTCGGAGCGGCTTAGCGTCGCGCCGGCCTCTGTTACGGGAATGGCGAAGAAGCTGGCAAAGATGAAGCTCGTAGTGCATGAGCCTTACCAGGGAGTCGAGCTGACGCCGGCCGGGGAAAAAATCGCGCTGGAGGTCATCCGACACCATCGCCTGGTCGAGAGCTACCTGGCCGAAGCATTGGGGGTTCCCTGGGACAAGGTCCACGAGGAGGCCGACCAATGGGAGCATGTGCTCTCTGAGGAAATGGAAGACCTCATGGATGACAAGCTTGGTTATCCCACCTCAGATCCCCACGGCGCGCCAATCCCCGCGCGGGATGGCACTATGCCGAAGGCCGATCTTCGACGGCTTTCAGAGCTTGAGGCGGGCGAAACCGCAGTCATTGCGGAAGTCAGCGACCACGACGCAGAGTTGCTCCGTTACCTTGGAGAGCTAGGAATCTTCCCACATGTGGAAGTCCGCGTGATATCCAGTGCACCATTCGAAGGGCCTGTCACCATTCGGATCAATGGGGACGAACATGCCCTGGGTCGAGAAGTCGCAGGCTACATCCTCGTTGGATCCCTCCGCTAACCACGGGACCGATCCGCACAACCTAAATCCCCGTCAGAAAATAATCGCAATAGGGAACCCATTCCGCCCGAACGGTGTATCGTTCTAGCTCCTGAGCAGACTTTCGCGAGCTCTTGGGTTCTCAACAGGGCGCACTTAGCGGCGCGCCTTTATCTTTATGACCTGGGGTGACCAACGACCCTCAAGTCTCCCAAAGCCCCCGATGATACAATCCGCCGGATTCTCGGAAGCTGACTGTGAGATTCAGATCGGCGCATATCCCCATCGTGCTGATGGCGCTAGCTCTCTCCAGCCTGGCCTGCAACTTTGCATACGGTCTGATTGAGGACAATACAGGAATTTCGCTGGGAGGCGAAGAGCCCTCCGAATCGCTCGGACCGGCCCTGGACGAGGGGCCACCCCCCGATATTGACGCCCCCCTCGATCCCGAGGGAGAAGCAGAGCCCGCTGGCCCAATCACGTCACCTGATGAATCGATCCCCTCAGAGGTTCGGGAGCAGATGGACCAGATCCAGGATGAGATCGTGCTATTGCGCGGTCTGCGACCAAGCGGTCCCGTTGATCGGGGGCTGCTCTCGACAGACGAACTGAGGGAGTACGTGCTTGACGACTTCCTAGACGACTACACGCAGGAGGAAGCGCGGGATGACGCTAGGGTTCTTGCACTGCTTGGCCTGCTCGATGCCGACTATGAGCTCTTTGATCTTTATCTCGACCTCTACAGTGAGAACATCGCTGGGTTTTACGACGACGATGTCGAGCAGCTATTTGTGGTCCAAGATTCTCGGTTCGGAGGCCCGGAACGATTGACGTACGCGCACGAGTACGCGCACGTCCTACAGGATCAAACCTACGATCTGGACGAGGGCCTGGGTTTTAATGACGAGGCCTGTGAGGCGGATAGCGAGCGTTGTGCCGCCCTGCAGGCCCTGTTAGAAGGCGATGCCACGCTGCTTGAGGAGAGGTGGCTGTTGACCTACGCCTCCGACGCGGATTTTCAACAACTGCTCGACTTCTACGACTCGTTCTCAAGTCCAACTTATGATTCCGCTCCGGAGTTCTTAAAAGAGGACTTCTTGTTCCCGTATACCATCGGCTTTGACTTTGTCGAACACTTTTTCCTGGACGGCGGTTGGGCGGCGGTCGATGCACTGTATGCCGATCCGCCGGTCTCGACAGAACAGGTCCTTCACCCGGGGCGCTATCCGAATGACGTGCCGGTCGCTCTGGTGATACCGGATTTGCTCGATTCCTTGGGGTCGGGCTGGCGGGAGATGGATCGAGACGTGCTAGGCGAGTGGTTCACTTTCCTGACCCTCAGAGAACATATACCAGAAGAGCAAGCGCAGCTCGCGGCCGAGGGATGGGGCGGCGACTATTACATTGCTTTGCACAATGATTCTGTGGGGCAGGGCATTCTTGTCGTTGCTACAGCCTGGGATACGGTGCGAGACGCGCATGGCTTCTATGGTGCGTTCCGCGACTATGGCGATTCTCGCTTCACTGAACGGATCCTCTCTTCCACCGCCCGCTCTATCTGGGAATCGCCGACCGAATGGAACTCCATCGATATCGTAGGCGATCAGACGCTCTGGATTCTGGCGCCTGATGCTGAGCTCGGCGAGATGATTCTCGAAACTATTGCCTTCCCCGCAGAGCTTGCCGAATAGCCACCAAGATTCAAAACGGGCTGCGAAGGTGCAACCCCTCTCCAGCGACTTCGTTGGCGGTCTTAATCCCGATTAACCGGTTGTCGTTCCCTCTTTCGGCTCTTCGAAATCCTCCAGCCATGAGGCCTGGTACTCGGGCTTCTCCAACTCCTGCGCTCCAACGGTCACATCCAAAGGACGGAAAGTGTCTACCATCACTGCTAGCTCATCCGTCCTGTCCTGCCCGATCGAAGCCTCCGTCGCCCCTGGCTGAGGACCATGCGGGAGCCCGCTGGGGTGGAGCGAGATATCGTAGCGATCAATCCCCTTGCGCGACATGAAGTTTCCATCGCAGTAATAGATCACTTCATCCGAATTGACGTTCGAGTGGCTGTAAGGCGCCGGGATCGCCTGCGGATGATAGTCAAACATGCGCGGAACAAAGGAACAGATCACGAAATTCCATCCCTGGAAAGTCTGGTGAATCGGCGGCGGGAGGTGGACCATTCCGGTGCGCGGCTCATAGTCGTGAATGTTGAAGATCCACGGATACACGTATCCATCCCAACCCACGACGTCGAATGGATGGTAATCTAGCGAGTGCCGCGTGATGACATCCCGTACTTTGATCCGCACTTCGTGTTCACCACGCCCGGCGATGGTCTCTAACTCCTGAGGTACGCGGATATCACGCTCTGTGTAGGGAGCGAATTCCGTCAGCTGGCCGTGCTTATTTCGATAGCGCTTTGGCGGTTCGATCTGTGAAGCAGACTCGATCACGAAAAAGCGCGCCTCCTCCTCCAATTCCATGGTCCAGGTCGTTCCAAAGGGGATGACAATGTAATCGCCATCGTGGAACGGCAGCTTACCGAATTGTGTGCGGACCAGCCCTGAACCTTCGTGGGCGAACCACACCTCGTAGGCCTGAGCGTTGCGGTAAAAGTAGTCCATGCTCTCACTTGGCCGGCTGACGCCGAGGGTCACATCACTATTACCCAAGAGCGTTCGGCGCGCCGCTACGGGGTCGCCTCCAGACTGTACGTCGGCCGTGGCAAACGCGCGGTGCCGCAATGGGCCATACGCAGCATATTCCGGGCGGGCAGGTCCGAGCTCATCGGCCGCGCTAATCCTTGGCGGCATATTGTGGTGATAAAGGATGGACTGGATCCCGTCGAAGCCCTCGAGACCCATCACCTCCTCCCGGTACAGTCCTCCATCCGGTTTGCGGAACTGCGTATGGCGCTTCTGTGGTACTTTGCCCAGCTGATGATAAAACGGCATGCTGGTCCTCCTTTAGGCTGAACTCGACCTATTCGCTCGCGCGCCGACCCGGTTGCGCAAAATCCCCAGCCGCTCAATCTCAAGCTCGACCGAGTCTCCCTCCTGCAGCCACGGCCCCTTTCCACCCGTCAGCTCGAGTAAGCTCCCGGTTCCAACGGTGCCAGAACCGATAACGTCGCCGGGCATCAGGTAGACCGCGGCAGAAGCACGCGCGATCATCTCTCCAAAAGAATAATGGATTTCTTTCCAGTTTCCACGCGATCGTTCGATGCGATTCACTCGCGCTACCATCGAAAGCTCGTAGACCCCCGGACGCTCCGTGGCGCGGTCGGTTAGCTCATCCGGCGTGACAATAGCCGGCCCCAGGGAGGAAGCGAAGTCCTTTCCCTTCGCCGGCCCAAGTCCTACGGTCATCTCCTTGCGCTGTTCATCTCTGGCTGACCAATCGTTGAAGATGGTGTACCCAAAGATGTGCTCCTCAGCTTGCTCGACCGTGATGTCACGCCCGCGGGTACCGATCACGCATGCCACTTCGAGCTCATAGTCTAGCGCTTCCGAATAGCCTGGGTAGGGGATGCTCTCCTCCGGCCCATATATTGCGCTTGGGTTCGAGAAATAGAACACAGGGAGTTCATACCATACCTGCGGCACATCGCGGCCGCGTATCGCGTATCCGGCTTTGACGTGCGCCTCAAAGGCGTAGAAATCCCGCAGGCTCATCGGGCGGGGCAACGGGGGGAAGAGCACCACATCCGACACCTGGTGCGCCACAGCTTCCCGGCCGGCTCCCCTTAATTCCAACGGATCCACCCCATCAAGACTGGCCACCAGCTCCGTCAAGTAGTCGTGCGCCTCCGGGCCCAGGTGGATGAGTTCCAGCAGCGTTGGCGGGATCGGCTGGGCCGGAAGCGCACGCGCCCCCTGGGCCCATGTGCGGGCGGCCTTTAGGTCGACCACCAGATCGTCCCGCGACGCCCCTAGGCGCGGTTTCCTAAGCGAATCGGGCAGGGCGAATGTGACGTAGCGCATGATCGACTGTCTGGGGAGGGGCACTAATTGGAACGCGTAATCCCGGGGCTTGGTCCCCCTCGCTGAACGGCTCCCCCGAAGGTGCGCGGTAGCTAGCGCGGCCTAGAGGTTGCCGCGTGCTTCTTGCTCTAGCTCCAGCGCCTCGAAAAGGGCCTTAAAGTTGCCTTTGCCAAAGCCACGACTGCCATGGCGTTCGATAACTTCAATAAATGCGGTCGGACGATCCTGAATAGGGCGCGAGAAGATCTGCAGCAGGTAGCCTTCGTCGTCGCGATCGACCAGGATTCCCTGCTTGGCGATCTCCTCCCATGGCTCATTGATCTCGCCCACTCGATCGGCCATGAGATCGTAGTACTGGTCTGGAACACGCAGGAACTCGATCCCCCGCGCCCGGAGTAACTCTACCGTGGCCAGGATATCGCCGCTGGCCATGGCAATGTGCTGCACACCGGGACCCATATAGAAGTCGAGGTACTCCTCGATCTGGCTCTTGCGCTTGCCTTCAGCAGGCTCATTAATGGGGAATTTGATCCTGCCCGTTCCATCCTGCATTACTTTGGACATCAGGGCCGAATATTCCGTGCCGATATCCTGGTTGTCGAAATGAAGCAGCTGGCGAAATCCCATCACACGGTGATAGAAGTCTACCCAGTGATTCATCTTGCCAAGCTGCACGTTCCCTACCACGTGGTCCACCGCTTCCAGGCCGGCTCCCCTGGCGGGAAGGTCTAGCGGCTCGTAGCCTGGGGCGAAGGCGCCCTTGTAGTCCGTTCGGTCGATAAATACGTGAATCACCTCTCCGTAGGTACGGATGGCGGAGGTGCGCAGGGTCCCGTTGTCGTCGCGCGTCTCGCGCGGGCCCCACACCCCGACCGCCCCGCGTTCCGTGGTGGCTTTGTAGGCGTGCTCCACGTCATCCACGCCTAATGCAACATGCTTCACACCGTCTCCATGCAGCATCTGGTGCGCCGCGATCTCGTCCGTCGGACTGTAGGCAGCAGTGACGACAAATCGGATCTTGCCCGACTCCAGGACATAGGAAGCGGATCGACGATTACCGGTCTCCAGGCCGGAGTACGCCACCGGTGTAAATCCGAAGCCTTTCCACCAGAAGTGCATGGCCTGTTTGGCGTTGCCGACCCAAAACCTAAGGTGGTCGATGGACCGGATCCTCAGGAAGTCCGCTTCTTCCGTGATCGGGCGCTCGGCAGTCGTGGTGATATCCGTCATTCTTGCTTCCTTAGTACAGGTTTGCTTCCCGAAATTCTATCCGCTTCCGTTTTCCTGAAGGTGTCGCTCAAAGAGGGCCATGATAGGGTTATGAAAGCGAGCGCGGTTGACGTACTTTAGCACATCGCGGCCTTCGTCTTCCAGCACCAGGTTTTCGACCTCTTTGCCCTTGGCCGACAGGTCGGGGTGCCGGCCGGCGAGGGTCAGCGTCATCTATCCCCCGTACACACGGCCGACCAAGCCCGTTCGAGAGGTGTCCACCCTGGGTTCATCCTTCAGTATATTCATTGCATGCACATGATCAAGACGATCCCGGCCTCCCCACTCACGATCTACTTGCTTCATATCTAGGAGAGGCCGTAGCCTGCCCACTCCCTTGACAACCACTTGGGCCGGTCTTATGCTCGCCACGCCCATGGACCCCCCTAACAAACACGATCGGCATGCTCCCCCGATACATGCGGATCGGCTGCGGGCGGCCTATGACGGTACGCTAGCACTGGAAGATCTCACTTTCACAGTTGATGCTGGCCAGCGTGTCGCCATTGTAGGACCGAACGGGGCCGGCAAGACCACCTTGTTCAAGGTTATCGCGGGGATCTTGCGTTCCACAGGAGGCTCACTCGAGATCTTTGGACATGGACCCGGACGACACATCTGCGTGGGCTATCTTCCGCAACGGTCTCAGGTAAATCTGGATTTCCCGGTCACGGTGGCCGAGGTCGTCATGATGGGGCGGGTGAGGGAAATTGGGCTCTTTCGGTGGCCAAGTAAGTCTGACTGGGAGAAGGTCGATTCTGCTCTCGATCGCGTAGGCCTGGCGAGCCATCGAGGCAGGCCTATTCGGGCACTTTCGGCGGGACAACAGCAGCGCGTATTCCTCGCTCAAGCCGTGGCCCAGCAAGCGGACATCGTACTACTGGATGAGCCGCTGACCGGTTTGGACTTGTCAGGACAGGAAGCCTTTTTTGAGATCTTGGACGAGCTGCGCCAAATGTCCGTTACGGTGCTCATTGCGACCCACGATCTCAATCTCGCGGCCAAACGATTCGACCGGGTCATGCTGCTTAACCGGCGGTTGATTGCCATGGGGGATCCAGAGACAGCCATAACATCGGATGCCTTGCTGGAGGCCTACGGCGGTCATTTGCATGTAGTCCCCGATGGGACGGTGGTGATCGACACCCATCACGAGGGTCGGGAGTAATGGAGGCCCTGCTCACAGATCCTCTGGCTCTTCCCTACATGGTCCGAGGCCTCCTGGCCGCAATCCTCATCGGTGTGGTGGCGCCTGTGTTGGGATGTTATGTCGTGCTCAGGGGAATGGCTTTTTTCGGGGACGCGTTGGCGCACATCGTACTCCCTGGGATTGTCGTTGCGCTTCTGCTAGGCTGGCCGCCGTTACTAGGGGCACTCATCGTTGGCATCCTGGCGGCGCTGGTGATCAACCTGATCAGCGGCACGACGAGCATAGGGGAAGACAGCGCCATCGGAGTGGTGTTCGTAGCCGCGTTTGCGCTCGGAATCGCGTTGATCTCGCTGCGGGGAGAAGGCTACGGGGAAGAACTGGAGCACATACTCTTTGGGGATCTTCTAAATGTCTCTCGGGCCGACCTGGCTGTAATAGCCATTTTGACCGCGATCGTATTGATTTTCATTGTGGCTTTTTTCAAGGAGTTTTTGGTTCTTGCTTTTGATCGCATCCTGGCAACTACCATGCATCTGCCGGTGAGCTGGCTCAACAACTTGCTTCTGGTGCTGATCGCGGTAGTGATCGTGATCTCGCTCAGCGCAGTCGGAGTGGTGCTGGTCCTGGCCATGCTTATCACCCCGGCCGCGGCCGCGTACTTGCTCACCCAACGGCTGCCTAGCATGATGGTGGTGGCGGCCATGATTGGCGTGATCTCTGGGGTCGTCGGCCTTTACCTCGCATTTCATTTGGGGGTCCCCTCGGGGCCCATGATTGTGCTGGCCGCAACCGCGATCTTTGGAGTGATCTTCATCTTCGCCCCCGGGAGAGGCTACATTTCCAGTCGGCGCCGGGGTTCGGTCGCCTAGTCCTCCATTGGCAGATCTTCTAGCGCCCCGCCTAACTGTTCCTTCAACTCAGTCTTGCGTGGCCTCCGTCTCCCAAGCGCCTTCAGGCGTTCCATCATCGTCTTTGAGGTGCGGAGCATCAGCGCCTTCAGCTCCGCGTTCGACAATTTGCGGCCGCTCTCAAACCAAGTCTCCGCCGCATATCCCAGTGCGGCCGTCGTCCCCGCAGCAATGCCGGCGGAGAGTAGCCAGGTGGGAGGCCCTCCAAACTTGCTCAGCTCATAGAAGGCCAGCCGGCCCACAGCTCCGACGCCAAATGTGGCAATCAATTCCCTCGCACGCGCCAGGCTGATGCGGTAGGCATAGACCCTCGCAATACCCAAGACCATCGTTATCTGAACGCCAAGAATCGGGATGAAGTCAATGATCGGTAGCGGGGTAAATCCGATGGCTCCCGCCGCAGAAGCGCCACGCACGATAACTGCCTGCGCAAGTTTTCTCCGATATGCCGGCAGCTCCTCTGCTAGCGCGACGAGGACTTCCGGCTCCTTCTTCACCATAGTAAGCAGCAGGTCTTCGAGCCCCTCCCGGTGAAGAGCGCTGATCGGAATCACTTCATCGTGCCCTAGCTTGAGCGTACCGATCGCCCGACCGGTCACCGCCGCGTATTCTTCGCCTACCAGATCGATTTTGTTGAGCGCCACAATCATCGGGACGCCAAGAGCACTCAGTTCCTGGTGCAACGCGCGCTCAGGATTGCGCACTCCGTGAGAGCCATCGAATACCAGCACCATCAGGTCCGCGCTGCTTGCAGCGCGAAGTGCCTTCCGGCGATCTGCCTCTCCGCCTTCGCCTTCCGCGTCGGTTCCTGGCGTATCGATCATGGCAAACACGCCGGCCTCGGCCGATTGCACCTCGCGGGTCGTCCCGGGAACCGCACTAACTTCTGCGGGTTTCTCTTCAGGTTGAATCAGGGCATTGTAGAGGGTGGATTTGCCGACATTCGCGGGCCCAACGATGGCGACCTTGCGCTTGGTTCCAGCCGCCATCCGGAAGTGCTCTGCAGCAAGGTCGATGAGTTCCCGCCAGCCTTTGAGGCCGCCAGGCACTCGCTGCAGCGCTCGCTCGATCTCGGTTCGTGTGCCCTTTGGGAGATTATCCCAGGTACCCTGGAACTCATCACTCCATCGCATCATGTGCTCCACGCATTATCCACGCTATTTGTTGTGGAGAAGGCCCCGTCATCCTGTGGATAACCCCAAATAACTGTGGATCGTTCCTGCAGAAGCGTGGAGTGGAAGCCACGGTTCTCCACCGCTTCGGTCGTTAGGCGCGCGCGGAAGTTTATCTTCTTAAGTCGCGCTTGGGTTTCCCACATTCTTTCCACCCACTAGGTGTGTAAAGATTCGCTCCAAATTACAGGCAGCATCGCCCTTTGAGAGGTGAATTCTCCACAAATCCCCACCCTCTATGACTACTACGAATCTTAACTAGTGAAATGAGGAAAGAAAAGAATATTAAAGGGCAGCAGAGATCAAACCACCGGATCTCTCCTGCTTATAGATCAAGCAACCCAGCCGCGCAGCTTGACCGCTTCCGCTACTCGGTTCACCGCCACCAGGTACGCGGCGAGCCGGTTATGAACGTTGTACACCTGAGCGACGTCATGTACGGCGTGGAAGGCGGCTGTCATCTTCTCGTCAAGGCGCTCGTGCACCAGTTGCTCTGTCCAGTAGTAATTGTAGGCGTTCTGCACCATTTCGAAATAGGAGACGGTCACACCACCCGCATTGCACACGAAGTCGGGGATGACGTAGGTGCCCGCTTTGTAAAGGATCTTATC
This sequence comes from Chloroflexota bacterium, assembly GCA_027298025.1. Taxonomy (GTDB): domain Bacteria; phylum Chloroflexota; class Anaerolineae; order Anaerolineales; family E44-bin32; genus JADFRG01. Next base: position 9,784 of record JAPUGV010000092.1, on the reverse strand, counting down.
CGCCTCCGGAGTAGTGGGGCCGTTTGCTAGCTCAACGATGATCTTTGCAGGGATGTCCGCAGCATTCCGAACCGTGCAGACGCTCTCAAGCGCGGCGGGAATGGAGACGGTCACATCCAGCTCAAGCAAAGCATCATTGGTAATGGCCTCGGTGCCCGGAAGGTCGATGACGGAGCCGGTATTCTGCTTGTGGGCTAAGACATCGGAGTAATTCAGACCATCCTTACTGTAGATTCCACCCCTCGAGTCCGAAACCGCCACCACTTTGAGGCCCACGAGTTCTGCTCCCAGTTTGTGGGCAAAGGATCCGGCATTTCCGTAGCCCTGGATGGCGGTCGTGGCACCATCCAGTTGGATGTCCAGGATCTTGCCCGCCTCCCTCAAGCAGTAAATTCCTCCCCGGGCAGTTGCGTCCTCCCGCCCCGCTGATCCACCGAGTGCCAGAGGCTTGCCGGTGATCACCCCGAATTCGTTGTATCCCTTCATAAAGGCATACTCGTCGGCCATCCAAGCCATGATCTGAGGCGTGGTGTATACGTCGGGTGCGGGAATGTCCTTCTTAAGCCCGAGCATTCGGCCCACTTGTCGAATGTAGGCGCGGCTGAGTCGCTCGAGCTCGCCGTCCGACAATTCTTTGGGGTTGCAGATAACGCCGCCCTTAGCGCCTCCCAGCGGAATATCAACCACGGCCGTCTTCCAGGTCATCCAAGCCGCCAGCGCGCGCACGGTATCGATGGTCTCATCTGGATGGAAGCGGATTCCGCCTTTCGTCGGGCCGCGCGCGTCGTTGTACTGCACTCGGAAGCCATGGAAAATCTTAGTGCTTCCGTCGTCCATCCGCACCGGCAATGTCACGTGTAGTTCGCGCAGCGGCCAGCGCAGCAGATGATGGATTGCCGTATCCAGTTCCAAGAGCTCGGCGGCCTCGTCGAGTTGCTGCTGCGCAACCTCAAAGGGGTTAGGGGAGGGTTCGAGCTTGATATCGGGCTTTACTGCGGTTGCCATTGAGCATTTCTCTCCATATCGGATCGCAAGTGGCACCAATCGGTTGCTCGCGACAGGTCTCGGTTGCTCGCGACAGGTCTCGGTTGCTCGCGACAGGTCTCGGTTGATCGCGACAGTATATATCGTCCTCGGATACGCGGTTCAAGTAGCGATTGTCACCTACTGGACTGGATCTCATCAAGATCAAGAAGCGCTGCATCGAGCTCGGCGCGCGCGGCAGCCGGGTCGGCCTTGCCCTGCGTTGCCCGCATGATCTGCCCCAAGAACCACTCCGAGAGCGCGGCTTTGCCAGCGAGGTACTCGGCTAGCTGATCAGGGTTATCGGACAATACCTGATCGACGATGGGGCGGATGGAGGCCTGATCCTCAAGCTGGGCCAGTCCCCGTTCTTCAACGATCGATTCGGGAGAGCCGCCCTCCTTGAAGAGCACTTCCAACACTGTTTTGCCTGACGCGGCACTGATCCTGCCGTTCTCGACCATGCTCACCAGTCTCACCAGCGCTTCAGAGGTTACATTCGATTGGTCGATTTCAATATCGGCCTCGTTGAGCAGTCCAAACAGATCGCTCGAAAGCCAATTCGCGATTTTGAGCGGCAAAGTTTCATTCTCGGATTCGACCGCGGATTCGACGGCTGCCTCGTAATAGTCTGCGACCGGCCGGTCGGCGGTCAGTACCCCGGCCGCATATGCGCTCAATCCGTACTCTGTCATGAACCGTGATCGTTTGGCAGCAGGCAATTCGGGCAGGGCAGCTCTGACCCGATCAACCCAGGCCGCCTCGACGTGCAGCGGCGGGAGATCCGGCTCGGGCAAATACCGATAATCATGCGCCTCTTCCTTACTACGCTGGGGGACCGTTACTTGGCGGCCTTCATCCCATCCCACCGTGTTCTGTACCACCGGCTTGCCCGACCGCAGCAACGCCGTCTGCCGATCGATCTCGTATTCGACCGCCCGGCTGAGCGCACGAAAGGAGTTCAGGTTCTTGATCTCTGTGCGGGTCCCCAACTCTTCGGATCCGGTGGGGCGGACGGACACATTAGCCTCGAAACGCAGCACCCCTTTTTGCAGATCCCCGCTGTTCACTTCCAAGTAGCGAAGCAGCGACCGCAGCGCCAGGGAGTACTGTCGGGCCTGATAGACGGAGAGCAGGTCTGGCTCGCTCACGATCTCAAGCAACGGCACGCCAGAGCGATTGTAGTCCACTAGGGAGTGCTGCTCATGATGAAGGAGCTTGCCGGTATCTTCCTCGAGGTGTACGCGCCGGATACGCACGCGCTTCGTGGAGGGTGCCCCAGAAGCGTCTTGGATTTCGATCCAACCGTTCGTGGCTAGTGGAAGATCATATTGCGAGATCTGAAAACCCTTGGGCAGATCGGGGTAGAAGTAGTTCTTACGGGCGAAGACGCTGGTCTCGGCAATGGAGCAATTAAGGGCCAGCGCCACTCGCAGCGCGAATTCCACGGCCCGCTGGTTGATTACCGGGAGCGTACCAGGCATTCCGGTGCAGATTTCGCACACCGAGCTGTTGGGTTCGGCAAACGTGGGATCCACTACCGCGCAGCCACAAAACATCTTGGACTGCGTCAGCAGCTCCGCGTGCACCTCGAGTCCGATTACGGGTTCGAAACGGGTCACCGGAGGTCAGAGCGCCAGGATCCGCCACTCATCGTGGAGCTCACCATAGAACAACTCGAAAGTCCGGCCATCTTCCACGCGCACTCGGAATTTGCGGCCGCCCGGAATACGCCACGCGTCCTCGATCTCCTCGATGCCCAGCCGCGCGCCATCCCACCGCAGGGCAGTGGGACGCTCCGCATACGTATGCCCCGAATGACATTCCACGGTCTCCTCTGTCATCCTAGATTGGCCAGCAAGGACTGCAAATCACCAGACTGGGCGAAGATCGCATCCGGCACTTGGGTCCGCACATGGTCGAGTTTCTCTTCAGCTCCGTCGACGAAGATGATCGGCACAGTGCTCCTAGAACGCAGATACCGAGCTGTCTCGCGGCCATGCGATGGAAGGCGGGAAAGGTAGATCACAACCGCCGCGGGCGGGTCCGCCAGGATTCTCTTAGCAGCTCGCGCTCCATCCTCAGCCTCGATTTCAACCCCCCACCCGGAAGCAATCAGACCTTCAGCCAGAGGAACGGCCTCGCCCTGATTCCAGTGGATTAGGAAAATACTTCTATTCACCGCGCCCACCCCGCACCTGTGAAGCGTCCCCAATATTCAGCGATCCCTCCGAGTTGAGAATTATGCAGGCCCGGCCGATCAGGGAATCCGATAAGTCGCTATCCCGAACTTCAGTATCCGCATCCAAGATCGAATCGCGAATCGAGGAGCGCTCCACTACGCATCCGGGACCAATCGAGACATGCGGCCCGATTACGGATCGCCTCACATGCGCAGATGGGTCCAAGAACACAGGGGGCTCGATTACGACCCCATTGCCCGCCAAAGCGATTTCGGTATTGTCTCGACCGTGGTCAAGAAGATAGCGATTGGTCTCCAGTAAGGAACTCTGCGTGCCGCAATCGTTCCATGCGTCGGCTTGAACCGCACGCATGTTCAGCCCGTCATCCAACATGATGTTGATGGCGTCCGCCAGGAAGTATTCTCCCTTCAGCATTGATCCATGCTCCATCTGCTGCTGAATGGCTTCAATCAAGCGCTCCGCACGTTCGAAGTAGTAAAAGCCCACCACGGCCAGGTTGCTCGGCGGGTCATCGGGCTTCTCGATCAGGCGCTGCACTCGCCCCTCCGCGTCGACCTCAGCCACGCCGAAACGACGCGGGTCATCGACCTCACGCACCCAAACCACATCCTCGCCATCGGAGACTTCGAAATCGGCTTCGATGAGCGAGTCGACAAATCCAATGAGGGTGGGGCCCTCCAGGCCTTCCCTTGCGAGCCAGATGGCGTGCGACTGGCCGGAGAGCTCTTCCTGCACGACATACCGCACCCGAAGGTCCGGATAGTGCTGGCCCATGTAATCCCGGATCTGGTCTCCGAGATAGCCCACGATGAGGACCACCTCCTCCAGGTCGGGTAGCGCGATCACCGGATCTAGGAAATGGCCAAGCACGGTCTTCCCCGCCAACGGAACCAGCGGCTTAGGTTTCGACCAGGTGTGAGGACGAAGCCGAGTTCCGAGCCCCGCCATGGGAAGGACCAATCTCACAGCTCGGGCCACCCCGTATGCCAGGAAGTGGCAGCTTGATAGGCGTGAGCTGCAGAAAACAGTTGCGCTTCCCCCAGGTGAGGCGCCATGAATTGCATTCCAATGGGCAGGCCCTCGGAGTCGAATCCCACCGGGAAGCTGAGACCCGGTATGCCGGCCAGGTTTGCAGGAAGTGTAAAGACGTCCTCCAGGTACATTGACAGCGGGTCGTCTCCATGGGCGCCGATGCCAAATGCGGTGGTCGGTGTCACGGGACAAGCGATCAGGTCCACCTCCTGAAAGGCCGCTTCGAAGTCACCCTTGATGAGCGTACGCACCTTTTGTGCCTGCCCATAGTAGGCATCATAGTAGCCTGCCGAAAGCGCGTAAGTGCCGAGCATGATACGGCGCTTGACTTCCGCCCCGAAAAGCTCACCGCGAGTCACGAAGTAGTCCTCCGGATAGAGGCCAGGGCCGAGGCGCGGGCCATAGCGCACACCATCGTAGCGGGCCAAGTTGGCCGAGGCCTCTGCCGGTGCAATGATGTAATAGACTGGGAGCGCCAAATCAGTGTGAGGCAAGCTGATTTCCCGGACCGCGGCACCCATCTCTCGGAAGGCTTCGATGGCCGCCCGCACCGCGGTCTCCACCTCCGGCTGCAGACCCTCAATAAAGTATTCCTTCGGAACGCCGATGCGGAGTTTGCTAAGGTCGGCGCCGTTCAGATGGATCTCTGGAACCGCGTCAGCGACCGAGGTCGAGTCCAACGGATCGTGCCCAGCCATGAGCGAGAAAATCGGGGCCAGATCCGCCACGTTCCTTGCCATGCCACCTACAGTGTCTAGAGACGAGCCGTAGGCAATCAGCCCGTAGCGAGAGACCCGACCGTAAGAAGTCTTCAATCCGGAAACTCCGCAGAAGGCGGCGGGCTGGCGCACGGAGCCTCCCGTATCGGTGCCTAAGGCCGCAAAACACATGCGGGCCGCGACCGCGGCCGCCGATCCCCCGGAAGAACCTCCGGGCACGCGGGCGAGGTTCCAGGGGTTGTGACTCACGCCGTAGCCAGAGTTTTCCGTGGAAGAGCCCATTGCGAACTCGTCCGTGTTGGCCATTCCCAGAATCACCGCGCCGGCCTCGACCAGCCGCGTGACGCTGGTGGCGGTATACGGGGGGCGGAAGCCTTCCAGGATCTTCGATCCGCAGGTGGTCGGAACACCTTCCACGCACAGCACATCCTTGATGGCAATGGGGATACCCAGCACAAACGGCCGCGGTGTGTCGGAGCGCGTCCTAAGTTGCTGGTCGGCTGCCTCTGCCTGGGCCATCGCCAAGTCCTCCGTGACCGTCAGGAAAGCACTCACATCGCCGTCAATGGCCTCGATGCGGTCCAGGCAGGCGCGGGTAAGCTCGGTGGAAGAAATAGCGCCGGCGCGAAGGGCGCCGGCGGCTTCAAGCAAGCTGAGGTCGGTAAGCTCCGCCATTTGAAGGTCTAATCCTTCTAGGAGACACCCGTGAGGCTGGGTCTATCTCTGTGGAGGTAGAGGGCGCCTCAAGGCTCCAGCTCAAGTACACGGGGAACACGGAACAGGCCGCCTTCCGAATCCGGTGCACTGGCGAGCAGTTGCTCACGAGGCAGACAGGGCCGCACCTCGTCCGGCCGAAGCGGCGCACTCATTGGAAGCACCGAAGCGGTCGGGGGAATTTCGGAAGTGTCTACCTCCCTCAAGCGTGCGGCATAATCCAACACATCCGAGAGCTGGCTGGCAAAGCGTTCTTCTTCCTCTGCAGTCAACTGCAGTCGCGCGAGGCGGGCGATCGCCCTTACCTCCTCAATCGTTAGAGCCATAGCCCGGTATTATAGCAAAGCGGTCCTCTCGGGGATCAAAAACCACAGTTGCCGGGAAGGCGATGCCTCTTACCGACAATGTTTATCTGTTAATGAGAAACTTGTCCATATGCGTACAATGCACGAAGTGCATAAAGCGATTGGCCTGATGCTTGTGCTCGCGCTCAGCATCGCGGCCTGCACAGGAGAGCAAACCGTGAGCCCTATGCCCACTCCCGAATCCGCCGGTGAAGCTATCCGGGAGACTTTATCAGTTCCCAACCGACCACCCATCATCCCTACGGTCGATACTTCTCAACACAGCGTGCCCCTTGACCAGATCTTCTTCGACACCTTCAATCCGACCAATCGCGCGGTGCCGTTGGACGAAGCCACACCAGAGCTCATCGCGCGACTGATCGACGCCATACCGCCCCTCCATGCCCCAAAGTACGAACCAGCATCCGCAGCAGACTGGCTGCACGATGAGGACATGGTCATTGGGTACGCGACTGGCGAACAGGCCTGGGCATATCCCATTCGCATCCTGAATTTCCATGAGATCGTGAATGACAACCTGGGAGGCGAACCCGTTCTGATCTCTTACTGCCCACTGTGTTTCAGCGGTATCGTTTACAGTCGGAGACTCGGAGATCAAGTATTGACCTTTGGCAACACCAGCGCCCTTTACAATTCAGACATGGTGATGCTCGATTACGAGATGGGTAGTTACTGGTGGCAGGTCCCCGGGCAGGCCATCGTTGGCCCGCTCACAGGAGAGGAGCTCGAAATCCTGCCAAGCACGGTTATCACCTGGCGGGGGTGGCGAGAGCTGCATCCCGACAGTCAAGTGCTCTCAAGGGATACCGGCTTTGATCGAAACTATGACCAGGATCCATTCGCAACCTATGCTGAAATCCTGGACGAAGGCCGGTTCGCCTTCCCGGTTGGCGAGGCGGCAAGAGATCCGCGCTTGTCGCCAGCCGCGGTGGTTCTCGCCCTGAAAATTGAAGGGGAGGCGGTCGTGTATTCGCTCGAACCGTCCGAGCCATCCGTAGTTCATGATGAAGTGGGGGGGTCACCCGTAGCGATCTTTCTCGACCCCGATTCGCAAACGGGGGCGGCATTTCACCCGGTCGCAGCGGGCGAATTGCTGCGGTTTAGGTGGACCGAAGCGGGACCGATCGACGAGAACACCGGAAGCTTGTGGGATCTCTCGGGGCGCGCGGTTGATGGGCCACTCAGAGGCGAGCAGCTCGAGCAATTGCCGACCAGAATCAGTTTCTGGTTTGCCATCGTCGCCGCCGAGCCCGATATCGAGATCCGAGGGCCCATGGATGAGAATTGAACTCCTGAAATGGACCGCACGTGAAAAGGTTGCCCCTTAGCGCCCTCCTGCATTGCTCAGGGTTGGAAAACTTGCGTAACTATGATGTCGAAAGCTTCGTTCGAGACAAACGATGCGACGAGAATTAATTCGCCAGGCAAGGCGGAGAGATCCGCCATATATCCAGGCGGAGCGATCTGGTGTAACGGCGTCGTGGCGGAGGATCCCGCAATTTGCGCTCCGCCTCCACAGTCTAGACCGACTTCGATAACGGTGTCTACCGGAGCGAAGACCAAACCGCTGCCGTTGACTTTGTACTCGCCCTCAATCAATCCGCTAGACTCGCAACCGATATCGCTGTTTTCGTCACTCCAATCCTCCGCATAGGTGCAATCGTCGTTTAGCGTGAGTGTCTTCCCACCCACGGTATATGTGGGCAGCACGATGCTGCCCGTCACGGTCTGAAAGTGCACCTGGGTCCATTCTCCGACCCATTCGCCGGCGCAAGGTCCGGGGCTAGGGGTCGGAGTCGAGCTGGGAGTCGCCGAGGGGATTGTCGCGGTGGGCGTGGGGCTGGGGGTTGGTGTAGGTCCGGCGCAAGCGGCTGCAACAAGCATGAGCAGCGGGCCGAAGGCGATCGCGAATGGTTTCATAGGGAAGGCGGGAGAATAGCACAGCCGGAATGAACCCGCTCGGATGCGGCGCTGCGCATCTGTTTTATACTTAACGACCTTCCTGCGCGCAGTGTGCGACGCGCCGTTGGAGCATCCTGATGGCTGAACGCGGTTATCTAGTCATAGCAGATATCACGGGCTACACAGCTTTCCTGAGCGATTCAGAGCTTGAGCACGCCGAAAGCAGCCTCAAAGACCTGCTGAACCTGCTCATCGAGCAGACTAAACCTCCGCTCGTGATCTCTCGGCTGGAGGGAGACGCGATCATCAGCTATGCCCCCGAAGCTAGTTTTCTTCAGGGCCAAACACTGGTCGAAATCATCGAGAACACCTACGTGAAGTTTCGCGAGGCCCGCCACCGCATGCGGCTCAATACCTCCTGCACCTGCAACGCATGCCAGAACATCCCCAATCTGGATCTTAAATTCATCGTCCATCACGGAACCTACGTGCTTCAAGAGATGACCAACTACATGGAGCTGGTGGGGAACGACGTGAATATCGTGCATCGACTCATCAAGAACTCGATTAGAGAGAAGACAGGGATCGGCGCGTATGCTGCATACACAGAAGCCGCCGTAACAGCGCTCGGGATTGGCGAATTCTGCGTTGAAATGCAAACATATGCGGAGGTGTACGAGCATCTGGGCGAGGTGCTGCTCTACGTACAGGATCTGGAACCCGTTTGGCAGCGAGAACGTGAGCGCCGCAGGGTGTTCGTGGAGCCAGAAGAGGCCCTGTTTGTGGTCGAGACGGAGATCCCGGCCGAGCCGCCGCTGGTCTGGGACTACTTCACGAAGCCCGAATACCGTATGGTCTTGACCCAAGCCGATTCGATGGAGATCGGCAACAAGACCTCCGGCCGACTGGGAGATGGAGCGGTCTACTATTGCGCTCACGGCGACGCCAAAATCTCACAGGCGGTACTGGATTGGAGACCTTTCGAGTACTACACCTACGAGACGGCGTTAGGGCCTGGGCTGTTGGGCAAGGTCACCACTCGTTTCATTCCCATTGAAGGGGGCACACGAGTGGTTGGAATGTGTGGAGGGCTGCGAGGGTCATTTGTTGCGCGGAAAATAGCCGGGTTAATGGGAGGAAAGGTTGCTGCAGAATTCCAGGAGGGCGTCGATGCCCTGCGGGAGATCATCATACAAGAACTCGAGTCTGGTGCTGCGGTGACACCAGAGGCCACTAGTGTGCCGGCAGATCAGATCGCAGCCGCCGCGCAGGCCTCGCTTTCGGAGGCTGCCACCGACTAATCCCGCAAACCCGCGTCTCGGTGTCGGAAGATCATCATGCCAGAGCTGCCGAACGCGTCGGTGGGGGAGTGCCATATCAGAGTGTACGTAGCCAAGAATCGCTTGTCTGTGAGAAAGGTGTCCCGCAGGAAGACCTCTAGACTGACGATGTAATGGCAGACAGGCGAGACTTAGGATCACCGACCTGAAAACCGTCCCCCGCCCCTTTGATTGTAGACCCAGAAGCCAAATATTACGCGCTTACGAAAGTTGCCGGGAATAAGGAGCAAAGCCCCCGCCGACGCTCGGGGGCTTTGTGTTCCTATCTGCTACGTCACGAATTGCCCGAAATATTTATGGGAGCAAGGTAATGCAGATATTCGAGCAAAGAGAATAATAAGACCGACGCGTTAGAAATTGGCTCTGCAAGCCACCCCTAATTATTTCTCAAAACAAGCGAGCAACAGATTGCCTAATCTATGCGATCGTCTCTGTTCAAGTCGATGAACATATGAAGCAAGCTGCCAATTCAATGGAGCCAACCA
>JAPUGV010000091.1 GCA_027298025.1 Chloroflexota bacterium | reverse complement strand
TGCGCATAGTGCCGGTTCTCCGTCTCATACTCCACGTGCGCTATGGCGATCGTGATCCCGCGCTCTTTCTCCTCCGGCGCATTGTCGATCGACTCGAACGGCCGATAGTCCGCCCACCCGTTCAACGCAGCCCACTTGGTGATGGCCGCCGTCAGGGTCGTCTTCCCGTGGTCGATGTGCCCGATCGTCCCCACGTTCACATGCGGCTTCGTGCGCTCGAATTTCTTCTTAGCCATATTTGCTATCTCCTCAGGCTACGTGCGATTGCATGTAAGGCGGGCAATGATGAGCCCTCAAGGGGAATCGAACCCCTGACCCCGTTCTTACCAAGAACGTGCTCTACCGTCTGAGCTATGAGGGCATGCTGGTGGGCGGTGAAGGATTCGAACCTCCGAAGGCGTACGCCAGCTGATTTACAGTCAGCCCCCTTTGTCCACTTGGGTAACCGCCCTCTCAATCCTGCACTCTTCCTTTGAGCCCCTTATTGATCAAAACAAACGCCCTCACTCCGCGAATGGTTCGCTTCGCGATGGTTCGCTTCGCGATGGTTCGCTTCGCGAACCATAAGCCGACGATGGGAGTCGAACCCATAACCTACCGCTTACAAAGCGGTCGCTCTGCCATTGAGCTACGTCGGCCTGACGACAAAAACGCGCCTGTCGCGGCGCCCGGCGATTATACCAAACCTGCAATCGATGAGTCTATCAGCATCCATAGGGGGGTGTCAATTCAGTTGCTTTTGAAGCTGCTTGCCCCTAGGGTTCGACCCGATATGCGTGCCGTCGAGCCTCATAGAGAGCAATGGATCCCGCTACGGCGGCATTGAGCGATCCTACCGATCCCTGCATGGGAATCCGGATTAGATAGTCGCAAGTCTCCCGTACGAGCTTGCGCAATCCGTGCCCCTCTGCTCCCACCACGATCGCAAGTGGAGACTTGAGTTCGGTGGTATAGATATCCCTTGCCTCGGCATGGTTCTCCAACCCGGCAATCCAGACGTCGGTCTTCTTGATTTCTGACATAGCTCTCGCCAAATTTACGCGGGCGATGTTAAGGTGCTCGCAGGCGCCTGACGAGGCCGAGACGACGGCCGGTGTCACCCCCGCTGCGCCTCTCTTAGGGAGCAAGATGCCCTGCACACCCACCGCTTCTGCGGTCCGGATCAATGTGCCCAGATTTTGTGGATCCTGCAGAAGGTCCAGGATCAGTATCAGAGCGCGACTGCCCGCCGATTCAACAGCCGCCAGGATCGAGTGCAGATGGGAGTAAGGATACGGCTCAACTTCCGCCCCGATCCCTTGATGGTGATCGCCGGCAGAGTCGAGAACGGACCGTTCCACGCGCTCCACAGGTGTCGAGGATTGCCTGGCTGCGGATTCGATGGAAGGCCGGATCGGTCCGGCCACCAGCAAGCGATGGACCCTTCTGCGGCCGGCGCGCAATACCTCTTCGACCGGATGCAGGCCGTAGATAAGCTCCGATGGTGCGGGGCTCAACGGGCACCAAGCTCAGCCCCAGCCTTCGCGCCCTTAGTTTGGGGGATTCGAACCTGCGGGTTGTGATGAATGGAGAGTGAGGGATTCCTCAACTTGCGTGACCATCAAAATGCCAGATCGTGCCCTGCCTTTCATCTTCGAGCACGATGCCCGCCTCAGACAACCGATCCCGAATGCGATCGGCTAGCGCCCAATGCTCGGCCTCCCGAAGCTCTTCGCGGATCTCAAGCAGAAGCTCAACCAGATCGGACGCCTGCGTTTCAAGCTCGCGCGGAGCGGTCAGGCTCAGCCCAAGCACCCCGGCCAGTTCGCGCAGCTTATCTTGTGCCGCGCCCAACTCGTGAGCGCCGGCTCCGGCATCCCGAGCCTGATTGATCCCTCGCACCAGCTCATAGATGGCGCTCAGCGCTCTCGGGGAATTGAAGTCGTCGTCCATGGCATCGATGAAGTCCCGACTGGCAGTGTCCGCGAGCTGCTCCAATGCGTGGTGGGATCCGTTGCCATCCCCAGGAATCGCTGGCTTCAAAGCACCTTTGATCCGATCCACCCCACGCTTGGCTGCTGCCGCAATCTCTTCATTAAAGGAGAGTGGACTGCGGTAGTGCGAATTGAGCACCAAGAGGCGCAGAACGTCCGCTTCGTACATCTCCAAGAACTCTTCGACAGTAAGCACGTTTCCGGTCGACTTCGACATCGCCTCGCTGCTGAGCTCCATCATCCCGTTATGTACCCAGTATCGGGAAAATGTCTTTTCAGTAAGGCTCTCCGTCTGAGCGATCTCGTTCTCATGGTGCGGGAAAATTAGATCGTTTCCACCGCCATGGATATCAATTTCGTCTCCCAAGTGGCGTGAACTCATGGCCGAGCACTCGATGTGCCACCCGGGCCTTCCTCGCCCCCATGGGCTTTTCCAGCTTGGCTCATCCGGCTTGGCAGACTTCCACAATGCGAAGTCTGCAGGATCTCGCTTTCGTTCATCCACCTCAAGCCGTGCTCCTGCCTTCATCTGCTCCGGACGGCGACCGGAAAGCTTGCCGTAGCTTTCGTCGCGGCCAACCTCAAAATAAACGTCACCGTCAATAGTGTAGGCATACCCTTTTTCGATCAAATCCTCCACCATCTGGATAATTGCGGGCATCTCTTCGGAAGCGCGAGGTTTTACGGTCGGCTCTAGGATGTTCAGTTCCTTCAGATGCTGGTCGTATTCGTCGATGTATTTTTCTGCCAACTCCAAGGGCTCGAAGCCCAGGATGCGAGCGCGACGGATCACCTTATCGTCCACATCGGTGTAGTTCATCACATGCTGGACTTCAAACCCTCGATATTCGAGGTACCGGCGTATGACATCGAATACGATGGACGACATCGCATGTCCGATGTGCGCACGGTCATAGACCGTGGGGCCACAGACATACATCCGGACCTGGCCGGAATTGAGAGTATCGAATACCTCTTTGCTTCGGGTGAGGGTATTGTAAATCTGTAGGGCCATCGAGCTTCTCACTCGATGCCGGGCTTGGCAAAGATCATGCGACCCGCGGCGGTTTGCAGCACCTTGGTAACCGTGACCGGGATGGTTTTGTTTATATTGGCCTTGCCATCTTCAATGACAACCATCGTTCCGTCGTCGAGGTAGCCAACCCCCTGTCCAGCTTCCTTGCCTTCCTGAATGACCTGTACGTCCATGGTCTCGCCCGGCAGATAGACCGCCTTGACTGCATTGGCCAACTCATTGATATTCAGGACCGTGACGCCCTGCAGTTCCGCCACTCTATTCAGGTTGTAATCGTTGGTCAGGATCGGACTGCGAAGTTGCTTCCCAAGGATCACCAGCTTGTCATCCACTTCGCGAACCCCTTCCACATCGAGGTCGGTGATTCTCAACGGAATCGTGTTGTCCTTCTGGAGCCGGTTCAGGATGTCCAAACCTCGGCGTCCACGCCTTCGCCGGAGGGGGTCAGATGAGTCGGCAATGTGCTGAAGCTCAATCAGCACAAAGGCCGGTACTAGCATCGGCCCCTGTACAAAGCCGGTTCTAGCGATATCTGCGATGCGGCCATCAATGATCACGCTTGTGTCCATAAGAATGCTTCGGCCGTTTTGCGACCCCGCACCGCTCTCGCCAGGACTCGCTTGAAAACGACTGCTCAGGAGGTTGGTTATATCGTTCTCGCGCATGATGAATATAGTGGCCCCGAGATACCCCAAGAATATGGCACTGATAAAGGGCAGCAGCTGACCAAACGGCGCCGGCAGAAGTGAAATTGGGGCTGATACGAGGGCTGCAATCAACAATCCCGCGATCAGGCCGGCCAGTCCGGCCACCATCGTCTGGGCTGAAACTTGTGCCATCCGTCTACGGATGGCGCGCACCGGTCGTGTCGTCAGGTAAGGCGCAAGAACTAATCCCAGCAGCGCTCCTACCATGGCAAGCACCATTCCCCACAGTTCGGCCGCACCTCCGGCCAGGATGCTCAGGCGCACGCCCAAGATGACTCCTCCTATGGCGAAGGCAAACATGGCAATGATCCTAAAAAGGAATTCGATACTCACTTGTCAACTCTTTCACGACCTACCATCAAAAAAGGGCGAGTGCCCGGTTTCGGCACCCACCCCTTTGGGTGGTCGAATCTTTCTTCCGATTGAGCTTGGTGGCCCCCCGCACCGTTCCGGGGCCATGCAGGCAGTTTCTAGCTGCGATAAGAGAAGAATGATGTCAGATGAAACCGGGCTCGGGGAATCCCGATAAATGATTTAAGGTCCCCAAGCTGGAGAATAATATCACGTCGGCTAGGTGCGAGTCAAATCACGAAAAAGGCGCCCATTTCGTGGGCGCCTTTCAAGCTTATGAGCAACGGAGAGCGCGCTACGGGAGCGTGCCGATGACATCGAAAGTCGCAAGGACCCGATCAGCCGCTTCGAGATCCGCCGTGCTTAGGATCTGCACCACTACCAGAATCAACATCTCTTGCGGGCCGTCCACGGGTATTGCGGAGAGAACCAGAAGATCCGAACCACCTGATCCACCGCAACGAATGAGATAGTCGTAGCTCCCCCGATAATATCCGTCGTTGTACTCGAAACGTCCGTCCAGCTCGCAGGCTTGAATGTAGTTTTCACGCATGATGTCGAGCAATTGGATGTAGCCGCCGAGCTTCGCCAGATCGTCCGACACGTTGAATATCACTCCAGGAATTGTCCAGGTGTTCGCGAAGTCATCAAGGTCTGGGGCCGCCCAGATCGAGGCGCCGATGACTCCCCCGTCATCGAGCCAGGGGCTCCCGTCCACATCCACCCAGTCCGAGGGAACTTCCACCGTGATCGAGCCGAAGTCATCGCTGACCCATTCGTAGCTGCTGTAGGACACATTCGTCGATCCTCCTTCGTCAGCAACTGCCGGACCGAGCTCCTCCTTAAAGGAGAATGAAGTTTCCAGCGGTCGGCCGTTGAGCTGGCCCTCGAGATACTGCTCGTCCTGATACCGCAGCACCTCAATTCTCAAGGTCTCGTCCGGTCCATGCGTGCGCAAGATGTCACAGTAATCGGCCATTGTGCCGTCGGTCGCAAGCACCAGCCCCTCCATGGTAGTGAGAATGTCTCCTGGCTGCATCCCCGCCATGTCGGCTGCCGAGCCGGAGGCCACAGAGCTCACCCAGACCCCGGATAGGGATCTATCGTCGCTCACCACCGCCACGCCGTTCACGCCGATCGAGTCGACGTCCTGATCCTGCCGCAGTTGGTCAATGATGCCAGCGGCCACATCGCGCGAGATGGCGAAGTATTGGGAGAACATCTGGGAGGTCGCGTAGTTGATGCCCACAATCCGCCCGGAGCTGGTGACCAGCGGGCCGCCGGAGTTTCCGGGATTGATCGTGGCATCGTGCTCCAGGACCGAGTCCAGGCTGGCCCAAGTCGTCTCGCCATTTGCATTAGCCTTGGATACGATGCCTTTGGTCATCGTGAACTCGGGATCTCCAAGGGGAAAACCAGCAGAATAGATTTCCAGACCGACGTCGATGGGACCCTCAAACCAGTCCAGGTACGGATGGTTGTCCCCCTCGATGTCGATAACCGCCAGATCGGAGCACTCTGAAACGCCCAACACCCTCGCGTTCCGAGGCTCGCTTTCACCGCTTACCCAGACTTTCAACAAGGCGGCCCCGGTCACAACGTGATTATTGGTGACCGCGATCCCGGATGGATCAACAATGAAACCTGATCCTCTACCCGCGACATTCACCTGCAATCCGACCTCGGGATCGATGAAGGTGCCCTGCGCTTCGATCTGCACCACTGCCTGCCGAACACCCTCCAGGCTGGAGACGGCTCCGCTCTCTATTACGGGTTCGCTATCTGGCTCGGTTTCCGGCTGGGATTCCTCTGGGGATGGAGGCGGAGCGGGTTCTTCGGTAGTTGTTTGGCCTAGGTTGCAGGCCATTGCAGCAATCACAAGCCCCGCGATCAATAGTGCCGCCGGACGATACTTCTGAGATAGCTTCATTGATTAGCCCCTATTCAGGTCGGTGACCACAGTTATGCCGAATTAGTATAGAGGAAGTGCCCGCGCGCCAACAAGATAGGCGGGCTTACGCTAAGCTTACAAATTCGTTTGGGGCCGAATGGATTGGCTAAAAGAAGACGTTCTGCGCGATTGCCATGGCAATCAGCACCACCAGCAGCAATATGGCAGTCGCCGCGCCCAGGTTGGACAGCCGGTTCTGAAGTCTCGCGATCTCGGCCGCCTGTTCCGGCGAGGGTGGGCCTTGAAGACCCGCTCCCAGCGTGGCCAATTTCCGGCTATTGGCTCCGATGGCCGAACCCGCGAAGAGCGCGATGAGCCCCGCCAGACCTCCAATCGTGAACATCACTCCCGTCCCCGTCGACATCCACTCGGTGCGAAGGCCTCCAGAGGCCCGCCAGTAAAGCAGCAGCCCCGTCAATACGGTCAGGCCCGCCGTAGTGGCAGTGACCACTACAAAACGAGTCCCGAGCACCAGGCGCTGCATAAACTTGGCTCCCTCCGGCCCAGCCAGCGTGACCGCCGGTGCGACAAACTGCACCAGCATGAACGCACTACCGGCCCAAAAGACGCCTCCCACGATATGAATGATGCGCAGCGTCAGTAAGTAGAAATCCATTGTCCCTCCTCACCTCCTGAATGCAGGCATTATAGCCTCGGCAGAGACTCCACTTGGTTGTGCTCGAGCCTTGGCCTGAATGATCCGATCTAAACTACAATCGGCTTCGTGCCACTAGAAACCGGATCGATTTTGAAGGACCGATACCGAATTGAAGGCCAGCTCGGCAAAGGTGGCATGGGAACGGTCTACCTGGCCTACGATCAGACCCTCGATATCCAGGTCGCGGTCAAGGAGAACCTCAGTCCGGATCCCGATTCAGAAGCCCAATTCAGGCGCGAGGCCAAACTGTTGGCGAGCCTCCGGCACCCGAATCTTCCTCGCGTGACGGACCACTTTATCTTGGATGAGGTCCAGTACCTGGTCATGGACTATATCGAGGGCGATGATCTGCAGACCCTGATTACCCGTCAGCAACCGGAGGTTGCGGAGGTGCTACGGTGGTCGGATGAAGTGTGCGATGCACTCACTTTCCTGCACACACGCCGACCACCGGTGATCCACCGGGATCTCAAGCCTGGGAATCTGAAATTGCAGCCGGATGGGCGGGTAGTCCTGGTCGACTTCGGCATTGCCAAGGCGCACACAGACAAACAGACCGCCACCGGCGCCCGAGGTATGACACCGGGCTTTTCCCCACCGGAGCAGTTTGGCGGTTCGGGAACGGATCCGAGAAGCGATCAGTATGCACTGGGAGCCACCCTTTACTACTTGATGACGGGCAAGCAACCGGCCAATAGTATCGATCGCATGCTCAATCAGGATGAACTGACTCCGCCTCGCGAGATCAATCCAGAGATCCCAGTGCATGCGGAGGCGGCGATCACGCATGCCCTGGCGTTGCCTAAAGACGAGCGCTTCTCGGACGTGGCTAGCTTCAAGTCGGCCATGCACGGTGGCGCTGATCTACCCACCGTACGTGCGGGTGGAATGCCACGCGCGCTTCGCATCGGCGCACCCATGCTGGTATTGGCCGCTCTTGGCATAGCAGCCACACTGATCGTCGGCGGCGGATCCCTGTTGGGTGGGGGACAGGAGATAGAGCCAACTGAGCCGATCGCCGCAGTTCTTCTCGATCCTTCAGATACGCCTTCACCGGTGCCCAGCGATACGCCTGCGCCGCTTCCAACCGAAACCATAGAGCCGACGCCGACCTCAACGGAAACTCCGGTTCCGACCGAGACGCCAATTCCGGTCGTGCTCGGGGGGAGCTCCAAGATCGCATTTGTGAGCGATCGAGCCGAAGAAATACTACAGATATGGACCATGAACCCGGATGGGACCGACCCCCGTCAGCTCACATTTGATCCAGGAGAAAAGACCCAGCCGAAATGGTCGCCGGACGGGACGCGGCTGCTCTATGTCGCTCCCGGCGGGGCGGATGACTTTGGCAATCAGTTGGGCTTAGACCTCTGGGTGATCAACGCCGATGGCACCGGCATCGCTAAGGTGACCAGCTTCAAGGGCGACGACACCGAGCCCGCATGGTCGCCGGATGGCTTGCAAATCGCATTCACCAGCAACCGCGCCAATAACACCCCGCAGGTTTTCATTAAGGACACCGCTTGCCTGGACACTCCGGAGGGTTGTGAGAACGTTCGTGCAGGAAACGTGTCCTGTCACACCGACTTCTGCGCCGCGGAATTCTCGCCCGCCTGGGCTCCGGCCGGAGTCGATCTGCCGGGCTGGCTTCCCGCGGACTTCAGACTGGCAGTGTTGGAATCGATCAACAACGCCCCCCCGGAGATCTTCGTACGACCTCCGGAGGTCGCAGTGCCGGTGGATTTCGACCGGCGCGACCAGATGCGCAGCCTGGAAAACCTGAGTTGGTCACCCGATGGCACACATTTTCTGTTTACCTGGTTCTACACTCGGGGAGTGAACGAGATCTATACTGCTCGGGTCGAGGATCGTGCCGCTACCTTCACCAAGCTCACCTCCACCAACGGCAACAAAGAGCCGATATTTTCTCCGGACGGCCAAATGATCGCCTTTACCAGCACGCGTGACGGTAAGCCGGACGTCTACCTCATGACTGCCGGTGGCGGCAATCAGACCAACCTGACGAACAGCCCCGCCACGCGCGACATGCATCCAGATTGGCGACCTCCCCTAGACGCGTAGCGTAGCGCGAGGGAGCTCCCCTGCGGCTGAAATCAGCTCTTCGACCTACAGGCGAACTAGGGAAGGATTTCGATCAGGATCCGCTGACTCTCGGCCCGGTTCCCGGCTGCGTCGTAGGCGCGGGCGAAGATTTCGTAATCGCCGGCCCGATTGGGTAGCGTCCAGTCAACGGTGAACGGCGAGGCGGTGGCAGTTCCGATGCGGCGCCCGCCGACGAAGAAGTCAATTCGCTCGAGCCCAACCTCATCCACAGCCGAGACGCTGATCGTGAGTTCACCCACCGTGCCGAGCGAAAAAGTATCGCCTGCCGATGGAACCAGCATTTCGACGATGGGAGCTTCGTTGTCGAGCGTCACCGGAGTTGCTGCCGTTCGCACTTGCCCATCATCCAGCACGACGAGCAGCTGTAAGGTGTAGAGACCATTCAAGCCTTCCGTTGACCAGGTGCCCAGGCGGCTGCCCTCGACCGGCTGCTCTTGATCCGCGCCAATCTGGATCCAGCGAGTGGGGTTGAGGCCTTGCCCATACTGCAGGCGGAAGTAATCAAATCTCTCCGCATTCGCGTCCCCTCGAATGGTTATGCTGTCACCCAGGATCTCGAAGGGAGCGGGAGACAGGATCTGAATCCCCGGGCTTTCAGCAGGGTCGGACGACAACGTGTCGTACTCTTGCGGTGGTCGCTCGATACCGGCATCTACGGCCCACTCCTCGGCCACAGGGGGTGGAATGAAATAGACTCGCTCTTCGACGGACTGAAGCGGCGTTAGAAGAGTGGCTAGCTTGCCCGTTTCCCGATTGATGCGGAACGGCTGGTAAAGGTTGTCATACTGCGTGGGTTCGGTTCCGAGGATAAAAACCTCACGTAGAATCTCCGGGCAGTACAGGGTCGGTAGAAGCCCGGAGGGATCGCAAACCTCGACTTCTGTCACCCCTAAGGGCATATGCCAGCTCTCGGGGCGCAAATCGGCTGATGCGAATCGCATAATTGCGTTCCATATCGCGGCCGCCCCGTTCGTTCGATCGACTTCAATGAGCGGCGACCCCCCAAGCCAAACGCCAGCCGCGCGCTGCGGCGTAAAGCCGATCGCCCAATTCCCTATGCCCTCGGGAGAGCCTCCAGAGATTGCCCCCGCAGCTCGTCCAATCTCCAGACTGTTGCCTTTTCCAAGCTCCGCCCAACGCACTGATTCGTCGGATAAGACGTCGACCATTAGGAAAGCCAACTGGGCGCTCACAACGGCTTCTGTGAAGGGGCTGTATTCATAGAGGGCGGTTCCCTGTGAATCCTCGACCCGCAGTAAGATCGTGGGAGTCGCCCCGGCTCCCGTTCGTCTGCCCTCGGCCGCCAACACCCCATAGGCCGATGTCAATTCGAGCAAGCTGGCCGAATCACGCGCTCCGCTCAGGCCGAGTTGCGTCAACGTTCTGGCGACGGTTTCTTGGCCGAGCGCGGCCAGCGTCGTCGCAGCTGTGTCCGGATAGATGTTGGCTAATGCGGTCCGCATGCGCACCGGCCCATGAGGATCTTCGCCCAGATCAAGCACCATGCTAGAGGGTGTGCTGCCGCGCGAGAAGGCAGTCAGGTAGGTGAAGGGATCGAGGAGCGGGCCCGGATTCCGGGGCTCATCAAACGGACCCTGCGCGGCCAGGATTTTGCCGGACATTGGATCAATCACGACCAGTGCCCATTCTTCGATCATGTGGTCCAGTCCGGCGTCCCGCGGCCTCAGAGTAGGGAGCAGCGCTGCAGATACACAGGGGCTGCTGTCTGACGTGCCGCTGACCGTACCGATAGAGTCTCCGGATAATCTCAACACGTGAGAATCCGCCGCACATGTGGCCTGCAACTGCAGGTCGTAGTCGATAGTCGAGATGACTTTGAGGCCGCTCCGACCGACGACGGCTTCGCCTAATGCTTGCGTGACTTGGTCAATCAGGAATGTGGCGAAGGGTGGAAGCTCCGGCTCTTCCTGTGACGGAAAGGGGTCATTCTGAGCGGAGCGCGCCTGAGCCTGTTTGATGAAGCCCGCCTCCACCATTGCATCCAGCACCCACTCCCTGTTCATTTCAGCATCCAATTCGCGTGGTGGTGAACGCAAGTAAGCCGCAAGCGAAGCACTCTCCCCCAGGGAAAGCGCAACCGCATGTTTCCCGAAGTAGACCAGGGCCGCCGAATCGATACCATACACCGCGCTGCCGTAGTCGGCGCTGTTTAGGTACCAAGCCAGGATTCGATCCTTTGAATATCGGCGCGTGAGCTCCGCGGCCAGCAGCGCACGCTGAACCAACCTTGCAGGCGATGGCTCGCCCGGAGGTAGTAGAGCAACCTCCACCAGTCGTTCGCTGATGGTCGAAGCTGTTGCACTGGACAGGTCGTAGCCGGGGCTAATCCAATAATCAGGCTCGACCGCGGCCACCGTCGTCTGTGCCAGGCTTGAAGGCGCCAGCTCGGGATCGATCCATTGCCTGGGCTGCGCATCCGGATGCAAGTGCCGATACAGGACGTGCTCACCAGCGCTGTCGTACACCAGAAGCGGTCGATAGGTCTCTGCTCCTCGCATCCCGAATTGCGCCTCGACTTGGACCACATCCGGCAGCCCACTGACCAGCGCCAGATAAGCCGAAGCGCCGAGCAGACCCAGTCCTGCAGCCAACACCAAGGCAAGGGCGAGCACAACCACCAGTGGGCCGCGGTCTTCGCTGCGGGCGGATCTGCGGAATCGGCGAATCTGATATGCAGAGGGCATTTTCGGAAACGAACCTGCGCTCACGGTGATGGCAGGGCCGGGAATTATAATCAGCGGGCTACAGTCAGGCCATCAAGTGTAATTTCAATATTCACGCAGTCGCCGAACCTGATCTGCATATCGAGCGTACTTCCTCGAACGGAGAGAGGTGGCGGCGACAGTTCAGTTTGATATCCTTACTCATGTGGATGTCGTCAAGCGCTTTGGCTTCAAGGGCGTGACCCGGTTCCGGCAAAGAGTCCCCGAGCTTAGAGAAGTAGATGGGTGACGTTGCTGGCGTTGCATACGCCAGAATCTGCGAGGTCCATCGATTAGGAACGGTCGACTTTCTTACCGCCCGGGCAGTCCAGGAGCATCTGGCGGACAAGATTGCCGACGGCCGGCGCCCCAGCGCACTTATTCTGCTAGAACACCCCCACACATTTACCTTCGGGCGCCGGGGCAAGTCGGATAACCTGCTCTGGAACGAACGCGAGCTTGCCGATCGCCGCGTCCAGGTGCACTGGACCGACCGGGGAGGGGACGCGACCTATCATGGGCCGGGTCAAATGGTTGGCTATCCCGTGCTGCCACTTGGGCGTCTCAACGTAGACGGCCGGCTGCCGGCGGGCAACTTCGTGGGCTACTTGCGCGACCTGGAAAGCGTGTTGATTCGCGCGCTGGCGACACTCGGGCTAGCAGCAGGACAGCGCAAAGGTTTCACCGGAGTCTGGGTGCAGCCCGACGTTGCCTCACGGTGCAAGCGTTGCCCTCCCGCGGCCCGCATGCGCCCCTCGAAGCTCGCCTCAATCGGAGTGCGGGTGACCGCTCAGGGGGTAAGCCAGCACGGTTTTGCGCTCAATGTCGCTCCCGACATGCAGTACTGGGAGGGAATTGTCGCCTGTGACCTTCCTGAAACTCCCATGGTTTCGTTGGCCGACCTGCTCGATCCTATTCCCAGCATGGACCAGGTATCAGAAGCCGTCGTCACTGAATTTGGAAACGTCTTTCAGTTGACGATGGTGGAAGCGATCGCGGCCTAGCTAGCGGGCTGCACACGATTCCTCCTTCGGCACGGCTCCTGCAACTAGCGCTGAAGAGGTCCATCCATGAAGAATATTCTGTCCATCGACGGTGGCGGCATCCGGGGGATTATTCCGCTGGCTTGTTTGATCGAGTTGGAGAAGGTAGAGGGCCGACCGTCGCGAGAGATTTTCGATATGGTCGCCGGGACATCGACCGGCGCCGTTATCGCGGCCGGGCTCGCGATCGGAATGAGCGCACGCGGTCTTATGGCAATTTACCGTAATTTGGCCCAGTCCGCCTTCAAGGCGATTCCGTTCTGGAAAGTGGTATTCAATTTAGGCAATCATCGCTACAGCAGTGAATTCATTGCGCAGACTCTCGACGATATGGGCGCCGATCGAGAAATCAACAGCCTTCCGATCGACATCTTTGTTCCCGGCAAGAACACGGTCACCAGCCGCACTGACTTCTTTGTACGCGATAACGAGGGCAATGCCTCGCTTTGGGGCCGCCTGCCGCTGAAAGATGCCGTCCTGGCCAGCACCGCGGTACCGACCTACTTCCCCGCCCACGCTGCAACTCTCGATGGTGAGACCCATACCTGGGTCGACGGCGGAGTAGGAGTCTCAGGAAATCCATGCTACCAGGTTGCGGTCGAAGCCATTCACTACAGTGCGGGTGCCTATCCGCCCGGTGACACGCGCATGTTGTCCTTCGGCACCGGCCGCACCCCTCACGCGATCAATGCCCGCAAAGCCAGCTTCCTTCAGTGGAGCGAGTGGGTGCTTCGTGAGTTGCTCGAGGACGCTTCGGAATGGCAATCCTTTGTAACCAAATTAGAGTACGGCAGATCTGGCCGCATCGATTTTCGTCGCTACAATCTGGATCTTGCTCCTGATGTCATGGATCAACTCGGTGTCCAAGTTCCCCCCGGTCGAGATGTGACAGACATCGGCCTCGATGCGGTCTGGGCAGTCGATCTGCTCCAGGATATTGGCCGAGCCTTTGCGCGGCGCATCGATTTCAACGACCCCAACGGTCTCTTCTTGCGCTCCACAATGGGCGGCTCCCCCCCACTTTTCTAGCGCACCGAACCCCTAAAACCCCTCCATGCTATACTCCGCCGGGTTTAAGCAGATCCCTATGCGCGCATGGACCATACGCACTGACGAGCCCTCCCTCTTTCCACGCTTTCGATTGGGCGCTTTGCTCATTGGCGCGCTCCTGCTCAGCGCAGCATGCAACCGGCCCGCCGAGGAGCCTCCCGCTAATCTGCTGGCGACCTCGGTTTCCTCAACGGTTACCGCACAGCTAGTTGTACAACCGAATTCCACGGATACGCCGGTCCCCGAGATCGATGAGAGTACGCCGGAGCCCACCCAAACCCTCGAGGAGAGCTCAAGCCCCCCTACCGAAGAAGCCCCCGAGATCTCTCCCACACCCAGCAACACTCCCATTCCGCTTGAGCCTGGCGATCCACGCTCGGGTCTCAATCTATCCAATCCGGACTATGTGGACGACTTCAGCGAGCCCTTCACCTGGTTCGAATTCAGCGACCCCGAAGCCGCCACCGTCGCCTCCGAGGACGGACGCCTGAGGGTCAATGACCCCCTGACGGATGGAATCTTGTGGTGGACGACCACCGCCCTCGAGGCCGAAGACTCCTATGCGGAGATCATGGTGCAGGTATCGTCCTGCTCAGGCAAAGACGCGTATGGGATGGGAATCCGAGTTGGCGGGGAAAATATTGACCGAGGCTAGACCTTAGAGATCTCGTGTGACGGCGCCTGGCGAGTACGCAAATTTATCGCATTCGATGAAATTCCGGCCGTTCTGCGCGAATGGACGGAATCGGATCGGATCCAACGTGGACCCGATACCACCAATAAAATCGGATTTCTGGCAAATGGCGCGCAGCTATTCGCGTTCGTCAACGGAGAGTTGCTCGACTCGGTCGCTATTGAAGACTCAGATTACGTATCAGGCGTACCCAGCCTATTTACCAACGCCTCGCAGACCGCTGATCTCACCGTGCATTTCGATGACTTCAGGCTCTGGTTTCTCTCCCCATGAGCCATCCGCTCGAGGGTGGCGTCGGGTCCTTGTTCTGTCCACCGCGGCCTGCCTGAGCATCGCCGCGTGCGCACGTCCCACGACTCCCAAACCTACGCCGTCGCCTACCATCCCGAATATCGTCGCCAGCCAACCGCTGCCCACGCGAACCGCTCCGCCTCCTACCCGCACCGCGATCCCTGAGCACAGGATTGGGCTGGGAGCACCCGACTATGAAGACAATTTCGGTTCCGATTCCGATTGGGAGACCGGCGCCTCGGCCCGCGGAGCTGTCAGTTTGCTGGACGACAAGCTGGTCATCTCCGTTCGGGGACCCTCTTCGACGCTCTCTTCTTTGTCTCCCGCTGACCCACTGGCAGATTTCTTTGTCGAGATTGAGGTCCACTCGGGGATCTGTGAGCCCGGCGATGAGTTTGGACTCATGGTGCGCACCAGTGGGCGCGGCAACCCCTGGCAGGATTCGCATTATCGCTTCTTGATTACCTGCGATGGAGCCGTTCGCGCCTCGCGCTTCCTGTCGGGCGCCGAAGCCCCCATTCAGCCGGTCACACGCACTGCAGACGTGCTTCCCGGTGCCCCAGCTGTGAACCGAATTGGAGTTTCGGCGATCGGCCATGAGTTTCGCTTTTTTGTAAATGATATGCAGGTATTTCAGCTCATGGATGGCGAAATTTCAACTGGGAGGATCGGCGTGATCGTTCGCGCACGGCACGCAGCTCAGACGACGATTTCCTTCGGCGAGTTTCGTGTCTGGGATCTGGCCACTCGCTAGGCAGGCGGACAGCATTCGCTATGTCAGAGAAACGACCCTTTCGCAACCGCCTTAATGATCTCAAACCCAGGGAGTGGATCAAGTTCCAGAAATCGTGGTTTGTTCACGATCCCCCTCCCAGGCGCAAGGATGCGAAGCTACATCCCGCGAAATTTCCGGAGACGTTAGCGCAGGAGTTCATTGAGTTCTTCACGAAGGCCGATCAAACGGTTCTCGATCCGATGCTCGGCACCGGATCGACTCTCATCGCCTGCATTCGCAGTGGGCGCAACGGCATCGGTATCGAACTCAGCCCGAGGTATGCAGAGCTGGCAACTCGGCTCGTAGAGCGGGAGAGGGGTCCACTCGCTTATGAGCATCTCCGGGCGGAGGTAATTCAGGGTGACGCTGCGGACCTGCCGAGTTTCAATTTACCGCCCATCGACTATGTGTTTACTTCCCCCCCTTACTGGAACATGCTCCACGCCAAAGGCGCAGGCACACAAAAACACCGCCGCAAAGATGACGCTCTTGATGTCACCTACTCAGAAGACCCCGCCGATCTGGGAAACATTGAAGATTATGACGAATTCCTCGAGCGTTTGGTTGCGATCTACTCCACCCTCCGGGAGGTGCTCAGGCCTCGCGCTTATCTGACGATCATCGTAAAAAACGTAAAGAAGGGAGGAAAGATTTACCCTCTCGCCTGGGATCTCGGTCGCCAGCTGGGGCAGATTTACACTCTCAAGGACGAGAAAATCTGGGCTCAGGATAATATACGCTTGGCTCCCTACGGCATGGGGAACGCCTGGGTTAGCAACACTTTTCATCACTACTGTCTTCAATTTCGCTTCGAACCCGATTGATGCGAGAGGTGTCGTGGTTTCTGGTTGCCAGCGTGGTACAACCCGGTTATCCTAGGTCCGCAGCACCCCACCGTAATTCTGAATGTATCTTGCTATAGAAGGTGTGATTGGCGTCGGGAAGACCTCCTTGGCGCGTCTGCTCCAGCCTGTGTTCAATGCGGAGCTGCTGCTGGAGGTTTTTGAGGAGAATCCCTTCCTTTCTGACTTCTATTCAAACCGCCGGCGCTACGCTTTTCAGACCCAAATCTACTTTCTACTGAGCCGCTACCGCCAGCAACATCACGCTGTCCCTCAGGCCCTCTCAAACGGCGATCTAATTTCTGACTATACGTTTGCAAAGGACGCTTTGTTCGCGGGCTTGAATTTGTCCGGGGACGAGATCGAAACCTATCGATTGGTACACAACGCGCTTGCAGAGCGAATCCAGATACCCGACCTGATTGTGTACTTGCGGGTAACTACCGACGTTGCCATGCAGCGCATCTCAATGAGAGACCGCCCATACGAGCGTAATATGGAGTATTCATATATCGAGCAGCTCAACCAGGCCTACCAGGAATTCTTCGGTCAACGCGATGAGCTCCCCGTTCTTATCATGGATTCGACCGCTATGGATTTCGTGTCTCGGCCGGAAGATTTGGAGCTCGTGGCGGACCGGGTGCGTCAGAAGCTCCAGATCCCACCCTACCAGCAGCACCTGCCCTTAGAGAAATCTTGAGGATCACCACCGGGAAGCTTCTGGATCTTGCACGGAAAGAGGCCGAGGGCCGACCGGGAATCGTCTCAGGCTACGTAATCGGCTCCGCCGCCGCTGGGGACCCCATCTTAGGGGGCACTGCCGATGTGGATCTGGTGCTGATTCACGAGTATGAACCCCATGTACCGCGCGAGATCGTTTCTCTCTCGGACGAGGTTCACCTGGACATCACGCACCACGCCAAGAGGCTATACCAACGGCCGCGGGAACTGCGTGTAGATCCCTGGCTAGGCCCCGCGATGTGCGAGCCCGTTTTCCTCTACGACCCGACCCACTTCTTCGAATGGGCACAGGCCTCCGTGCGAGGCCAGTTCCACCGCCCAGACAACGTGCTTGCTCGGAGTTCAGCATTTCTTGAGCGAGCCCGTGAATCGTTGCAAGGCCTGGAAACCGAACAGCAGTGGCTCCATGGTTGGCTGCGCGCGTTGCTGGAGGCCACCAATGCGGTGGCTTCGCTGGAGGGATTTCCTGCCTCTGGTCGCAGGGTCATGCAACAGCTCAAATCAAAACTGACCGCCGTCGGCCATCCGGAGATTTATGGCCATTTCCTTCGCCTGCTTGGTGCTGAGAGTATTCTGGATTCCGTAGCTGAGGACTGGGTTGCGAGGTGGACAACGGCCTTTGACTCGGCCACCAAGCAATCATCCGACCCCGAGCTGTCCGAGGTTCGTCGGAATTATTACCTGGGCGGTTACCACTCAATAATCGAGAATGGATCTGCGGTTGAGATCTTGTGGCCGCTTCTATCCACCTGGGATCGGGTGATCCACGCGCTCTCTGTAGCGGATGCACACCAGGCTCAGGTTTTGGATACACTTGAGCTGTCCATTAATCACGCCAGCAGGCGAGAGGCAGAACTGGAAGACCTCTTGGATCAGGTTGAAGGAGTTCTGGAAAACTGGTCCGAGAAGGTCGGAGCGTAGCAGAATGAGTCACTTTGTTGCGGTAGCCGGGAATATCGGCGTAGGGAAATCCACGCTTGTGAGGTTATTGGCGGAGCGAATGCAATGGACCCCGTTCTTTGAGTCACAGGCGCAGAATCCCTACTTGTCGGATTTCTATAAGGACATGCAGGAGTGGTCTTTCCAGTCCCAGATCTTCTTTCTATCGCGCCGTTTGCGCGCTCACCGAGAGATTTCGGATCATCCGGGTCCCGCAGTGCAGGACAGGTCCGTCTATGAGGACGCCGAGATCTTTGCCTACAACCTCTACCTCGAGAGAAACATGTCCGATCGCGACTACCGGACGTACCGCGATCTCTACGAGGTCCTGACCCGCTTCCTGCCGCCCCCCGACCTGGTCGTGTATTTGAGGGCCTCGGTGGATACCTTGATGAGCCGCATCTCAATGCGCGGGCGGGACTACGAGAAGGGCATCCAGCCGGAGTACCTAACCGGCCTGAATAATCTCTACGAGGAGTGGACCGAGCGATTTTCGCTTTGCCCGGTCCTCACCGTACCTGCGGACGATCTCAATTACGTCCTGCACGAAACCCATTTGGACCTCATCATTTCCAAGATCCAGAGCAAGCTGTCCGGTAAGGAAGAGGTTAAATTTGAGGCGGCGGAGATCCCGCGCAGCTAACTCAGTTTTTGCTTCACCCTTTTGAATCCTATACAATCCGATAACGGGCGACTCATTGACAAAGCCCAATGAACATCATTAAGGTCTCCGCCAATTCGCGTACCTCGGCTGTCGCCGGCGCAATCGCTGGCGTGATGCGGGAGCACAACCGCGCAGAAGTTCAGGCTATCGGAGCAGGCGCAGTCAATCAGGCCGTGAAGGCAATTGCCATCGCCCGCGGCTACCTTCAGGAAGACGGGCTGCACATCGTGTGTATCCCCGAGTTCACTTCTGTCACAATCGAGGGAAACGAAAGAACCGCTATCCGGCTGGTCGTTGAGCCGCGCTAGAGTTCGTCCCAGGCTTTCGAACTGCAGGCAGTTTAAGCATGAGCGCCTCCACTGCCAGGCGCAGGTTTGCATTGCCATCCACCGCGGCAAGAGTCGCTGAAAGCGCTCTCATCATCCTGTATCGATCCGCCGGAACGACCCGTTCGACCGCACGCTTAAACGCCGGCAACCGATCGGGATTTCGTGGCTGGACATCGGCCTGGTAACCGTGATATAGCAGGTCGCGCCAAAGGCTTAGCCATGCCTCCAATGTCGATCGAACACGGCGGCGCTGAACGGGTAACTTTCCCCGTCCGATGATTCGTTCAGCCAGCGCGAAACGGCCGCTGATATCCAGACTCAGTGCCTCACTTAAGTTGTCTAAGGCGACCAATCTCTGTTCTAAGTGGTCAGGCTCTGCTTCCCAGCGAAGGGCCCTGCCCGGCCGCCCATCTGATAAGTCGGCCAGCATCTCGGCTTTTTCGATTTCGACGGATCGGTTTTGAAGAGCAAGCGATATCGTCACCCTGGAAACTCCGCGCAAGGAAATCACTTCGCACCTCGAGACTACCGTAGGCAGCAACAGCTCTTGTGTGGTTGCCGTCAACAGGAGCACGACCCGATCCGGAGGTTCTTCAAGAGTCTTTAACATGGCGTTGGCTGCGCTGATGCTTGCTCGGTGGAAGTTTTCCAGCAGTGCAATCTTCCAAGGTCCCTCATAGGGTGCCAGGGCCAGCCTGCGCTGCAGGGCTCGCACGTCATCGACTTGAAGGGTCGGATCTGGCGCAAGGATATCTAGATCGGGGAAGATTCTCTTTGGGATTAGACGGCAGGCGCGACACTCGCCGCATAGCTCTCCCGGCTTACCCTCGCGCTCACAACTCAGGGCTTGCGCGAAACGGCTGGCCAGGGTGCGTTTTCCGACCGATTCTGGGCCGACGAATAAGTAAGCATGTCGCGTGCGCCGATCCGCAATGTGGTGCTTGAGCAGCTTGACCGCCCACTCGTGACCGATCAGATCCCAACTCACGTTTCCATTGTATCCTTTGGGTTGGATCGGAGTTCCAATCCCAGAGCTAGCTCTCTCCAATGGGAAGCCTCAGATAGGTTGAGTTTGTATGACGGATCAGCAAGATGACTGGATCGGTCTGTCCGAAGCCGCCAGGCTGATAGGAGTGCATCCATCGACCGTCCGTTCGTGGGCAGATAGCGGAAAGCTTCCCGTCCATCGGACTGTGGGCGGCCACCGACGATTTTTTCGATCGGATATCGAGGCGTTTCGACGCGGGCCCGAGGCAAGCGGAGCACAATTTGTGATCGAGAATGTGATTGGCCGCACGCGTCTAGAAGTCGCCGAGGGTCGTTTGGAAGACCAGGCTTGGTATCGGAAACTGACCGAGCCTCAGAGAGAGGCCTATCGCGATGAATCTCATCGCCTTCTTCAACAAGTGGGCGAGCTTATTGGGGCCGAATCATCAGAGGAACCCCGCCAAATGGGTCAGGAGTATGCCAAGATTAGCCTTGATGCCGGGATGACCCTCGTCGATGCGGTCGAGGCCTTCTTGTTCTTTCGTGGACTCTTGATGGAGAGTATCTACAGCCTTCAGGAGACCAAGGGCGGGCCAACCTGGACACCCTTCTACCGTCAGGCTTCTCGCTTCACCGATGCCCTACTGGTTTCGATCGTCGAATCCTACCAATCACGTTGAAACGGTATAATCGGCTGCTCGAGGCCCGTACCCAATGCCAAATGCTCTCGCCAATCTGCTGAATCAACCGCTGCTCATGCGCATTCGGCGCAACCACGGCCTGGAGCATGCCACGATCCACATGCTCAGTTCTAAATATCCACACACACCGATCGCCGGCCGCGCGGATGCCAACGGATTTCTCATCCTGGGGCGTTTGCCAACGGACGCCATTGCTGAAAGTGCGGAGGAAGCCGCCGCTCGACTGCGCGCGGGCGAGGATCACCTGGCTATCCACCCGAATTGTGGAACGAATTTCCTCACCGCGGCGGTCCTCGCCGGGCTCGCGAGCTTCGCCACGTTATTGGGGGGTAGAACAGATCGTGCCCGCGACCGCCTGGAACGCCTTCCATTGGCGATCCTGGCCACTGTTTTGGCTCTTATCATCGCCCAGCCTATCGGTTCCGCCGCGCAGCGGCATATAACTACTTCCAGCGAAATTGGGGAGCTTCGGATCGGCGAGGTCCAACAGTTGCGCAGCGGGCGCACGACCGTGCATCGGGTGCGCACGCAGGGCTAGTGTGAGCCCTCCCTCTGTCTACCTTTTCTACGGGGACGACCCGCTCGCCATCTCTGAAACGATAGCGGAACTCGAAGCCAAACTCGGGCCCTCCTCTGAATTTAATGTCCAGCGCTTTAATGGCAGAGCGCTCGATCTCGAGCAACTGCGGGCGGCGTGTGGCGCCCTGCCATTCCTATCCAGCCGGCGCTTGATCATGGTAGAGGAGGCCGAACGAATCCCGGATCGAGAGACAGATCGTTTCGTACAACTTATGGAGGAGCTGCCCGATTCTTCCGCTCTCTTGCTCATCGAGAAGATCCAGATGGATCGAGAGCGGAAGTACAAAAAGGCCTCATTTCTTTATAAGTGGGCACGGGAGCACCCCGAGAAAGCCTATGTGCGTGCGTTCATGAACCCGAAGGGATCGGCCTTCATCCATTGGCTGAGCGAGCGGTCGAAAGGGCGGATCGACCAGGATGCGGCGCAGCTGCTCTCTCACTACGTGGAGGAAGATACGCTGCTAGCCGAGCAGGAGTTAAGAAAGTTGCTCAGCTATGTGAACGATGAGCGGCCGATTGCCGTCGAGGATGTCGAGCGAC
The DNA here is from genome assembly GCA_027298025.1 of Chloroflexota bacterium. Taxonomy (GTDB): domain Bacteria; phylum Chloroflexota; class Anaerolineae; order Anaerolineales; family E44-bin32; genus JADFRG01. The sequence goes on along the minus strand of JAPUGV010000091.1, from coordinate 5,230 downwards.
TCACGCCCTCTCACGGTCACTTGGACATCTTCACGGTCGTCGACAAATTGGGCGATACGCAGGGCACGCTTCCGCGTCTCCAACGCCTTCTCGAAGAACAGGACCCTGCTTATGTGTTCCTGATGCTGGTGCGGCAGTTTCGACTGATGATATTAGCTCGCCGGGCGATTGAGATCGGCGAGGATCCGATCGCCTCCATGAACGTGCCGCCATTCGTAGCGCGAAAGGTCAGTGCCCAATCCCAGCAGTTCACCACCTCTGAGCTGAAGGGTATCTATCAGCGATTCCTCGACCTGGACGTCTCGGTCAAGCGCGGCGAAGCTGACTTGTCGCTGGACCTGATTCCACTCGTTGCCGGCCTGTCCTAGTCCTTCAGGGCCTGTCCTAGCTCGTGCCTTAGCCCCTCAGGTTCTATCCCGGAGAGTCCGTAGTTTCCAGGGGTTCCAATAACCGCCCCAAATCCTAGGGGATGGCCTAACCGACCGGCTCAGGCTTGATCCCCAGCCAGAAGTGATTGGGGAGCACCGTATCCATCGGTTGGATCTCCATGCTCCCGACCTTCGACGGCTCGGCGAGGGTAGATGGATGGACGAAACAAAGCGTCGCCGCCCTTCCATACTTCTCCTTGTAGTAATTTGCTGCGCGCTCCACCCGTTCCGAAACCGCCTTGCCATGATTTGAATCGAACCACAACATTCCGATGTCCATCCGGCTAGCTCCCTTCTGCAACAGATCGAACAGATGTTCTAAGTATACGCACATATGTTCTATTGTCAAGCTGTGCAAGGCCACGGCATTGCCAGACCCCCGGGGGATCTGGGCCGCTATGCTACAATTCCGCCGATTTCTCCATGGAAGGCCAATCGCTGCTGCCGAACGCGCTGGGACTGCTTGCGGTCGTATTCCTGGTGCTCCTGAACGCTTTCTTTGTGGCGGCGGAATTCGCTCTAGTCAGCGTGCGCCCCACGCGCATCGCGGAGCTCGTGGCGAGTGGAAATCGGACCGCCCGCTGGGTGGCGCGCGGCCTCGAGAATCCTGACCGCTTCATCGCCGCTACTCAACTTGGCATCACCCTCGCCAGCCTGGGCCTGGGATGGATTGGGGAGCCCGCACTGTCGGGGCTGCTGGAGCCGCTCATCGAGCTGTTTCCAGCCGAGTCTGCGTCCACAATTTCTCACACGCTGTCGGCGGTAATCGCCTTCTCACTCATCACCTTCTTGCATGTGGTAGTAGGCGAGTTAATGCCGAAATCTATTGCACTTCAAGGCCCCGAACGAACATCGATGCTCGTGGCACGCCCACTGGCCTGGGCCGTCCTGATCTTTAAGCCTTTCATCTGGGCGCTGAATGGAACGGGCAACGCGCTACTGAAACTCCTTAAGGTTCGGCCCGCCGAGGGACATGAGCTGGTCCACTCCGTAGAAGAGCTTAAGATGATTGTGGCAGACAGCGCGGAGGTCGGGGTCGTGGCTGATTCGGAACAGGAGATGTTGCATGCGGTCTTCGATTTTCGGGAGACCCTGGTTCGCCAAATTATGATCCCGCGCACGGAGGTCATTTCGGTCGCTTCAAATGCCAGCCTGGAGGAAATTCTAGAGACCTCCGTTTCCAATGGATTTTCAAAGCTTCCGGTCTACCAAGACGATCTCGACCACGTGATCGGGATCGTCCACCTGAAAGACCTCGTCGATGCCATACAGAGCAAGGGCTCCGCAACAGCCCGCGAGCTCATGCGGGAGACCGTGTTCATCCCCGACGCGGCGCGGGTCGACACGCTGCTCCAAATCTTCCGTGCGCGGCACCAGCATTTGGCAATTGTGCTCGACGAGTACGGGGGAACGGCAGGTGTCGTAACCTTGGAGGACCTGCTGGAGGAGATCTTTGGCGAGGTCAGCGATCCGTTTGATCGGGACGTGGAGATCCAGCCATTGCCTGATGGATCCTCGGTCGTGAATGGCCTGACTACGATCGCCGACGTGAACGAGCACTTCGGGTTGAAGCTATCCGATCCCCATTACGATACCATTGCCGGCTTCATCCTCGGCCGTCTCGGCCGGCTGGCGAAATTGGGCGATACCGTCGTCGTGGAGGGCGTCAGGCTTAGAGTGGTCGCTATGGACAGCCGGCGCGTCTCGAGGGTCTGGGTCTTTCCCGTCGCCTCCGCCGAACCACAAACAGCAGAATAAGCACGTGAAATATGTTGAGGTAGCCGTAAATCTCCCCGCTGTGCGGGGTACGTTCCATTACCACCTTCCCTCCCACATGCGGGGCAAGGTCGGCGTGGGCCATCTGGTTACGGCTCAGTTCGGACATCGTCCTGTCCAGGGCGTCGTTATTGATCTCCCCCAAACCCCTGAGGTGGCGGAGACCCGGCCCATAGACGACCTGCTCGACCCGGAACCGGTTCTTACGCGGCCTCAGCTCCAGCTCGCGCGCTGGATGGCGGAGTACTATCGTGCCCCCCTTATTGAATCCATAACCCTGATGCTGCCTTCCGGGCTAAGCCAACCCGCCGACTCCGAGTACACGCTGGTGGCGCCTGACGCGGTAGGCGAGAATGCCACCCAGCGGCGCCTCATTCAATTGCTATTGAAGCGTGGACCGCTTCGGGGACGGCAGATCGCCCGATCCATGTCCCGAATGGACTGGCGCCGCGCTGCCAATCGGCTGGTGCGTGACGAAGTCATCACGCGCAGGTCGTTGCTAAATCCTCCGCGGGTCTCCCCACGCACGGTTCGGACGGTTCACCTGGCTGTTGCTCCTGAACAAGCGGCCGTCTCTTTCGACGATTTGGGTCGCCCAGGAGGCAAGGCTGCCCTACGTCGGAAGGCGGTCCTCGAGTCACTCATCGACCAGGATCATCCGCGCGTAACAAGCGTAATTTACGCGGAAACCGGCGCCAATTCATCCGATTTGCGATATCTAGAGAAGCGTGGGCTGGTCAGCTTCGGTGGTCTGGAGGTATTGCGCGATCCGGTGGCCGACCTCGAATTCGTTCCGACTGACCCCCCAAAGCTCACGGATGACCAGGTGCGTGTATGGGGTGAGATCCAAACCGCCCTGAATGCTGAAGCCGGGGAGGCCTTCTTACTGCACGGGGTTACAGGCTCTGGAAAAACAGAAATCTACTTGAGGGCGGTGGGCAAGGCCCTGGAAAACGGCAGCAGCGCAATCGTGTTGGTGCCTGAAATTGCGCTCACACCCCAGACCCTGCGCCGCTTTATGGCTCGCTTTCCAGAGGTGCTAGGCGTCCTCCACTCCCAGCTCAGCGAAGGCGAGCGCTACGACACATGGCGACGAGCGAGATCAGGCTCTCTGCAGGTCATGGTCGGGCCCCGGAGCGCGCTCTTCGCGCCTCTGGCAAACGTCGGATTGATCGTGGTCGACGAGTCCCATGACGAGTCCTACAAGGAACAGGGTCAGGCGCCCCGTTACCATGCGCGGCAAGCTGCGCTCGAGTACGCCCGCCTCAACTCCGCGGTATGCATTCTCGGCACCGCGACGCCCGACCTGGTCACCACCTTCCGAGCAGGCCGAGGTGAGCTCACCCGGTTGTCGCTCCCTCAGCGTATTCTCGGCCACCGAGAGAAGCTGCGGCAGCAGGCTTCAAGGCTGGGCGTCCGCAGCCGCTACAAGCCGGCCGGCGGACTGGCAGAAACCATCGACCTCCCGCCGGTGCGGGTGGTCGACATGCGGCAGGAATTGCGAGCCGGAAACCGCGCGATGTTTAGCCGGGCACTGCAGCGCTCACTTGGGCAGGTCCTGGAGAAGGGCCAGCAAGCCATTCTGTTCCTCAATCGACGGGGAACGACGACTTACGTATTCTGCCGCGATTGTGGGCATGTGATGCGCTGCTCCACCTGCGATTCGCCCCTAACCTTTCATTCCGCGCGTGAGCGGCTACTTTGTCACCATTGCGGCAAGGATCGGCGAATGCCGGAAAAGTGTCCAAATTGCGGAAGTTCCCGAATCAAACAGTTCGGCGCCGGTACACAGCGCGTGCAGGCAGAGGTTGAGCAGCTGTTCCCCAAGGCGCGCACGCTGCGCTGGGACCGAGACACAACCCGCGGCAAGGGCGCGCATGACATGATCCTCAGCAGCTTCGCGGCGCAGGAGGCGGATGTACTGATCGGCACTCAGATGGTTGCGAAGGGTCTGGATCTGCCGCTGGTCACTCTGGTGGGGGTGGTTCTGGCGGATATTGGGCTGAATTTACCGGACTATCGATCGCCTGAGCGAACATTCCAAGTGCTGAGTCAGGTCGCCGGCCGCGCCGGGCGGGGATTGCTCGGCGGCCATGTGGTCTTGCAAACCTACGAGCCCGAACATTACGCGATTCGGGCCGCGGCGCAGCACGATTACGAGGCTTTCTACGAAGCAGAGCTCGAGATGCGTCGGCAGTTGGAATACCCACCCTACAAAAGGCTGGCACGGCTGGTCTTCCGGCATACCTCGGAAGAGGCCGCGCAGTCGGCTGCCGAGCGGCTGGCGGGGTCACTTGAAGCTCGCATCCACGAGCTCGGGATGCGGCGGACCGACCTTATCGGGCCCGTTCCGGCCTATTTCCGACGCGTGCGTGGGGAATACCGGTGGATGGTGGTGATCCGCGCTTCCGATCCGACCCGCCTGCTCCCCGACGAGTTACCGCGCGGGTGGACGGTGGACGTGGATCCTGTCTCTTTGCTCTAGACCCTAGAGCCGTACCGGCCGAAAATCCGTATCGCGGTCGAAGGTATCGATACCCTCCGAACGCTTCAAGGCATTAACCACCCAGTAAGTTAGGGGGGTTGCCAGGGCCTCGTAAGCGCTCTTGACCAGCCAGAGGGAGAGAATCGCTCCCCCGAGTTGAGCGGCCGTCAGGAATCCATAAAAAGCAACTGTAATGAAGATCAGCGAGTCGGCGCCCTGGCCCACGAGTGTCGATCCAATGGTGCGCATCCACAAGTAGCGACCCTCGGTGCGCAGTTTCATCTTCGCCAGCACAAACGAATTAAGGAACTCGCCGACCAGGTACGCCAGGAACGAAGCCGCCAGCAGCCGCGGTGTGAAACCCAGTATGGCCCGATAGGCCTGGTCGGCTTGCTCAGGATTCTCGTAGACGCCTTGGGCGGTCCAGATCGGCGCGACAGGGAGCACCCCGGCGATCTGGATCGCTATCCCGGCCCGCACTTTGCCGCCGAACGCTATCCAGATCGCCCGACGCGCCGCTGCGTACCCATACACTTCCGTC
>JAPUGV010000090.1 GCA_027298025.1 Chloroflexota bacterium | reverse complement strand
GTAGGCCGCGAGCTCGGCACCGGCACGCAGATCGGAATATCGATAGGCGTCGCCCTGGCGCAGAAGGGAACCGGGCGGCTGGTAGTTGATCTTCAGCCGGACGGCGATCTTATGTTCGATCTCGGAGCGCTCTGGACGCCTGTCAAGTACGAACTTCCGATGCTACTGGTCATGTACAACAACCGGGCCTACTATAACGACTGGGCCCATCAGATACACATGGCGCACCTGCGCGGCACGGATCCGGCGCGGGCCTATATCGGCATGGACCTCGAAGCCCCTCCTCCCGATTTCAGCCACATCGCAAAAGGGATGGGCTGGTATGCCGAGGGCCCGATTGAAGACCCCAAGGCTGTCGGCCCGGCGATACGCCGCGCCATAGAGCAGGTCAAGGCCGGCAAGCCCGCGCTTGTGGACACTATTGTCTGGCGCCGAGGAGAAAACGCATAGAGCTTGCCAGGATCAATTCAAAGACTGTTTCCTGTCTGCCTGGTCCGGGATTAGGTAAAGCTATCCACCGGCATGCCAGGCTGCTGGGAAGAGGAGTGACAAAGGATGGGCATTCGATGTCGGGCGGCGATCCTGATAGACCCCAACAAGCCCCTGGTTGTGGATGAGGTTGAGTTTCCCGACCCTGCGCCGGATCAGGTTTTGGTAAAGCTCTTTTCCAGTGGCGTCTGTCATTCCCAGATCCACACGATGCGTCGGCCGCCTCGGCCTGGTCGCAGCCTGCCGGCACTGTTGGGTCATGAATCAACGGGGGTTGTGGCCGCAAGAGGACGTGACGTACGGCATGTAAAAGAAGGCGACCACGTCATAACGACGTGGGTAGATCGGGATAATTCCACCTCGCCGCTCCCGCCGGCTTCTCATGCATTGAATGAGCGTCCACAGTCTATAGTCATGTGGGGCGGGAAGGAGGTTTCGGCTTCAGCGGCCACATGGGCGGAATACGCTTTGGCGTCCGATCGTGTAGTGGTTCCGATTCCCGACGATGTACCGACCGACGTTACGGCCATCATCGGCTGCGCCGTAATGACAGGAGCCGGCGCGATCATTAACACGCTTCAAGTGAGGCCCGGGCAGTCGGTGGCTGTATTTGGCTCCGGAGGCATAGGGCTCTGCGCCGTCGCTGCCGCCGCTATCGTCGATGCGCATCCCATCGTTGCTGTGGATGTAAGCGAAAATAAACTCGCCTTTGCACGGCGCTTCGGTGCAACTCAGACGGTTAACGCGCAGGAAACTGACCCAGTTGAGGCAATCAGGGAGCTGACCGGTGCCGGGGTTGACTTCGCCATCGATGCGATCGGGTTGCCGCAGACCCAGGAGCAGATTCTTCGGGCCGTAAAGAAAGGATATCCGGGCCTTAACAGGGGAGGGACCGCCTTGCTCATCGGTCTTACTCCGCCAGGTGCGCAAGTTCGCTTGGATACCAGCCTGTTTGCCGGCGGCCAGTATTTTACCCGAACGAGCGGAGGGGACTGTCGCCCCGAGCGCGATTTTCCGCTGTTCGTTCGGTGGTACCGCGAGGGCAAGATGAAGTTGAACGACCTCGTGACGAATCGTTATTCGCTGGATGAGATCAACAGGGCGGTTGAGGAGCTGGAGAGCGGACAGATCCTCGGCCGCGGAATTATTACATACCCCTAGAGCCGAGTGGAATTTAGATTCTACAATCGGTCTAGCTCTCTCTTTTTCATCTCCTTTTTTCCTCTGTCATCTGAAAATGCAAAACGACGGACTATGGGTCCAAAGGTACGAGTTTAATGAAAGGAGGCTAGGGATGCCGAGAATACCGGAAATCACTGAACGAGACCAGGTGCCTGAAGATCAGAGACAACACTACGACTCCATCAAGGCCAGCCGAAACAAAATTGGGGCGCCGTATTTATACCTGCTCCATTGCCCGGATCTGGCTGCGCGCACGGCGCACCTTGTAGCGTACTCCCTCTTTGCCTCGGATTTTCCCCGGGAGCAAATGGAGCTGGTCATTTGTACCTTGGCACGGGAGGTCGACTGTGTGTTTGAATGGGCAGCCCACGCGGGCAAGGCCCGCAACGCCGGAGTCCGGGAAGAGGCGATCGCCGCCATCCGCGACGGTAAGGCCCCGGAAGGGCTGACCGATGAGGAGGCACCGTTCGTGAGGTATGTCCAGGAACTCCTGAGACCCCCGCATCGGATCACCGAGCCCACCTTTCAGGCAGTACGCAATCGTCTGGGCGATGCCCGGGTCGCTGAGCTGACAGGCATCATAGGTAGCTATGTTGCGCTGGCCTGCACGCTCAACGCATTTGACGTGCAGTCACCTGAAGGGAGCCCTGTCCTGCCAACATAAGCGGTAGGCTGCACAGGCATTTGTAAATGCCTTTAGGGTGACCGATTGGTCGAAAACCACCGACGGCTCTGACTGGTTGTAACTCAAAGGGGTCAAGTCCGCCTTTGGTGTTTTATGGATTTTCACCCGGTGAGATAGTGGATCAGTGGTAAAATCCGGATATAACCAAGGGTATTTTGGGATGTTGGATTAGATATACTTGAGACCGATCTTGCGGCCGATGACCTGGACCAGCTCGTTAAAACGGGGTGAGACACGGGTCTCGGCCAACCGTGGGCGGGGCAGGTCGATCTCCACTATATCGGCAATCATTCCGGGTCGTGGCGTCATCACGATGACCCGGTCGGCCAGGAAGACTGCCTCGGTGATGCTGTGGGTGATAAGAATGCTCGTCTTTCGACGCTCGCTCCAGATCCGGAGCAGTTCAACGTTCATCTCGCTCCGGGTCATGGCGTCCAGTGCACCGAAAGGCTCGTCCATGAGCAAGACCGGCGGATCGTGAATGAGGGCGCGGCAAATGGAGACCCGCTGCTGCATACCGCCGGACAACTCTCGGGGGTACCTGTCCTTGAACTCCGTAAGCGCGGTTAGCTCGAGCAGGTCCAGAGCCGCCTGGAGGTAATCACCCCGGTTCCGCCGGAGAATCTCGATCGGCAGTAGCACGTTGTCCAGCACGCTGCGCCATTTAAATAACACCGGTTGTTGAAAGACGATCCCGCTCGAAGCTCGAGGACCGGTCACAGGCTGGCCTCCCAGCAGCACAGTCCCTTCGGTCTTGGGAAGGAGCCCGGCGATGATCTTGAGAATTGTCGTCTTGCCACAGCCGCTCTGACCGACGATCGTGACAAACTCCTCTTCGTAGACGTCGAAGGAGACGTCGCTCAGGGCAAGGATAGGCGCATTCTTCGACGGGTAGATTTTCTTCAGATGCTGGATCTCGATGATCTTCTTGCGGCTCTGCACCAGTTCCTCCCGACGGCCCTATCTTCATCGGGGCCCTACATGCCCACGGCGACTACCTTCTCCTCCTCAGTGGTGCTCCACGGGATGAGAAGCCGCTCCAAAAGCTCGATGATGCCGTAAAGGACCAGCCCCATGAGGGAAAGAAGAACTAGGGATCCAAACATAAGCGGTGTGTCGAGTTCGAAGTTGGCAACGATGATGAGATAACCCAGGCCCTCGTTCCCGCCCACGAATTCGCCGATGATGGCACCAATCACTGCCAGTGTGATGGAGATCTTGAGGCCGCTGAAGATGTAAGGCAGCGAATTCGGCAGGCGCACCTTCCTGAAAATCTGCCAGTTCGTTGCCTCAAGCGATCGGACCAATTCTATCATCTCCGGTTCGACTGAGCGGAGGCCGGAGACCGTGTTGACGATGATGGGAAAGAAGGCGATCAGGAAGGCAATCAGCATCTTCGATTCCCAGCCGTAGCCGAACCAGATCAGGAACAGCGGGGCGATCGCGACTTTGGGAACGATCTGTAGGATGACGATCACCGGGAAGATCACGTTCGCGAGGAACCGCGAGTAGACGATCACGCTGGCGCAGGCAATCCCGATCACGACCCCGAGCAGGAACCCGAGTAGCGTCTCGTATAGTGTGACATAGAAGTGCATGGAGAAGAGACTTGCCTTCTCGGCCATCTTGGCCAGGACGGCAGTGGGAGTTGGCACCAGAAACTCGGGGATGTTGAACAAGCGGACGCCGATTTCCCAGAGGACAAAGATGACAACGATGGTGACAACTGAAGTGATGATCGTCTGCAGCCGGTCGGACATGGCACCCTCGAGCCGTAACTAGCACAGGTTCTGGCGCTTGCCAAGACGACGGTGCGGATAAACGAGCCGGCAAGGTCCTTGACATCTTTAAGATACGAGTGTTATTGCTCGGCGGGGGTAAGTAAGCATCTCTTCGAACGGCTGTTATCTTCCACGCAACAACTAACCAGACTGGAGGTGAGTCATGGGAATCAACAAACGCATTGTTGCTATCATCCCACTTGTAGTCGCACTGTTTTTCTCGAACCCGTCACCGGGCCTGTCTGCGGACAAAGTAAATTTCGCGCTGGATTGGCTTATTTACGGTAAGCACGCCGGTTTCTATGTTGCCAAGGAGAAAGGCTTCTACCGAAAGAACAACTTGGACGTGACTATCCAGCGGGGGTACGGCTCGGGTGACACGGCGAAGCGCGTGGGGGCCGGACAGGCGCAGTTCGGTTTTTCCGACACGACGGCAGTGATGCTCGCACGCACTCGCGGCGTAAAGATAAAGCTGATCGGGATGATTCACGACAAGTCGATGCACAC
>JAPUGV010000009.1 GCA_027298025.1 Chloroflexota bacterium | reverse complement strand
CCCCCAACGTTGAACTTGACCTTGCGTTCGGGATCGGCGATCACCGCCCACAGAGTCACCTCGCTTCCGCTCCCAGCGGTCGTCGGAATGCAGATGGTGGGCGGGATCCTGCTCTCGATCGGCTGCGGATCGGCCCATTCGTAGTCGCGTATTGAGCCTCCGTTGGCCGCAACCACACCGATGGCCTTCGCGGTGTCCATCGCACTCCCACCGCCCAGGCCAATGAGTCCATCGCACTCTTTGCTCTGATAGAACTCCGTCCCCTCGTCCACCGTTGCAAGGGACGGATTCGGTACCACTCGATCGAAAACCGCGTAGGAAATGTTGGCTGCCTTTAATGGCGATTCCGCCCGCTCAAGAAGGCCCGCGCCGCTAATCCCCGATCCACAGACCACCAGAGCGCGCTTCATCCCCAGCGCCTTAACTTCATCGCCCAGCGATGCAAGCGCTCCCAATCCATGCTTCATTACTGTGGGGATTTCGAACGTTCTTACGAGGGACATGAAACTTTAGACAATCGTCACTCGGCATTTGGCCCAGGGCGGCGTTGGCGCGGTGGAGCTGGCGAAAGCCGTACGGCGAATCAACGACGCAAGCGGGCCGTCGGACGGGGCCTAATTCGACGCCGAGCTCGCGGCGAAACCCTCGTCAAGCATTTCCTTGAGCTCGCTCCTCGCTTCATGCATTTGGATCTCTTCGGCGATGGCCCATTCCTCGACCAGGCTGTCGATGAACTGTTCGAGAGACCGTCTCTCTGTATCACTCAATCGTTTTTCTGAGTTTCGCGCTGACAGGTCTCGAATCGCTCGGACCACCGAGCGCAGCGAACCCGTGGTCATGACCTCCTTGATCCGGCTTCGCCTCTTGGTGTGATCAGGATCCATTTCGCGAGGAGCGGTCTTCAAAAGCTTGATCGCCTTGCGGAACTGGTCCCGGGATGCCAGTCTTCGCACTCGGCTTGCTTCTAACCCTTCCACCGGCAGCCAATAGATCGAGTGTTCCCCTTCCACCCTATAGAATTTGATTTTCTTTCCCTCGATGAGCTTTTTCTCGATCTTCTTGACCTGACCAATCCCATACGAAGGATGGACAAGCCAGTCGTTCTTCGAGTAGGGCTTTCTATTCCTTGTGTTTGCCATCAATCCCTCGCACCTCTCACAGGCACGCTATCACTATTATAAGATGCGCGCCATGCCGCAGGGGTTGGGAGATATGCGAAGCGCCCTCCCCCGGGGAGGGGCGGCGCAGCGTGCCAATCTGTATTCCGGGCTAGCCCCCCAATAAGTCAGTCCGCAGGCTTGCTGCGCCCCCTAAATAGCGGTGGGTCACGGCAGATTGCGGCTGCTCTGTCTCCCACAGCACCTGCACCCGAATGCATTTGTTCACGGTGCCTTCGACTCGCATTTCCTGAACGCACATCAGACCCGCCTCCGTCCATCCCAAGTCTCGGGCCGCTTCCGCCGGATAGGCCTGATCCAGATCCGCAGTTACAGAAAAAGTCGCCGCGATCACTTCCCCTGCGCTCATGCCATTTGCCTCAACCAGCGCCTGCAGCAGCGCATGAGTCGCCTCGAGGATCGCCGTCCGGGAGTTATCGGGAACGGTTATGGCGCCTCGAATCGCACGGATCGGCATGCTACGCGGCATAGTACCACTATTTCACCTTGACTGATTTTCACAGGCTGTGCTATGATCTCGCAGATGATTCGAGCAGTCACGCGAAGCTTCGGCTACTACTATTTTGGAGGGTTGAGCGCTCAGCCGCTGCTTCGGCTTGTATAGGTAGGGAAAATCGACCCTTCAAGCACCGAGCATCGGCTCGGTGCTTTTTTGTTTTCTAAGCTGGAGGAGGAGGAAGTGATCATTGTTATGAAACATGACGCAACGCAAGCCCAGATCGATCATGTCGTGGCCAAGGTGAAACGCCTTGGATACAAGGCGCATTTGAGCGCAGGGGAGGAACGCACGATTGTGGGTGTGATCGGCGACGACCGCCCGATCGATCCCGGCAATTTTGAACCGATACAAGGGGTTGAAAAGGTGCTCTCGATATTGAAACCCTTTAAGCTCGCCTCCCGAGAAATGCATCCCATGGATACTTTGGTGAATGTCGATGGGTTGACCATCGGTGGAAACGAGCTCGTGATCATGGCCGGACCCTGCTCGGTCGAAGACCGAGATCAGCTGTTGGAGATCGCCCATGCAGTAAAGGAGACCGGCGCAACGATTCTGCGAGGCGGCGCCTTCAAGCCGCGCACCTCACCCTATAGCTTTCAGGGTCTTGGAGAACGCGGGCTGAAGCTTTTGGCAGAGGCACGGCTCGAGACGGGTTTGAAAGTGGTCACGGAAGCCATGTCGCCAGAGCAAGTCCCACTCGTTGCCGAGTACGCGGACATCATCCAACTGGGGGCTCGCAACATGCAGAACTATGAACTATTGCGTGCCGCCGGGCGGGCAGGCCTCCCGGTGCTGCTCAAACGAGGATTGATGGCGACTATCGAGGAATGGCTGATGTCAGCGGAATACTTGATGTCTGTGGGGAATGAGCGGGTCATCCTTTGCGAGCGAGGGATCCGATCCTTTGAGACCTACACTCGAAATACCACCGACATCAATGCCATTCCTGTCGTGAGGGAACTCTCGCACTTGCCGGTGATTCTGGACCCCAGCCACAGCACTGGAAAGTGGGAATATGTATCGGCCGTGGCGCGTGCTGGAGTGGCTGCGGGAGCGGATGGCCTGATCGTGGAGGTCCATCCCAGACCAGAAGAGGCGCTTTCGGACGGCGCCCAGAGTCTACGGCCGGAACGCTTTGCGGACATGGTTAGACAGGTGCGTGAAGTTGCCCGGGCCGTTGGACGGGATCTGATTGAGGTGGAATGGAACTCGAAGACGCCCGCGTAACGATCGTCGGCCTTGGACTCATGGGCGGATCCATGGCGCTGGGTCTGAAGGCGCGCTGCCAGGAACTGGTAGGTGTCGATTCGGATGCAGAGACCGTGCAACTCGCACGCCGAGCCGGGATCAAGACCCAAGAATTAGGCCCTGCGCTCGTCCGCACCGATGTGCTCGTCCTGGCGACGCCTGTGAAAGAGACCTTGAGGTTGCTGGAGGCCTTCAGGTCGGATCCACCCGCGGTCCGTCTACTGATGGATGTTGGATCTACGAAACGCCAGGTTGTCGAAGCGATGGAAAACCTTCCGGACCCCGTTGCGGCGGTGGGAGGCCATCCGTTGTGCGGCAAGGAGCTAGCGGGATTTCCGGAGGCCGAGGCTGAGCTTTTCACGGGGAGTTTGTTTGTGCTGACTCCTTGCTCCCGGACTACGCCCAGCTCGCTCGCGCTCGCTGAACAGATTGTGATTGCGCTCGGCGCATCGGTCCAGCATATGCAGGCTGCCAGGCACGATCAGCTGCTCGCCACCGCAAGCCACCTGCCCTACCTCTTAGCCACTGCGCTTATGGGGTCCGCGGAGTTCGTTGGCAATAAGGATCCTGAGATATGGGACCTGGTTGCCTCCGGCTTCCTCAGCACTTCCCGGCTGGCTGCCAGCGATATCACAATGATGGCCGACATCCTCACCACGAATCAGGATATGGTGCAGAACGCGTTGTCGCGCGCGCAATCTGAGTTGGAGCAACTGCGCGGCTTGTTAATCGGTGGGGAAGCTGGGCCCTTGCGCGATTATTTGGAGCCCTTGCAGCGAAAGCGCGTTTCATTGAAGGATCCAGGGAGTACCCCTCGTGGAGCTTAAAGTTGCAGGGCGCGCTAAAAGCTTGAGGGGAACGATTCAAGTTCCTGGCGACAAGTCCGTGACTCATCGCGCCCTGCTCTTAGGAGCGATGGCTGGCGGTTCCACTCGTCTGCGGGGGGGAATGCGTGCGGGCGTTATTGATGCGATGTATGACTGCCTGGAGGCGCTCGGAGTTGAGATCGAGCGCTCGGATGAGGAGGAGACGCTGGTGCACGGGACTCAGTGGAGGTCTCCGAAGCGGACCCTGGACTGCCGCAATTCAGGTACGACGATGCGATTCCTGATGGGAGCCTTAGCTGGATCGTCGGTCTCGGCTACCCTGACTGGGTCCCACGGGCTTTCGCAGCGGCCAATGGACCGAGTGGCAGAACCACTGAGAAGGATGGGCGCCAAGATCGCCGGGGTCAATGGCAGCGACCAGCCACCGCTGCAAGTCACCGGTTCCCGGCTGCGTGGGATCGAGTATGAGATGCCGGTCGCCTCCGCCCAGGTGAAAACCGCCATCCTGCTGGCTGGACTGCACGCCGAGGGCCGCACACTCATACGCGAGCCGGTCGCCTCCCGCGATCACTCCGAGCGGCTGCTCCGGCACTTGGGCGTGTCGGTGACAAAGTCTAATGGCACCCTGAGCCTCGAACCGATTCAGGCCCCGCTTCCACCCTTCGAACTCTCCATCCCGGGAGACATCTCCGCCGCGGCCTTTCCGCTTGCCGCCGCCTTACTAGTTCCTGGGTCGGAAATCACGGTACTGAACGTAGGCCTCAACCCTACTCGCACCGGACTGTTGGAGGCCATGCAGCGGATGGGTGCGCAGATGGAGACCCGCACTAATTCCGCCTCGGACGGCGAGCCCACCGGTGATCTGACCGCCACGTTTTCGTCCCTGAGGGGAATCGAGGTTCAAGGAGAGCAGGTGGTGTCGATGATCGATGAGATCCCCATTCTGGCGGTTATCGCTACGCAGGCTCATGGCGAAACGCAGATCCGGGGAGCAGGTGAATTGCGCCTGAAGGAATCGGATCGCTTATTCGGAATAACCGCAGAGTTGAGGAAGATGGGCGCCCAGATCGAGGAGCATCCAGACGGGCTGACCATTGAAGGGCCGACTCCACTCACAGGAACTCAAGTGAGCTCACATGGAGATCATCGCCTTGCCATGGCACTGACAGTGGCTGGCATGCTGGCCTCCGGCGAAACCATCCTATCGACCGCGGAGGTCGTGCACGAATCGTACCCTGGCTTCATGAGGACCCTTCGTTTGATCGGAGCGGAGTTGTTGTGAGGAAGATCGTGCTTCTCGGCTCTCCCATCGCACATTCCTATTCGCCCGCCATTCAAAACGCGGCCTTCAACGAGGCCGGCCTAGCCTGGCGCTACCAAGCGATGGAGGTTGCGCCCGAAAAACTCGCGGCCACAATCGCGAGCATGCGTGTGGATGGGTGGCCGGGCGCCAACGTTACTATCCCATTCAAGGAGTCGGTCTTGCCGCTCCTCGATGAGATAGACGCCTCGGCGATCGAGACCTCGGCCGTCAACACCATCGTCAATAAGAATGGTCATCTTGTAGGTCATAACACGGATTTGAGGGGGTTCATACGTGACCTGCACACTCACTGGCAGGCCCCAAGAGCCGGACAATCTCTCATCCTTGGGGCTGGCGGAGCTGCCAGGGCGGTGGCCTTCGGCCTAGCACGCGAGGGGCTTGATCTGAGCCTCATCGCCAGGTCGGTGAGCCGCGCCGAACGATTGGCCGAGGATGTGCGCCGAGAATTCGGGGTGGAGGTGACAGCTCTCCCTTGGGCGCGAGAATCTTTTGTTAGGGCTTCGAGCCAATGCACGCTCTTAGTTAATGCCACCCCGTTGGGCATGATGCCGCACATCCAAGAATCACCGTGGCCAGACGGTGTGCCCCTTCCACCCGATGCGTTTGTTTACGACTTGGTCTACACCCCCGCAGATACTCGGCTTGTGCAGCAGGCTCAACAATCAGGTATCAAGGCCGTATCCGGGGCGGGCATGTTACTGGAACAAGCTGTTCTCTCTTACGAGCTCTGGACCGGCCTGGGTGCCCCGCGTGAGCGAATGCGAGCCGCTCTTGGAGGAGCATTGGAGCGATCGAGTGCCTGGGGCCGAACGGAAGACCGGACTGACCGCCGTGAGGTGCTAGATGCTTAGATTTCTGACCGCCGGAGAATCGCATGGTCCTGAATTGCTCGCTATCGTTGAGGGAATTCCTGCGGGTTTGGCTCTCACCGAGGCCGACCTGCTTCCCGACCTTGCCCGCCGCCAGGTGGGATTCGGAGTCGGGCCAAGGATGAAGTCCATTGAGCAGGACGAAGCCCAGATTGTCGCAGGTGTATTGGCTGGGGTCACCATCGGAGCTCCCATCGGGCTACGCATCATCAATCGCGACCACACTAAGTGGAAGGGTCAAGCGGTTCCGCCGATGTCTGTTCCACGGCCTGGCCATGCGGATCTATCGGCGGCTCTGAAATATGGCTACCGCGACTTGCGCTTCAGCTTGGAGCGCGCCTCCGCCCGTGAGACAGCTGCACGGGTCGCCGTAGGTGCTGTGTGCCGCAAGCTGCTTGCCGAGTTCGGCATGATAGTCGGGAGCTACGTTATGGAAATCGGCACTGCCTCAGCCGAACTCGAGGATATGGACTTCAACCAGCGCTTCGAGGCCGCTGAAAAAAGTGAGGTGCGCTGCCCATCTAAGGCCGGAACCGAGGCGATGCGTGAGGAGATCCGGGCTGCCATGCAAGCCAAAGATACACTTGGCGGAGTGTTTGAGGTGGTTGCTTTAAATCTACCTCCGGGACTGGGCAGCCATGTGCACTGGGATCGGCGGCTAGGGGCGCGGGTGGCGGCGGCCATGATGAGCATCCATGCCATGAAAGGCGTTGAGATCGGCCGGGGTTTCCGGAACGCTCGCTTGCGCGGCACCGAAGTCCACGATGAATTCGATTCCTCCGACGGGCGAATCCGGCGGCAGAGCAACCGCGCCGGCGGTCTGGAGGGCGGAATAACGACCGGCGACCCACTCATCGTCCGAGTTGCGATGAAACCCATCTCGACCACACTGACTCCACGCGCCTCTGTGGACCTGGCCTCCGGACAGCCGGCGGAAACCCGCTACGAGCGCTCTGATTTCTGCTCTGTCCCCCGCGCGGCCGTTGTCGGAGAGGCCATGCTCTGTATTGTGCTGGCAGAGGTGTTGCTCCGGAAGCTCGGCGGCGATACGCTATCGGAGATGAAGCCGAGGTTCGACCAGCTGCCGCTCGGTCGCTTGGACGATTTCGAAATGTCTAATGAGCCAATTATCTTCTGGGACTAGCCGCTTGTCTGAAGGCCTTCTCCGGATGCAACCGCTGAATATTGTTCTTGCCGGGCCTCCAGGCGCTGGCAAATCTGCCGTGGGGCGGCTGCTGGCAGAGCGCCTGGATCGCGAGTTCGTGGACACCGACGCCCTCGTCGAGCGGATGGCGGGAAAACCGGTACACCAGATTTTTGCCGAGGAGGGTGAGCTCGCCTTCCGGCGAATGGAGATCGAGGCCTGCCGACAAGTGGCAGAGCCGGCGAACCGCGTGATCGCCTGCGGAGGAGGCGCCTTGTTGGATGAAGGCAGCCGGAACTTGCTGGAAGCCGGCGGCGCCCTCGTTGGTCTCACGGGTGAACCGGAAACACTCCTGGCCAGGCTGGGAACGGATGGGGCACGTCCACTCCTGGCAGGCGAAAGCCCGAACGAGCGTCTCCGAGTCTTGTTAGAGGCGCGAAAGGCGACTTACGATTCGATCCCGGTTCAGGTTGACACGACAGCCCTTACGGCCGAGCAGGTCGCCGACCGGCTGGTGGAGTACCCGTTGGCGAGGCGCACGGTTCGAATGACTGCTCGCCATCCTCGCCCTGGCTATGAGGTCATTCTGGGGGAGGGATTGATCTCCAATCTGTCAACCTGGCTGGAGCAGGCCGAGCTCTCGCCGCCCTACGTGGTCGTCTCAGACTCGAACGTGGCTCCGCTGTACGAGGAAGTCACACGCAAATCGCTGGAGTGCTCGTTTGTCACTGTGCCCGCGGGGGAAGAGCACAAATCTCAAGAGACGGTCTCTGAGCTGTACGGGGCATTCATGGAAGCCGGCTTGGATCGTAACGGGACCGTCATTGCCCTGGGCGGGGGTGTCTTGCTTGATTTGGCCGGATTTGCGGCCGCGACCTACATGCGCGGGATACGGTGGGCAGCCTTGCCCACGACCCTGCTGGCCACCGTGGACGCCAGCTTGGGGGGAAAAGTAGGAATCAACCTCGAAGGTGGCAAAAACCTGATCGGTTCGTTCCACGCTCCTAGCATCGTATTGGCCGACCTGACAACGTTCACGACCCTGCCGGAGGGAGGTGCTCGGACCGGTCTGGCCGAGATGATCAAGGCCGCGCTGATTGGTGATGCAGATCTGTTCACGCGCATGGAATCGGGGCCGCCTTGGATCAGCCGCAGCTGGATCCAACGTGCAATGGAGGTCAAACTGTCGATCGTAGATGAGGATCCACAGGAGCGCGGGGGGCGGGCGGCGCTCAATCTGGGTCATACTTTTGCTCACGGGCTTGAGGCCGCTAGCGATTACAGTCTTCCCCACGGTCAGGCTGTCTCAGTCGGTTTAGTAGGAGCCACGCGGCTTGCAATTGCTCTGGATCGCTGTCAGGCGGATCTACTGAATCGGGTTCAGCATGTGCTCCTTCGCTATGGCCTGCCAGTGAGCCACGCGGGATTAGACACCGATCGGATACTCGACTCCATGAAGATGGATAAGAAGCGCAAGGAAGGACGGTCCCAATTTGTAATTCCGGTACGTCCCGGCCAGGTCGAGACTGATATCGAGGCGCCGGAGGCGCTGATCCGTGACATCGTGGATGGACTGAGGGAGAGCGTTTGAACCGAATCCTGGTTCTGCATGGCCCTAATTTGAACTTGCTTGGCGAGCGTGAACCGGAAGTCTACGGCACTCTGACCCTGGCGCAGCTGAACGATCACATTCAAACGGAAGGTGAGCGGCTCGGCGTGCAGATCACGGCCGTCCAATCGAATCACGAAGGTGTATTGATCGATGAACTTCATGCGGCCCGCGAATGGACGATCGGCGGAGTCATCAATCCGGGCGGATTGTCCCATACCTCGGTTTCGCTTCGGGACGCCATCGCAGCCGTGGATTATCCCGTGATCGAAGTCCACCTATCGAATATCTATGCTCGCGAGCGTTTCCGCCGTCGCTCTCTCACGGCCGCCGCCTGCCGAGGGGTCATCACAGGCCTGGGTTGGCGGGGTTACCTGATGGGCCTGCAGGCGATCCTTTCTTGGGCTGAGGAGGCGGCTGCAAAGGGTGCGAGCGAGCCCACCTAACGGATCGGCGCCTCGGGGTGAAATGGTGAGGCGAGCGACTTCTAGATCTCGATTTCTGGCGACATCACGGGTCGCTTGGTTGCGAAAAACCGCGTGTCGTCCGGGTCGGTCGGAGAGATGCAGTTGACAAACCCCCGATTCTTCTGATACTCTCATCGAAATATCCAGAAGAAAGCATACTGATGATGACTTACGAACGCGATCGAGCGACGAGAACCGGCACCGGAACGACTACGGGCATGACGTTCAGCTCCCGGCACATGGAGGGCGCTTAGCCTAGGTAGAAAGATCGAAGGCAAACGATAGGCGGGCCGCTCCCAACCCAGGAGCGGCCTCTTTTGTTGATGCGAGCAGCCAATGACAAATCC
The DNA here is from genome assembly GCA_027298025.1 of Chloroflexota bacterium. GTDB lineage: Bacteria > Chloroflexota > Anaerolineae > Anaerolineales > E44-bin32 > JADFRG01. The sequence continues at coordinate 13,541 of JAPUGV010000009.1, read as the reverse complement.
TGAAACACGCTTGAAAACCCTGACGATGAAATTCGGCGGGACTTCCTTGGGCACCGCCGAGGCAATCGGGCAATCTGCCGAAATTGCGAAGGCCGCGCGAGACCATACCGCCGACCGAATAGCGGTGGTCGCCTCGGCCGTTCATGGGGTCACCGACGCGCTTCAGGAGGCGACAACCGCCGCCGCCGGGGGAGATGAGCGCTATCTGCAAATCATCGCGGAGCTGCGGGATCTTCACCGAGGGTGCGCCGAGGCGCTGGCGGAGCAGGAGTCTGAAGTAGTGGTGGCGGAAATCGACGAGCTCTTGGAGGGCTTCGCCGGTTTTTGCGAGAGCGTGAGCGTGTTGGCGGAGGCCGGTCCGCGAGCGCTCGACCATGCGATGAGCTTGGGCGAGCAAATGAGCGTCATTCTTCTGGCGGCTTTCTTGCGGCAGATCGGAGTTGCAGCGATCGCCGTAAACGCCACAGACATCATCGTCACCGACGATCGGTTCCAGGATGCCGCGCCCCTGCTGGAAGCCACGCGGCGAAAGGCTGTCGAAAACCTAGTACCCATTCTCGAACGCGGCCAGACGCCGGTGATTACTGGTTTCATCGGAGCCACGCCTGATGGCATAACTACGACGCTGGGGCGCGGGGGGTCCGATTTCAGCGCCGGGTTAATCGCGGCATGTTTGGAGAGCGATGAACTGTGGATCTGGACAGACGTGGATGGTGTCATGACCGCCGATCCGAAGGTCGTGCGCTCGGCGCGTACCATTGAAACGTTGGGCTACCAGGAAGTTCGGGAACTATCCTATTTCGGTGCCAAGGTGCTACATCCTAAGACCATCCAGTCCGTGTTCGATACCGAAATTCCCATACGCGTGAAAAACACATTTAACCCCTCCCATGCCGGGACCTTTATCATTCCCGATCTGAATGAGAGCAACGGAGCGATCAAGGCCATTACGGCGGTGCCAAATGTGAGTCTGATCACGGTTGAGGGCAAGGGCATGATGGGCGTTCCAGGGATCGCAGCTCGAACATTCGACGGCGTGGCGCGCACCGGAGCCAGCGTGCTGCTTATCTCGCAGGCCTCTTCGGAGCAGAGCATTTGCTTTGCTGTTCCGCGGGCAAACGCCCCCGCAGCAGTTGAGGCCCTGGAGTTTGAATTTGAGCTGGCGCTTAGCAGGGGAGATATCGACCGAGTATGGGCTCAAGACGATATCACGATCGTGACCGTTGTCGGAAGTGGTATGCGGCAAACTGCAGGTGTTGCGGGTCAGGTCTTCACTGCCACGGGGCGCCAGGGAATTAATGTAGTCGCAATCGCACAGGGGTCATCGGAGTGCAGCATCTCGCTAGTGGTTCAGGATCGGGATGGTGATGACGCCGTACGCGCCATCCACGAGCTGGTCATTGAGGATTGACGGGTTTCAAACCCGTCCACGAACTGAAACCATATTCAAAGATAAGTGGAGAGTTCATATGAATGAAAAAATACCAGTGGCTGTGCTGGGAGCTACGGGCACGGTTGGCCAGCGGTTCGTTAGCCTCCTGGCTGATCATCCCTGGTTTGAGATCGTCTCTGTTACAGGGTCAGAGCGCAGCGAAGGAAAGGCGTATGGCGAGGCCGCAAGGTGGCTCTTGCCAGGCGAGATTCCATTGATGGTGCGAGAGATGCATGTGAAACCCAGCGATGGGAGTCTCCAGGGCGCCCGGCTTTTGTTCTCAGCTCTACCGGCGCGAGTTGCGGAAGGTGTTGAGCCACGGCTGGCGGCGGAGGGCTACATCGTGTGTTCCAACGCCTCCACCCACCGCATGGGGACCGACATCCCCCTGCTCATACCTGAGATCAATGCCGACCACCTCGCGCTCATCGATCGCCAGCGAGATCTCCGCGGATGGTCAGGTTTGATCGTGACCAGCCCAAACTGCTCCACAACGGGAATCGTCTTTCCCCTCAAGGCATTGGATGACGCTTTTGGGGTGAGCCAGGTCCATGCAGTGACGATGCAGGCCATCAGCGGTGCCGGCTATCCAGGCGTATCGTCGATGGAGCAATATGACAACGTCATCCCGTACATCCGCGGTGAGGAAGTGAAGATGGAGCAAGAGACAAGAAAGTTGCTTGGGGAGCTCGGTGAGGAAGCAATCGAGCCTGCTGATATCGAAGTCAGTGCTCAAGCAAACCGCGTACCGGTGCTGGATGGACACCTGGCGGCGCTTTCGATCGGGCTAAGAAATGCTCCAAACTTGAACGAGGTGGAGGCTGCCCTAGCTGCATTTCGGGGGGTGGATGGCCTTCCTAGCGCCCCGGCCCACCCGCTGATCGTACGGTCGGAGGAGAACCGCCCTCAACCGCGCCTCGATCGCGATGCTCAGGACGGCATGGCGGTCTCGGTCGGAAGGGTGCAGCCTTGCTCTGTCCTCGACTTTCGGATGGTCTCCCTGGTCCACAACACACTGCGTGGCGCTGCAGGCGGGGCGCTGTTAAACGCAGAGTTATTGGTAATTGAAGGTTACCTTGGCGAGGCGGCGAGGGAGGTGGCATTCGCCTAATTCAGGAATTGGGGGGTGTCGGGGGAGTAAAGGCGATTAATTCCAGCGGTGCCTTGGATAGGATCCCAGGATCCGAAATAAGCTGGCCTTGGTTTTGAGCTCCTCAAGCGCCTCAGATACCTCCTCTTGGCCGGGCGCTCCAGCGTGATCCAGATAGAAAATGTACTCCCAAGGCTTGCCCACAAGCGGCCGCGATTCGATCTTTGTTAGGTCAATCCCGCGTTTGGCGAAAGATGCCATGGCTTCATACAGTGCCCCGGGGCGATTCTCAAGGGTAAAGAGAATGGAGGTTTTTGCATCTGGGCCGGGCTCGCTGCTCTCGGTTCCAAGCATCAGGAAGCGAGTGAAGTTGGCCGGATCGTCTTCGATTCCCTTGGCCAGAACGCGCATCCCATAGACTTCGGCCGCTCTCTGCGACGCAATTGCCGCGGCATCCCTCTGGTCGCCTTCAGATAACATGCGAGCGCTTCCAGCGGTGTCGTAGCTAGACACGATCTCGACGTCGGAGAGACTCGCGAGAAATCGCTCGCACTGGGCCAAGGCTTGCGGGTGCGACATCACACGTCGAATCTCGGAAAGCTCGACGCCCGGAAGAGCGACAAGACAATGCTCGATGCGATGATGATATTCAGCGGTGATCGTCAGGTCATACCGAAGCAGCAGGTCGTAGTTCCGGTGGATACTTCCCGCTAACGAGTTCTCGATCGGTACTAGACCGCGGTTGGCATCGCCGCGGTCCACGGAGTGAAAGACGGCTTCGAAGCTGACGCAGGGCAACGTCTCGACATGCCGCCCGTTAAGCGCCAACACTGCGGCTTCACTATAGGCGCCCCGCTCGCCTTGAAATGCGACTACCGAGGACATCTAGCGCAAATCATCTTTGCTTCAGGCATTCGATAATCGCCTCCCCCATCTCCTCCGTCGAAATCGATCCACGGTTGGTTAGATCCGCCGTCCTTGCGCCATCCGCGATGGCCTGCTGAACGGCCTGTTCGACTGCCTCCGCCTCTAATTCCAGCTCGAGAGAATGTCGCAGCAACATAGCCGCGCTCAAGATCGCCCCAATTGGATTGGCGATGCCGCTCCCGGCGATGTCAGGCGCGGATCCATGGATTGGCTCGTAGACCCCTAGGGAGCCCTCACCGATCGAGGCGCTCGGCAGCATTCCAAGCGACCCTACTAAAACGGATGCTTCGTCGCTAAGGATGTCGCCAAACATGTTCTCAGTGACTAGCACATCAAACTGCCGGGGATCCGCGATGAGCCGCATGGCCGCCGCATCTACCAGCTGATGCTCGAGGCGGACGCGTGGGAACGATTCGGCTTCTTCCTGCGCAACCTGGCGCCACAATCGTGAAGTCTCGAGCACGTTGGCCTTATCCACCGAGGTCAGGATACCGCGCCGTCGCTTGGCCAGCTGAAAAGCTAAGCGGACGACCCGACGGATCTCATCATCGGTGTACTCCAAGGTGTCTACCGCTCTGCGGCGGCCATCTATCCTCTCGAGCAGGCGTGGCTGGCCGAAGTACAGCCCTCCGGTTAACTCACGTACGATGAGGATGTCCACTTCATGCACAAGTTCCGGCCGGAGCGGAGAAGCATCTACGAGCTCCGGAATCATGCGAACGGGTCGTAGGTTGGCATAGAGCTGTAGACTCTGTCGCAGACCGAGCAGACCCTGCTCCGGTCGGACTTCAGCTTGCGGGTCGTCCCACTTTGGGCCGCCCACCGCCCCCAACAGCACGGCCGCAGCGGAATGGCAGGCCTCGAGCGTCGATTCGGGCAGCGGATCACCTGCCTCATCGATTGCGACCCCCCCGATCGGCTGCTCCTCAAAGTCAAACCGGTGGCCATGGGAAGCAGCCACCGCCTCCAGCACTTTTCGTCCTTCGTTTACGACTTCCGGACCAACCCCGTCGCCCGGAAGCAATACGATTTTGGCCTCCAAATTAGCTCCTTCCGTACTCGAATAGGCGGCGAACCGCTCCCGGGTCGGCTGTGGACCCTCCTGTGAGATTGACTTCAATCGGCGGGCAGGCTGTGTGCTTCAAGTATTCAATTCGCCAGGGTCAGACCGTAGTCAATGCTGTCGACCAGCGCTTGCCAGGAGGCCTCGATGATATTCGCTGAGGCCCCCACCGTGCTCCATTCTTGGCTTCCGTTGCGGCTGTCAATGAGCACGCGAGTGGTGGCCGCGGTGCCTTTTTGGCCATCCACGATCCGCACTTTGTAATCAACGAGTTGAAACGAATTCAGAACAGGGTAGATCGGCGCAAGGGCTTTGCGCAGAGCCGCGTCGAGAGCGTTCACCGGACCATTGCCTTCGGCTGCGGTGTGAATCACCTCTCCATCCACCTTTACCTTGACCGTCGCCTCAGCGAATGTGCCCCGGCCTCTCCGATTTTCGACCACCACTGCGTAGTCGATCAGCTCGAATGGGGCCTTGTAGTCGTTAGATTGGCGTTTCAGGAGCATGACCACCGAGGCCTCCGCAGCCTCAAATGAAAACCCTTGGGCTTCCAACTCCTTTAGCCGATTGAGCACTTCTGGCATGTCAACGTTTTCGTCCAGCTGCAGGCCGAGCTCTTCCACCTTGCTCAATAGATTTCCTCGCCCGGAGAGCTCACTTACAACCACCCGCATCTTGTTTCCCACTAGAGCGGGGTCGATGTGCTGGTAAGAGTCCGCGTTCCGGCGCATGGCGGCCACATGGATGCCCCCTTTGTGAGCAAACGCGCTGGTTCCCACATACGCCATATGTTCATCCTGCGGCAAGTTGGCTACATCTGCTACGAAGCGAGAGACCTCCGCGAGCTCACTCAGCTTCTCTTGGGGCAGGCACCGCAGTCCCATCTTGAGTTCCAGATCCGGAATGATCGCGCACAGATTCGCGTTACCACATCGCTCCCCGTAACCGTTAATGGTGCCTTGGACATGGGTCGCTCCGGATTGCACCGCTGCCAGGCTGTTCGCCACCCCGCACTCCGAGTCATTGTGAGTGTGGATTCCTACTGGGTAAGCTAGCTCTTCGATGACTTCACGAACGATCTGCTTGACCTCCCAGGGCATGGATCCGCCGTTGGTGTCACACAATACTACGATCTCCGCGCCTCCCTCGACGGCGGCTCTTAGGGTCTCGACCGCGTAGCTTGGATCGTCCTTATAGCCGTCGAAGAAATGCTCCGCGTCGTAGAGGACGCGTCGGTCACGCGATCTCAGGAAGGCCACACTTTCCTTGACCATCAATAGGTTTTGATCCCGCGTGGTCCTCAGCACCTCAGTCACGTGCAGCGTCGAGGACTTGCCAACCACTGTGCAGACCGGAGTTTCGGCATCCAGCAGAGCTCTTAAATTAGGGTCCTCCTCGGACGCGTTGCCGGCCCGACGAGTCGAGCCGAATGCGGCTATCTGCGCGTTCTCCCAGACCATGTCTTTGGCGCGATCAAAGAATTCGGCGTCCTTGGGATTCGAACCTGGCCATCCTCCTTCGATAAAAGCAACCCCCAAACGATCCAGCTTGGAGGCGATGCGCAGTTTGTCGTCGCAGGATAGCGAGATCCCTTCCCGCTGTGTACCGTCCCTTAGCGTAGTGTCATAGATCTGAATCGGTTCAGGACCCGTCATGGTTGGCCTCGTAAGCGGAGATTTTCTCTTCCATAGAGAGCAAGTACCCGAGTTGGTCAACTCCCTCCAAGAGAGAGAGCCGGGCAAAGGGATCCATCGGAAAACCCACCGCATGTTCGTTTCCGAACGAAAGCGTCTGCGAGACGAGATCGATCGTCACCTCTGCATGTGGATCCCGGTCCACCATGCCGAACAGCTCACCGTGTGTCTCGGCTTCGACGGTGACGGGAAGCAACCCATTCTTGATAGCGTTGTTGCGGAAGATGTCAGCAAAGGAAGTTGAGATCACGGCCCGCACGCCCCAATCCATGAGCGCCCATGGCGCATGTTCGCGGGAGGATCCGCAGCCGAAATTGCTACCGGCAAGTAGGATTTGGGCGCCTTGGACCTCCGGTCGATTGAGCACGAACTCGGAATTAGGTGAGCCGTCCGGCAATATGCGCCAATCTTCGAAGAGGTGTTCCCCCAGTCCTTCCTTGTCGATCACCTTCAAAAAGCGGGCCGGGACGATCTGATCGGTATCAACGTCCCTCATCGCCATTGGGATAAGGTGCGATGTAAGTTTGTTGAATTTTTCCATCTCAGCTTAGAGCATTGTCCTGGGATCCGTGATTTCTCCCATAATGGCCGAAGCCGTTGCCGTGAGGGGTGACGCGAGAAAAGACCGCCCGCCTTTGCCTTGTCGACCCTCGTAGTTCCGATTGCTCGTGCTCACCCCGTACTGCCCCGCTTCAAGCTCATCACCATTCATGGCCAAGCACATTGAGCAGCCCGCCTCGCGCCATTCGGCCCCAGCGTTGAGGAAGATCTCGTGCAAGCCTTCGGCCTCTGCCTGTCGCTTAACAGATTGCGATCCGGGTACCACCAGCATGCGGAGCCCATCCGCAACCTTACGGCCGTCGAGAAGATCTGCGGCCAATCGCAGATCTGTGATGCGGGAGTTGGTGCAGGAGCCGATGAATACCACGTCAATCTCATGTCCCAAAAGCCTCTGCCCCGGCTCCAGATCCATGTATTTCAGGGCCTTTTCAACCGATTGCCTTTTATTGACGTCTGAGAACTCATTCAGGGTGGGGATGCGGTCGCTGATTGGCATACCCATAGAGGGATTGGTGCCATAGGTGATCATCGGTTCCAGTTCCCCCGTATCGAGAGAGACCGTCCGATCGTAAATAGCGCCTTCATCCGTAGCAACCTGCCGCCAGTTTCTTAGCGCCGTTTCCCAAGCTTGCCCACTGGGGGCGTACTCGCGCCCGGCCAGGTACTCGAAAGTAGTGTCGTCGGGTGCAATCATCCCGGCACGCGCCCCGGCCTCGATGGACATGTTGCAAACCGTCATCCGCTGTTCCATGTCGAGGGCGCGAATTGCGGGACCCGTATATTCGAAAACGTAGCCTATCCCGCCGTCCACGCCGACCTTGGCCATCACCGCCAAAATGATGTCCTTGGCAGTTACTCCCGGACCCATCCTTCCATCCACGCGCACTTCGAAAGAGTTCGGTTTCGTTTGCAACAGGCACTGGGTAGCCAGCACGTGTTTGACTTCACTTGTGCCGATCCCAAAGGCCAGCGCGCCGAAGGCACCGTGAGTCGACGTGTGACTGTCTCCGCAGACGATCATCATGCCCGGTTGAGTCAGTCCCAGTTCCGCACCAATGATGTGAACGATTCCGCGGCGGTCCGAGTCTAAATCGTATAGCGTCACGCCGAATTCCGCGCAGTTCTTCCTCAGCTGCCTGACTTGTGCAGCCGCCATTTTGTCCACCAGATTCAGGTCAAGTGCCAGAGTTGGGGTCGAGTGGTCCATGGTCGCAAAGGTCTTGTCCGGCCTCCGCACCTGCCGGCCGGCCTCCCTCAATCCAGTGAATGCCTGCGGAGAGGTGACCTCGTGGATCAGGTGCAGATCGATGTACAGCACGGCCGGGCTCTCCGGCTCTTGTGCGACTACGTGGTCACTCCAGATCTTCGAGAGCATGGTTCGGGGGGAAGCGTTGGAATGGCTCATGATCCTTCAGGTGTCCATGAGGTGCGAGTGGAGAGGCGCGCGCCCGAGAATGGATCGTGAGTGACTATTTGGGAGCCTCTGCTGGAACGGAAGATTCGACTTTTCGGGCCGCACCCGCCTGTGCTGCAACAACCCCTTCGCCGCGAGGCCACTCCTCAGCGAGCAGTTTATTGATCGCTGAGAGGTACGCCTTGACGCTGGCAACGATGATGTCCGTATCGGCTCCGTACCCGCCGTAGGTTCTAAGTTGGGAGGTATTGCGCTGCGCGTTCGGCGCCGCAGGCGCGTCTTCTCCCTGGATGCGAACGGTTACCTCCCCTTGCGCATCGATGCCTTCCGTGACCGCATGCACGGAAAACTCCAACAAGATGTTTGGCGCTCCGACGATTTCGTCAATCGCCTTATAGGCCGCATCCACCGGCCCGGTCCCAATGGCGGCCTGGACATGCCGCGTATCCTCGGGTCCAGAAAGCCGGACCGTGGCTGTAGCCATGTCCATGGTTCCGCAAGCCACCTGCAGCCCTTCCAAGGCAAACACCTCCGGAGGCTGGTAGAGCTCGTCTGCAAGCAGCGCTTGGAGATCGGCGTCGGTGATGACCTTCTTCTTGTCCGCCAGCGTCTTGAAGCGCCGGAAGGCGCGTGCCAGGTCGTCGTCCTCGAGCTCGTAGCCCAGCTCCTTCAACCGCACCTTGAAGGCGTGCCGACCGGAGTGTTTGCCGAGCACCAGCTTGCTCTGGGTTAGCCCCACGGTCTCTGGCCGCATGATTTCGTAAGTCAGTTCGTTTTTCAGCATGCCGTCCTGGTGTATCCCAGCTTCGTGGGCAAAGGCATTGGCTCCAACGATAGCCTTGTTGGGCGGGACCAAAATGCCAGTGTAGTTGCTCACTAATTTGCTGATTCGACTTATTTGGGTTGTATCAATACGGGTCGAAAGGGAGTAAACAGGCTGCCGCGTGTGCAACGCCATCACTACTTCCTCCAGCGAGGTGTTTCCGGCACGCTCTCCGATTCCGTTGATCGTGACTTCCGCCTGCCGCGCTCCGGCCTGGATTCCTGCCAGAGTATTGGCGGTCGCTAATCCCAGATCGTCGTGGCAATGAACGGATAGGATCACCTCTTCTACGCCGGGCACGTGCTCGTAGATGCCCGTGATCAAGCCCCCGAACTCCTTAGGGGTCGTGTAGCCTACGGTGTCCGGGATATTAAGCGTCGTCGCCCCAGCCTTAATGGCCTCCTCAAGCACAATATACAGAAATTCAGGGTCGCTGCGGCAGGCATCCTCCGGGCTAAACTCGACATCGTCACACAGCGAACGGGCGTATCGGACCATCTCGATCACCCGCTCGATTACTTCTTCTGGCTCCATGCGCAGCTTGTGCTTCATGTGGATCTCTGAGGTCGCCAGGAAAGTATGAATTCGGGGTCGAGCCGCTGGCTCGACCGCCTTCCAAGCAGCGTCGATATCTGCCGTATGGGTACGAGCCAGGCCGCAGATGATGGGAGGCTGATCCTGAAGACCCACCTCCTCCGCGATGCGGCGGACCGCATAGAGGTCGTCGGGCGAGGCAGCCGGGAACCCGGCCTCAATAACGTCCACGCTCAGGCGAGAAAGCGCACGGGCCAGCTCCAACTTTTCACTGGAAGTCATGGTTGCCCCAGGCGATTGCTCACCATCGCGCAGCGTAGTGTCAAAGATTAGGACGTGATCCATTCCGCGGCTAACCTCCTTTTTCCTCAATCCCCGGGCTTCACCGTCACCGGATCCAGAAACGGCATCATCTGACGCAATTCGGCCCCCACTTCTTCGATTGGGTGCTGCTGCTCTTTCTTTCGTTGTTCATTGAACCAGGGCCGGCCGCGCGCGTTTTCGGCGATCCATGCGTTTGCGTAAGTGCCGTCCTGGATCTCGCTGAGCATTTGCTTCATCTCGCCCATCGTGTCTTCATTCACCACGCGCGGGCCGCCAGTGTAGTCTCCATGCTCGGCGGTCTCGCTGATGGAGTAGCGCATATAGTTCAAGCCTCCGCGGTACATGAGGTCCACGATCAATTTAAGCTCGTGTAGACACTCGAAATACGCAATTTCGGGCTGGTAGCCGGCCTTGACCAGCACTTCAAATCCGGCCTTGACCAGCGCACTCACACCACCGCAAAGCACAGCCTGCTCGCCGAATAGATCGGTCTCCGTCTCTTCGGCGAATGTGGTCTCAATGACCCCAGCACGCGTGGCTCCCAGTCCTTTGGCGTATGAGAGGGCCAGCGCCTTGGCGCCTCGGCTCGCGTCCTGGTGGACGGCCAGCAGCGCCGGCGTGCCCTCGCCCTCCTGAAAGGTTTCACGTACCCGGTGGCCGGGAGCCTTGGGCGCCACCATGCTCACGTCCACGTCCTCGGGTGGCTCGATCGTGCCAAAGCGGATATTGAAGCCGTGGCTGAACATCAAAGTCTTCGAGGGATCCAGGTTGGGCTCAATATGCTGCTTAAATATTTCCGGTTGCGAGGTGTCGGGAGCCAGCATCACGATCACGTCGGCCCACTCTGCGACGGCGGGAACCGTGTTCACTGTCAGTCCCTCCGCCTCGGCCGCTTCGCGACTCTTACTATCCGGCCGCAATCCGACCTGCACCTCGACTCCGCTATCACGCAGGTTCAGAGCATGCGCGTGTCCCTGCGAGCCATAGCCGATGACGGCTACCTTCTTCGCCTGGATCAGGCCCAGATCGGCGTCTTGATCGTAGTAGATGGTTGCCATGGATCTCCCTTACTTTCCGAACTCCACGAGTATGGATTCGGCAAAAGCCTCCGGATTGGGCACCAATCCCGAGAGCTTGGCCGCCAGGTGAGATAGGGCTTCCTCCCTACTTCGCCGGGCCGCATCCGCCCGCGGCCCCCAACCGGTCTCTTCGACTGCGGAAAAGATGTCCGTGTCGCTCACGATGCCCCGAGGCTGGCCCTCTTCGAACACCGGCAGGCGGCGTACTCCCGCGCGCGCCATGAGCAGCGAACACTCTTGAAGCGTGCATCCTAGCGGAACGCTTAGCACCGGCTTGCTCATGACCTCCGTTACTTGCGTCGTTTTCGGATCACGATCCGCCGCCACGACTTTCGAAATCACGTCGCGTTTGGTGACGATGCCAAACGGCTCGCCGGCAGCGGTTGGCTTCACGAGCAAACTTGAGATTCCGTTCTGGCGCATCAGCAGGACCGCGTCAGCCACCGTGGCTCCGGCTTCGGTCGAGATCACGGGACGGCTCATCACATCTTCGGCCGTGTACATCCTGACCTCCTCTCCATAAGAAAGGATTGAGCGCTCAGCTGGCTTCTCCGTCGGGCACTTGGGCGGCCACAAATTCGGGATTCACGCTCGGGACCTCCGAACCTCGGGTCATCGCCACGCGCCCGGTGCGAACCATCTCGAGAATGCCAAACGGGCGCAGCAGCTCGCAGAGGCTTTCAATCTTCTCCTCCGTGCCGGTAATTTCCACAATAAGTGCCTCCGGGGCGACGTCGACTGCCCGAGCCCTGAACACCTCACACATTTGAAGCACTTGAGCCCGCACAGTCGCATCGGCCTTAACCTTGATCAATGCCAGATCACGCGTGACCGAGGGAATATGCGTAACGTTCTCAACCCGGAGCACATTCACCAGCTTATAGAGATTGGCCTCTACGCGGCGCGCCACGACCTCGTCGGCCTCCATCGCGATGGTCATACGAGAAATGCCCGGCCGATCCGTGGGACCGACCGTCAGTGAATCGATATTAAACGCGCGGCGGCGAAATAGCGAAGCCACGCGATTCAAGACGCCGGGCTTATCTTCAACGTACACGACGAATGTTTGGATGCCTTCACGCAAAGGATTCTGTCCATTGTCGCTCATCTCGTGCCTCCTACTACCCCGTCTTCCGCAGTTTCGACGATGGGGCTTGGGCGCCGGATCATGGCGTGCAAATCTGCCCCGGCCGGCACCATCGGGTAAACGATGTCCTCCTGTTCGACGCGAAAATCGATTACCACCGTCCCAGGCTCATTCTGTGCCCAGGCAACTGCGTCCTCTACCTGGCCCCGCTCTTCAACGCGGAGCCCAGCCAGGCCATGGGCCTCTGCAATTTTTAAGAAATCAGGATTGCGCAAGGGCGTGGCCGCGTAGCGACGTTCGTAGAAGAATTCCTGCCACTGGCGGACCATGCCCAGGTAGCCGTTGTTGATGATCGCAACGTTGACCTTGATTCCCTCCTGGGCACAGGTTGACAGCTCGGCCTGGGTCATTTGGAAGCCTCCATCGCCCACAATGGCCCAGACTTCTTCGTCGGGCCTGGCAAAACGGACACCCATAGCCGCCGGCAATCCAAAGCCCATCGTCCCCAGTCCTCCGGAGGTGATCAGGGTGAATGGCTCTTCATGACGGTAGTACTGAGCTTCCCACATCTGATGCTGTCCCACGTCGGTTACGATAATCGGCTTGCCGCCGGTAAATCTCCAGAGATCGTTGATGACATGCGCTGCGTAGAGCACTCCGTTGTCCGGGAGACTTTGAATGTCGCGCACGGCCGAGTCCCCCTTGAGCTCGTCGATGTGCTCTAACCAGGCAGCATGTTTCTGGTGGGTCAGGCGAGGCAGCAGGATCTCCAGCGTCTCGCGCAAATCGCCAACGATCCCAACATCGACCCGCACGTTCTTATCGATTTCAGTGGGATCGATCTCAATGTGGATCTTCTTGGCATTCACCGCGTAAGTCTTCAGGTTTCCAGTCACCCGATCATCGAAGCGCATGCCGAAGGCCAATAGCAGATCCGATTCTTGAATGGCGTTATTGACCCAGGCTTCGCCGTGCATCCCCATCATGCCCAAGTTAAGCGGATGGCTGCCGGGCATGCCACCGATCCCAAGCAGGGTTGTCGTAACCGGGATCTGGGTCGTCTCGACGAAATCTAGCAGGACCTTCATCGCTCCTGACATCATGACTCCGTGTCCGGCCAGGATGAGCGGTCGCTCCGCCTCTTCAATCAATTCCAGCGCGCGCTCGTACTCTTCGGGAAGCGCCCGTAAATCGGGCCGATAACCTGGCAGCCGCGTGGGTGCTTCGGCTGGAACGTAGTCGATTGATGCAAGCTGGGCATCCTTGCTGATGTCCACGAGCACCGGGCCCGGTCGACCCGACCGGGCCACATAAAAGGCTTCCCGCATGGCGGGGCCGATGTCCTCCACGTCCGTAATGAGATAGTTGTGCTTTGTTATTGGGAGCGTGACTCCGGTTACGTCGGTCTCCTGAAAGGCGTCGCTGCCGATCGCCGCAGAGGGGACTTGACCGGTGATGCAGACGATCGGAGATGAATCCATCATCGCGGTAGCGATTCCGGTATCCAGGTTTG
>JAPUGV010000089.1 GCA_027298025.1 Chloroflexota bacterium | reverse complement strand
TCCCCGAGGCACGTGTACATCGTGACCCCGGTGTAAGGCGCGGCGGTAAATTTCGCGCTTCGACAGTTCGGGCAACTGATTGACCGAAGCGATGGAGCGTAGGGTCATTGCTTCCGCCGGAGAGCCCGCTGCATTTCCCGCTGCGCCTCTCGCTCCGCAATCTCGCGCCGTTTGTCGTACTGGCGCTTGCCTTTGGCCAGTGCGATCTCAACTTTCGCCAGACCATGGGTAAGGTACATTTGGACCGGGATTAGCGTGTAGCCGCGCTGTTTAACTTTGACCCCGAGTTGATCCAATTCGCGCCGATGGAGAAGTAGCTTGCGAGGCCGACGCGGCTCGTGATTCCGCTGGCTGGCAGGTTCATAGGTGGCAATATGCGCGTTTAGCAGCCACGCCTCGCCCGATTCAATGCTGACGTGCGCCTCGCTAAGACTGACCTGTCCGGCGCGCACGGCCTTGATCTCCGAACCGAGTAATGCGATTCCGGCCTCAAACCGCTCTTCTAGCACAAAGTCGCGCGCCGCTTTACGGTTCCTGGCTACAATGCGTTTGCTCAATGTTTGTATTCCCGCAGCAAAGATTTCCAGAGCAGCAGTGAGTATAAACCTCCGGGATAGACCAGCGTAACATTGCACCAAACTAAGGTCATGACAATAATTGGGCTTGCCAAGGGCTTGAGAGATTCCGCTTTTGGGATTTACCTTGTGAAGACCGAAACCCAAGTCAACGGGGCTACTCTGCTGATCGTGGAGGACGATCCGGCCATGCTCGTTGCCTTCCGGGATATCTTAGAAGGCAACGGCTTCGTGGTCAGTACTGCCACGAATGGAACTGATGCCTTGGTTGCTCTCCAGGAAGAAAACCCAGCTTTGATCATGTCAGACATCTCCATGCCAGGCATGGACGGCATTGAGCTCTACAAGGCCGTGCGACAGCGGCCCAATGGAGCCGCCATTCCATTCATCTTTGTGACCGCCCGCGGGACACGTGAGGATATCTTTGCTGCCAAGGCGCTTGGGGTGGACGATTACATCACCAAGCCGGTCACTAGTCGTGAGCTGCTAGCTGCTGTACGCGCGCGGCTGCAACGCTCCGATGAAATAATGCTTGTGCAGCTTAAGGCAGTCCTGCGCGCCATGGCCAACGCGATTGAGGCACGGGCCGGGGAATACACGTTGCGACATGTTGAGGCGGTCAATGCCTACTCCCAGGCGCTCGGTCTCGAACTCGAATGGGATCAAGACGACCTCGAATCTCTCGAGTTCGGAGCGATCCTGCACGATGTGGGCAAGATTGGAGTTCCTGAGAAGGTGCTATCCAAAACCGGACCGCTGAACGAAGACGAGTGGGCAGAGATGCGCATGCACACAATCTATGGAGCGCATATGATCGAGGGTAATCCATACCTGGACTCCGCGCTGCCAGTAGTTCGCCACCACCATGAGCGATGGGATGGCGGCGGATATCCCGACCAGCTCGCGGGCGAGGATATCCCAATCGGCGCTCGCTTGCTCGCAATAGCGGACACCTTTCATGCCATGACCTCAGACAGACCCTACCGCGCGGCCTTGTCCGCCCAGGAGGCGTTTGAAGAGATCCTTTCCCAATCGGAACAGCAGTTCGACCCCGCGATGGTGGAAGCCTTTGAGCGCTGCTGGCATCGAGGGGATATTGCCAAAATACACAAGAGCGTTCAATCGATCGCAGTAGATGACAGCATGATCACCACCGCCTGAGTCCTCCGGCGGTTGGGCAACTCCGCAGCTCAACGGTACAACTCCTCACCTTGAATTGCAGGCCTCGCTCAAATAACTGCGCGAGCGTGATAATCCGTGCGACCGTCCCAGTCCGCTGAAGCTCATCAAAATGCTCGCGGATGTCACGCAACGCCGAGCATCGGCATCCGCGTGTGGCGGGGAGGGGCACTTTCCGTCGCGCGGGTGCAGATCCATATAAGGTCACCAGGACCCAGCTTGGAAAATGCTCGCCTCATGCAGGATCTCTCCCCAGCTACGGCGCGATAGGGAGGGATTTGACAAAGAGGGCAATGGCCCTACAATTGCGTATGGTTTTGATAAGATTCATTATCGTAAACATACGGAGCCGTGCGGGGGAGCATATCAAACTCAATGTTCGCCATAAACTTTCGCGAATCCGGTCTTGTGGCTAACATAGATCAAGAATGAATGCTACGAGCGTCCACGACACACTGGAGGCCTATCTCGCTGGCGTCGCGCTATCTCGCAGCCCAAACACGGCGCGCACCTATCGGAACGCGGTCAACGCGTTCAGCGCCAACCTGCGGGATCAAGGCCGTGATCCTGAGGTTACCGATGTTCGAGAAGCTTCAGAGAATTGGATCGTGGATTTTGCCCGCCATATGGCTTCCTACGCTCCCGCCAGCGAAAGGCTGTACTTAACGGCCCTGACCGGCTGGTACGAATACCTGGCCGCTGAAAACCAGGCGGACATCAACCTGCCTAGGCTTCGGTTATTGATCCGCCGACGTGCCAGGCGGCCCGGGCAGCGCCTGCCCCAATTCCCACGTACCGATATCGAAACCATACTGAAGTATGCCAGGACGCTGAGTGCGGCCGACGATACTGATAAGCGAGATAGGCTGCGCGCACTGCGCGATCGCGCATTGCTCTTCACCCTTGCGGACACTGGATTGCGCGTTCATGAAGCCGTCGGGCTGCGCCGCGGGGATATCGACTGGAATGAGGGCCGCGCGATCCTGATCGGGAAAGGCGATCGCGAGGCGGTCGTACGCTTCTCCAGTCGCACGCTGCGGTACCTGAAGGCCTATCTAGACCGCCGGTCCAGCCTCGACGGCGCCTCCGGCCGTCCAATGAGCGCCTTGCCGATGTTTGCCCGCCACGACAAAGGCGCCGGAAAGCGTGTTCTCTCCATATCCACAACGACCGCTCGTTCCATCGTCCACGCTCGGGCGCTTGAGGCCCTCGGCGATCGCCAAAGCGCCGTTATCACACCGCATTCCTTTCGACACTACTTCGTCACGACGGTTTTGCGAGGATCCGGAGGCAATCTAAAACTAGCACAGGAGCTCGCACGCCACAGAAGCATCGCCGTTACACAGCGCTATGCTCATCTCTCTGATAATGAGCTAGACCGCGGCTACCACGAGATCTTCGAGGACGAAGCGTAGCACGATTCACAGATTCGACCGCTCCCCTAGATGATCCTTTATGCATTTAGCCTCCGCTTAGAGGCGAAATAATGTGATCGGTCTGGTATCTTTCTGCTGGAGCGAGCCAACAGAATGGCTATGCGCAATCATGATGCAATTACGTTAGTTCTAAGGATGATTTGACGACGAGCAGCTCAGCCAGCAGCTGAACGGGGTGCTGGGCCCCGACAGCTGCCCCATCCCGTATCTGTGCCCGGCATGACATCCCGGGCGCCACAATATGCACCGTATCTTGCGTATCGACCGCCCTTCGGATAGCAGGCAGCAGCTCCAACTCCCCAATCTGCTTCGAGAGGTCATAGTGCTCGGCCTCATATCCGAATGAGCCTGCCATTCCGCAGCAGCCGGAGGGGATTTCCTCCACCGGCCGACCGGTCGCCCGCAGCATTTCTATCGTAGCCTGGCTGCCGATCAACGACTTGGTGTGACAATGGTTGTGGAGCACGATGCGCTCATCCCCCGAATTGAAATCCAATCCTTGCGACAGGTTTTCCCCTACGAAAAACTCTTCAATTAAAATTGCGGCCTTAGCAACATCCATTGCAGCTTGATCATCCGGAAGGAGATCGAGGTATTCGTCCCTCAAAGCCGAAATGCAGGAGGGCTCCAATCCTACAATCTTCGCCCCCGCTCGAGCATACGGCGCAAGCACGCGCACGTTGCGCACCGCGTTCGCCTTCGCCCGCCCCAACATACCTTTGGAGATCAGCGGCCGTCCACAACAAATCTGTCCAGGCACCAGGGTAATTTTGTATCCAGCCGCATCTAATAGATCAACGGCGGCTTCCCCGATCTCAGGATTATTGAACTCCGTATAAGTGTCCAAGAAAAGCACCACTTGTTTTCCGGTCCTTCCCTTTTTCGATCGCTCAAACCAGCTGCTGAAGCGCCTAGACGCCAGCTCAGGCAGGGTGCGCTGAGGCGCAATGTGCGCTACCTTGCCAAGCAACCAGCGGAAAGCCCTTCTTCTGGCCACTAGATTGACGAGCGGCGCAATAGGTTGTAGGACCTTGAAGGATGTGGCGATCTCGCCAAACAATCGACTCCTCAGAGGCACCCCATGCACGGCCTGATATTGCCCCAGAAATTCCGCCTTCAAGCGTGCCATGTCCACCTGCGCCGGACACTCCGATTTGCAGCCCTTGCACTCAATGCAGAGGTCCAGGATCTCGAAGACCTCTCGGCTGCTCATGGCGCCGGTAGGCAATCCGCCTGAAATCGCCGCCCGTAGGGCGTTTGCCCGTCCTCGCGTCGAGTGCTTCTCGTCCAGGGTGGCCTGAAACGATGGACACATGACCCCGCCGGCCTTTCGGCAGATGCCCACACCCGTACAAGCCTCAACCGCACGTGCAAAACCACCCTCTTTCCTGAACGCAAAGACCGTTTCGGGCTCTAGGGTCACGTAGTTGGGTCCGTAACGCAGGTTGGTGTCGATGCGAGCCCCGCCTTGCATCGGTTCGACAACCTTCCCGGGGTTCAAAATGCCGGCTGGATCAAACGCCCGTTTGATCTCTCCGAAAGCTTGCATGAGCTCGGGACCAAACAGCTGCTCGTTGTATTCGGTGTGAGAAAGTCCGTCGCCGTGTTCCCCGGAAATGCTGCCCCCCATGCGAATGGCTAGACCCACCACCGCGTCAGCAATTCTCCGCATCTGCTGGACGCCCTCGGGAGTCTTCAGATTGATCAGCGGGCGCATGTGTAGGCAGCCGGCCGAGGCATGCGCGTACCACTCTCCATGAGTTCCGCTTTCTTGCAGCAGGCGATCTGCTTCCCTGACGTAAGCGCTCAGCTGCTCGACAGGGACCGCGACGTCTTCCATGAATGTGATGGGCTTGGCATCTCCCGGCACCGACATCAAAAGCCCGAGACCTGCCTTCCGCACGGCCCAAAGGTCGGCCTGTTCCGCGGGTTCTGTCAAAATCCGGCCACGCCGCCCAAGTTCCTGCGCGGCCGCCTTCGCCTCCGAGGCGGTATTCCCCGTGTACTCAACCACGAGCAACGCGGTCGGGTTGCCCTCCACAAAGCCCAGTCGTCGCGAATAGGCGGGAACTGCACGGGCGCGCTCGATTAATGTGCGCGGGATCAACTCCACCGCCGCCGGTTCGGTTTCCAGGATGGCGGGCGTATAGTCACAGGCCTGCACCACGCTGTCGAATTCCAACACAACCAAAGTGGTGTAGAGCGGCCGCTGCACCAGTCGAACTTCGGCTCTACGCAGGATCGCCAAAGTTCCCTCGGAGCCGCATAGGAGTGGAGCCAAATTCAACTCAGATTTGGGTGGATACTGCTCTTGGTACCACGCCGCGGGTCGAGCTGGAGTGTATTGGGTCAGGTAGTTCAGGCTGTAGCCGGAGGATCGCCGCCAAGTGCGCGGCCACCGATCCACCACGGCCTTTGCATATTTGCCCTTCACGGCAAGGGATGTTGCGTAGATCTCGGCCTCCAGCCCGGCACTTCCCGCCTTTGTCTCAGCCGCTCCCAAGCTCATTTCCTCGAAACGAGCGGCTGTGCCGTCGGCTAAAACAGCATCGATGGCGAGCACGTGATCGGCCGTCATGCCGTAGCGGATGGAATGTGCGCCGGTGGCATTCGTTCCGATCATGCCACCGAAGGTCGCCCGGTCAGCCGAAGCAGGGTCCGGACCGTACATGAGGCCCAGCCTTGCCGCGGCCGCGTTCAGCTGACTGCAGACCACGCCTGGACCCACCTCCGCCGTCCGGGATTCTGGATCAATGTGATGTATTTGAGCCAGGTGTTTGGAACAATCCAAAATCAGGGCTTCACCCACCGCTGCCCCAGATAGGCTGGTCCCGCCTCCCCTCGCCAACAGCGGAACGCCCAATTCCGCGGCGGTTTCCACCGCCGAGAAGAGGTCCTCCTCGGTCTCCGGCAGTACTACACCGAGCGGTGTAATCTGATGATTGGAAGCGTCAGTGGAATAAAGAGATCGAGCGTACGGGTCGAAGCGAACTTCCCCGCGAAGTCGATGCTCCAGTAGCTCACGAAGCTCAGTCTGCACTCGGGCGTCAGCCAAGCGCAGGTTCCTCTGGGTCCTCTCCGAAAGGCTGGAATGCCCATGCCAGGCGCCCGGGTACGCGCCCCTCCATCTTCACCACCCCGTCGATGTGCTGCTCATTCTCAACGAGGCCGTGCTCGTGAAACAGGCTGATCAGACGGCCCTGGTCGTAGGGCAGCCGGACGCTCACGGGCACCATCACGATATACAGTTCGTACTCGATAGCACCCAGTAGTTCCGACATCCCCCGGCCGGTTAGAGCCGAGATCGGCACCCCCTTCTCCATCGGCGACACACCATCCGCCAGCGCGTCAATCTTGTTGGCGGCGGTCAGGGTTGGCAACCCATCGGCCCCAATGTCTTGCAGGGTCTCGGCCACACTCCTGGCCTGGGCGGCCGCATCTGGATGGGTGATGTCGATCACGTGAAGCAGCAGATCTGACTCAGAGATTTCCTCCAACGTGGCCTGGAAGGCAGCTACGAGAGTGGTGGGAAGCTTTTGGATGAAACCCACGGTATCGGTCACCAGGATCGCCTTTCCACCAGGCAACTCGACGCGGCGGGTTGTGGGATCGAGGGTGGCAAAGAGCTGGTCCGCCACGAATACCCTTTCGTCGGCCAGCTGATTGAGCAAGGTGGATTTCCCGGCGTTCGTATATCCGACAAGGGCCACCGTGGGGATCTGGGAACGCCGTCGCCGGGATCGGTATCTCCCGCGGTGGGCTCGCAGCTTCTCAGTCTCGCCCTTCAGATGGGTAATACGCCTACTGATCTCTCTTTTATCCACTTCCAGCTGCGTCTCGCCCGGTCCACGCAAGCCGACCCCACCATTCGCGCCTGTGCGCCCCGCCCCACCTCCGGCCTGTCGGGCCAAATGTGTCCAAGCTCTTGTCAGCCTCGGGAGTCGATATTCATACTGGGCTAATTCCACCTGGAGCGCACCTTCCCGAGTGCGCGCATGCTGCGCAAATACGTCGAGGATCAGCGCCGTGCGATCCAGGATCTTCACTTCCTCATCAAATTCCTTCTCCAGCTCGCGTTGATGGCGCGGCGATAGCTCCTCGTCAAATAATACGACGTCCGCTAGGGTCTCCTCGGCTAAGGCGCGGATTTCCCTTACCTTGCCCGAACCCACGTAGGTCTTCGGATCCGGCTTTTGAAGCCGCTGCCTCGTCTCTCCAACTACCGATAGCCCCGCAGTGTCTGCCAGCAAGGCGAGCTCTTTTAGCGAGCTATCCAGGGAGAGGATGGAATCCGTTCTTCGGAGCTCCACCCCCACGAGCAGCGCCCGCTCCCGCGGCCGTTCCGTGGGTAATGCTTGTTTTCCCATGGCGCAATTATAGCTGGAGCGATGGAGACACACTGCGGCAATCAGTCAGCGTTGCTAAGCGGCCGCAGATTAAGCCAATCACCCGAGTTTGGGACATCCCCCATCCATCCAGATGATCGAGCGGCCAATTCAATCAAGCCCGTAAATCCGAAGGCGAGGAGGCTTGGGGCAGGACATGTAGGTTGGACCTATTCTCCCTAAAGGGTTATGTCAAGACTGGACGAATGACCCACCCCAATCCCAAGACGCTCATTTCGAACGTGACCCGTGAAGGATCGTCCGGTCTAGGGAACAGGTTCGTACTCCCTTACTATCCCGTCATCCGGACGGCCCGCTAGTTGTCCCGCCCGGCTCGCACATTCATCCTCAATGGACAGAAACTTGAGATTCCCATTTTCCAGCAGGTGAACCTCGAATATGCCGATCTGGCTGTTCTCGCAATGGCCGCCAGTTCCCCCTATGAAAAGCTGTGTCCCCTCAAACCGATATTTCCATTCATCGTGTCCGCGGCCCTTGACGACCGCTTCCAGCAAAGCCGAACCATTGATGGTGCCATCCTCATGGAACGCTATATACCATGGCCCGCCAGAAGTGTGGTGCCAAGCCCCAAGGATGTCGTCGGCAGAGGTTAGCGGCCCGGGTTGTGATGACGCTCCACCGGCTGTGCGGCACCCTGCCAATAGGAATATCCCAGGGGTAGCACGAATGCGAAGACTTTTTCATTTCTCCGTCTGCTGTGGATTGCTAAATCTTCACGATTGTGTAGAGAGCGTTGGTCTTGTCCAGCTTATAAGGCATGACGTCCGTTCAACTCAAGTCTTACGCAGTGCCTACGACTAAAATGGGTACAAAAACGTCCCGACCGGGTCTTCAAACACATGGCAGGGGTCGAAATAATTCCTACTTTGAATGTTCTAAGTACCCTTACGCACGAACGGAAACTCTACACCATTCTTGTGTTTGGGCCATTTTTACGGCATCTTCTAACTTTGCCAAAGGAAATGGTGCGCTTACGAGTGATTCATAAGGGTATTTATCGATACTACTTTGCAGAAATTGAACGGCTTGTTCAAGATGCCAGGGGGCATAATTGTGGATGCCGTAGAGGGTCAAACATTTGCGAATAATTTGCTCGCCGGTCAGGGCCAGTTGAGAGTTGGGGTGAACCATGCCCACAAAGCCGTAATATCCACCGGGCCTTAACAGGCGAATACCTTCAGGAACGAGAGCGGCCACTCCGGCCACTTCCAACACAGCATCGACACCATATTCGGCGGCGGCCAGGATTTTCTCGCGACTTTGCGGATAATGTTCGGCCCTGCCATCGATGAGGATACCGCCAAAGCGTTCAATTTGGGCCAGCCGCTGCTCTTGAATATCAACACAAAAGACGTGCTCGACTCCCCGCTCGTGCAGCAAAGCACAGGCATAAAGTCCCAGTAAACCCGCTCCTTGAATGAGGACAGATTGGCAAGAGTCGGGGAACCGTGAGACAGCATTTAGAACCGTGGCCAGGGCACAGTTGGCCGGAGCCACTACTCGATCCGACAGCGAATCAGGCAGTTTGACGATATGAGTCCCCTGCCGCAGGACAATGTGGGAAGCATAACAGCCGTTAAAGCCGGTACCGTCGCTGTTAGGGGCGTGGCCATACTTAAAAAGCGATTGGCATTTTTGGGGTAGCTTGTGTTCCGTGCAAGCGGGACACGTCCCACAGCTATCGGCAATGCTCCAGGTCACCCGGTCTCCAGGGGCAAGCTCTTCACGCATGCTGCCGACCTTGACGATACGTCCTACCGCTTCATGGCCCAAAATAGTGGGGGTGGCAACTTGGCGTTGCCCCGATAGGGTGTGCAAATCGGAGCCACAGATGGTAGCCAGGGCAATCTCCACCAAAACCTCACCCGCACCCACGGTTTCAGGCAGAGGCCAAGTTTCCGATTGCAGAGGGCGATCAGGCCCGTTAAAAATTTTGACAAAGGCGTTTTGGTTTGAATTTTTCATATTTCTTATGAAACCTTATGCTTGGCACTTTCGGGATCAACGCGTCGGCGTTAACCCCCGCCAGCACCTGCGCAATGGCCAGGAAGGGCCCAAATCGCTCGTCATACTTCATGGCGGTTAGTGCGACGGCGTTGACGGTGAAGATCAGCGTGACACTTCCTGGAGGCAGCGCCCAGCGGCGCACGCCGTACAGGACAACACTCATCAGGATGCCGGTGTGCACAATGATCATAGCAATCCCCAGCGCCTGAGGGAAGGATGTACTCCCGGAGTCAGCCATCAATGCCGCCCATGGGAAGAGCAAAGGATGGCCAACTGGACCATGAACGACAGCGGCTGAACGATCAGGGTCATGCCGACCACGCGGGCAGCAGGGCCGCGCCACGTAGTAGCGCATCAGGACGGTGCCAGCCGTCCAGATACGTCCCGAACATGAGCCACAGGCCGAGGATGGCTGCCACCCAGTCGAATCGGATGCTGCCTAAGGGTCGCCTTTCATCCACCGATCGCGCACGGTCGCCTCTCACCGAACTCTCTAGCGTGGTCATCGTTTCCTCCGGCTCGAATTTCTTCTATTCTGCACTTTGGCCTCTAGTGCACCTAGTTTAGAGCAGTCGTGAAGTTGGCATGCGGCCTCCGGTTCCACTCGTAGAGTGCTCTATGGAGTGGTTATGCGACACTCCGCGGCTGGCAGCTGGCAAGCAACGCCCTCAGCTGATCCATCGAGGCATGGCCCAAGATCACGGCTTCGCGGGGGTTCCTCCTCGGCAGCCTCACAACAGACAAAGCTTCATCGATTGTCATTCCGCGAGCATGAACTAACCATGCACTAAGAATATGCCCCGCTCGGCCACTTCCCCCCGAACAATGGACCACAACTTGCTCTCCCCTCTCGTTTGTCTCTCTTAGGAAGGGAAGGATCTTGCCATGGAGGGTTTCGCCATCGCATAGGTAGCCATCGCGAATCGCGGCTGAGCAGACATTTTCCCTACCGAACTCACTACGATACTCAGCCAAGAGATCCGCTTGGTAGAAATCCAGTTGATCCTTAGGAAGGAGGCTACAAACGCGCTTGATTCCATTCTGCTTCATAAACGAGATCCATCGAGAGACCTCAAGGGGGTCTACCGAGTGAAAGTCGAACCCAGGCCGCTCAGCTCCGAATACGACCTTCTCTTCCTCGTAGGCGGGTCCGAAGTTGTACTGAATCATGAACCTCGATCGCGGTCTAACCTAGGTTGCGCGCCCGCCCCAGTGGCGCCAAAAAGCGCGTGAAGTGCAATTGGAGAGGCGATTCCGAATAGGACGCTTATGTCGTTGAGCCAGAATGGAGACAACGCCTCTGGCAGGGGACGGGATTGGGACATCCGATGATGTGAGCTTCGCTAGGCTTTGAACTCAATGATCAGGGCATGTACGGCTGTGTCTCCGACGTTCTGTGTGGCATGAGTGAGTTCGTCTCCCCATAGGAGCTCTCCAGCGTCACGCTCTATCGTCTTTGTGCTTCCATCTGTGAATGTATCTCGGACCTTGTAGGAAGAGAGAGTGTATATCAGGTGCTCTGGATGCCAGTGCATACCGTGGCTCTGGCCTGGAGCGATTCTTGCCTCGAGCACACGAACTCGCTTGTTCTCAACACGAATATCAAACTTGTCTGGATCGAGAGCAACGGGGTCTAATGACGAATCCTCTTGCACCTTCGCCTCCTCAGGGTCATGCAAAACAGATGCTAGTCAACATGGCAAGGATCGACATCTAACGGCCGCAAGGCTGTCCTCGCGTAGCCGCCGGGCTAGGCCGCCTGTGCCTGCGCCACCCTGGACTGCTAGGGCAGGCAAGTGCAGGCAGGGTGCGGCACGGTAAATCAATTCTCGTAATCAGCGGCCGCTGAGTCCAGGTCCGCTTGTCCTTGGCGAAGCCAAGGGGCTCCACTCACAGAGTGTTCCATCGAGTGGATAGGCAGCCCGACGGATGCCTAGGACATTCATTCCTTCTCAAGTGCGGCCCGGATGTTGGCTAACGTCTGAGACACAAGGGTCTCTGCAAAGCGCGTGCGCGTGGGCTCTTCACGGTAATAAGATGGCAACTCCGGCGGCACCGAATACTGGAGATTCAAGTTAAGTCGCGTGGCGTTCGCTTCCTCGGCGAGGTTGAAGACTTGTTCGCCCGAGACGTCGCCCTTCATCTCCACAACCAGGAGAGTTGGCGGCTCGTGAACGGACGTGCGCGCATCGTAGCGCAATACTCGGCCGGCGATCTTAAGCTCACCTTGGTAACGCGAATCAAGCACGGACTCGCCCTGGGTTTCGATGTGAACCTCCAGAGGCGAGGCGGCGTCGAGCCTCGTGTCGGGATTTGATATGAACTTGAATACTGCCTCGATCCGTGCAGCTATGAGCACACTCCCTCCTGCACGGACCTCAATTGGATCAAAGACCATCTCCTCAATCTCCTTTTCAAGTAATCCGAAGCTACCTAACGGCTGCGAGCTGCCTTCCTGCTTGTGATCACGGAGTGCTCTCCCATGGGGATCCCTTCGGGCCGCGAGTGGTTAGCGCGCAGTTACTCTTTGCGTCGATCGGCTACTATGTTCAGTCTTGGCTTTGACCGCAGCTCTATGCCCATCCAGATCAATCCCGCAGCGAGCAAAGCGGGGGCTATCCCAGCTCCAATGATGTTCACGATAGCATCAAAGGCTTGTCTGTTTTGTCCGAATACAGCTACCACTAGATTGAGGAGCGGTCCTAAGAAGATCAGCCAAGCGGCCCAAGCAGGGAGGATTCTTGTACGCGTTGTCGCGATCGCTAACAGAAGCAAACTCAGAGGAAGCAGCCTGGGCCCGATCACAACAAATGCGTTAGTTAGGTTTAGAAACGCCCTTAAACCCAGGGTGGTCGTGAAAAGGGCGTTCGCAATAATTGCGAGAACAAAGCCAGTGAGCCCCAACCATCCCGCCTGTTCGTGCTGTCGCAAGTAAATCCCCATAAGGGCGAAAAATATGAATACGTGGGCCGCGAAGAACGTGAGTCTGAAGAAAATATAGTAGGCGACCCCACCGGATTCTGGGAATTGGGCAGCGATGGCAGCGATAATCAATAATGCCCCGCTAACAATCGATGCGAGTCCCGACAATCGCATTAGATAGGTAGACGACATTTGCCTTTCCTCCTATGAGCATTGCTCATTTGAGGGCTTCTTGCCTGGAGCAATGATCGGTCACCAGGATAGGCGCGCCAACTATTTTTCGGTGGTTATAACCCGCAGATTCTCCAATTCAAGATATTACGCCGGGATTTCCCGCATAAGTTCAACTTGATTCTTTCTCGTATAGCCGGTAGTTGCCATGCTCACCATCTCAGCTTCCTCCCCACACAATTCTGATCTACCGTCCTGCCAAGCTCTACCAAGAGGAGCACTTGCTGTTTACGCATCCAACTAAAGAGCCTTTCTCGGAAGGCGCTTTGTCGTTTAGTCGTTACGGATCAAGTGTGCGGCAGAACGATTCGCTGCGGCAGGAAGGTGGAGTCCGGGTATTACTTCCCCGATCACACGCCCCGCTCCCGACCCAGCCAATGCCCGAAGTTTTCCTCTTGTACCCCCACCTTTTTTGATTCCTTTAAAAGACTTATGATACGTCGCATATTTGGAACTAAATTTTAAATCTGAGTAGTGGCTATGCGCAGTGTCTCCTCTTGCACGGGCCAAAACTCTTCAAGGGCAGATTTCGCCCGCTCCGAGCGCGCGCGGGCGCGCTCACGACGATTCATGCGCTTACCCGGAGGCAGCGGGGGCATAATGCCGAAATTGGCCTTCATGGGCTGGAAGTTCTTCGGGGCGGAGTGCGTAATGTAGTGACAGAGGGCTCCGAGCATCGTTTCCGATGGCATCACAAACGGTACTTCTCCGTCGGCCCGTCTTGCGGCATTGACGCCTGCCAACAAGCCCGTGGCAATGTTGCCCATGTATCCCTCCACTCCGGTAATCTGCCCGGCAAAGAATAGATCGTCCCTACCCCGGAATTGCAGCGTCGGAAGCAGCAGCTGGGGTGAATTCATGAACGTATTTCGGTGCATCTGGCCATAGCGGGCAAATCGAGCGTGCTCCAGCCCGGGGATCATGCGCAGCACCCGGCGCTGTTCACCAACTCTCAGATTGGTCTGGAACCCCACCAAGTTGTACAAATCTCCTGCCAGATCGTCCTGGCGGAGCTGGACTATGGCGTGGGGCCGGCTGCCCGTCCGCGGATCCAGCAGGCCGACCGGACGCAGCGGACCATAGGCCAGGGTCATCTCTCCTCGCTCGGCCAGGATTTCCAGTGGGAGGCACGATTCAAAGTATTGGTGCATGCCGGCTCGGACCCCACCCGATATTGCGCTTTCAAAGGACCGCAACGGGATCCGGTCGGCATTTACTAAGGCCCGAACAAACTCGGCGTACTCGTACTCCGTCAGCGGGCAATTGATATAGTCCCCCTCTTCCCTGACTCCACGCCCATACCGAGATCCTCGAAAGGCGATTGAGCGATCGATACTTTGCGCCTCAACGATGGGAGAAATGGCGTCGAAGAAATAGAGATGCTCCTCCCCACTGAGCTTGGCCAATTCATCTGACATCTTCGGCGAGGTTAGGGGGCCGGTCGCAATAATGGCGATGCCATCCGGTATGCTTCGCATTTCTTGCCGCACAATGTCGATCCGTGGGTGCCGCTCGAGCCGTCCGGTGACGTTGGCCGCGAATACGGACCGGTCGACGGCCAGCGCGCCCCCAGCTGGAACCTCAGCTCCACGCGCGCATTCGATTAGCATGGACCCCATATGTTCCAGCTCCGCGAGCAGTACCCCCGGCGCCCGATCCGGGAGCTGAGAACCCAATGAATTCGAGCACACTAGCTCGGCCAACTGCTGAGTATTGTGCGCCCCTGTGCTGAGGCTGGGGCGCATCTCGAATAGCTGTACATCGAGCCCGCGCTCCGCAAGCTGCCATGCCGCCTCCGAACCCGCGAGGCCCCCTCCCACCACCGTTACCTTGGACATGGCCGCATTCTATCATTCAGGCAATTGGCACGCTTCTTGCACATCGCTGTATACTTCCCCGCTTGAGGCGCAACTATGCTCCAGATCCAAGATCAATCACTCCGGCATGTCGCAACCGCCCACTTGGCACAGACCATGAGCCTTTTGGCGCTCTCCAATCAGGAGCTTCAAGAGAAGGTGCTTGAGGAGCTCGCCGAAAATCCTGCCTTGGAATTGCTGGAAGATCTCGTCTGTCCCATTTGCAAGAAACGCCTTCCTGCCCACGGTCCCTGCCCGAAGTGCAGCTCACCGAAGGCGGGCGAGGATTCGGTGGTCTTCATCTCTCCCCGAGACGGGGGCGGATCGCTGCGCTATGAGGACGATGCGGAGGAGCTCGAGCCCGCCGCACCCGAGAGCCTGGCGCTCCATGTGCTCGAGCAGCTGGCGGCCGAACTGGATGTGGAAGACCGCCCGATTGCAGCCTACATTCTATCCAGTCTCGACGATGACGGATTCCTGCCCGATGCGCCGCCGCTCCTGGCCCGAGAACTCAGGGCTCCACTGGAGCAGATCAAAAGCGTTATCGAGCTGATCGCGCACGTTGACCCCGCAGGGCTGGGCACCTCTGGCCCGCGCGCGGCCCTGCTTGCGCAGCTTGATTTGCTGCGACCCGATGATCCGCAAGTGATCCTCTCACGCCAAATTCTGGAAACCGAATTTGAACAGTTGGCGCGGCGCGATTTCCAAACTATCGCCATCGACCTCAATGTCGGTGTCGCCAAGGCTCGAAGGGCAGCCGCCTTTATTCAGGAGATGTTGAATCCCTACCCTGCTCGCGCGTTCTGGGGCTCCGGACGTTCACCCGTTGGCGCGGATCCCAACGTGTACTATGCCCCAGATATCCTGATCACACATCGCTCCAAGGGGCCGCTCGTAGTCGAGATATTCTCCTCCATGCCAGGCTGGCTTCGGGTTAATCCTCATTTTCGAAAAGCCCTTGCTGACGCCGACGAAAACCACTCTGAAGAGTGGAAGAAGCATTTGGAGCGTGCTGCTCTATTTGTCAAATGCTTGCAACAGCGCAACAATACTATGCGCAGGCTAATGGAGGACCTGGTGGAAAACCAGCGCCATTTCATCCTAGATGGCGACCGCCACCTACAACCGATGACGCGTGCCAAATTGGCCGAACGGCTGGGAGTGCATGAATCCACCGTCTCTCGCGCGGTCGCACATAAGGGGGTGGCTCTGCCAGATGGCCGCATTGTCCCGCTGGCCCGGTTCTTTGATCGCAGCTTATCCGTTCGAGATCGAATTAAGGAAATTGTGAAATTTGAGAAGAAACCGATGACCGATGATCAGATCGCGGCCCTTCTTCGCCGACAGGGAGTCAAGATCGCGCGACGAACGGTAGCGAAGTATCGAACGATCGAGGGAATCCTCCCTGCCCGCCTGCGCAAGCCGCAGGCATCCACAGCCTAGCGAAGGGTGCATTTGACAGCGAACCCACTTGCCAGACTTCTGAAACCTCAACCGCATAAAGAGCTATTTGCTGCACTCGCTGACTCGCTTAGCGAGGCCGTACTGGTGATTGACGGTGAGGCACGGACGATAATGGCCGCCAACCACTCATTCCTGCTGCTTAGCGGATTTACGCGGAACGAACTCGAAGCTAGTTCTCCGTCCAACTTCTTTCATGGCGACGAAGGCATAGTGGCGCTTGCACGAGCGAAAGCATCGAGCGAGGGCACCATTGAGGGGGTGCCGGCCATCACACGGGACGGCGAACGGTTGCTAGTTGATATTCGCGCCTACCCGGTCGGCAGCCCTCCCCAGGCCATCTTGCTCCGGGTCGGAGCAACCTCCGACCGCTTACGCGATGAACAGCGGTCGGTTTCCGAGAAGGAGCAGCTGGCCACGCTGATTGAAATCACGCAAGTGTTGCTCGAATCGGAGCCCGACGCGCTGGCCGGTATCATCCAACTCTCTGGAAGGCTCCTTTCGGCTGCTGCAGTCGGCGTCTATCGCGTTTCTTCGATCGGCCCAGAATACGAGCTGGAGGGTCACCTGCCAGATGGTTTTCCAGCCTCATTGCCCTCTACCGACCTCGATCCGCTCGATCGCCCAAGTCAATGGTCGATCGGCACTCGACCGGATCATCCGCTCCAGCGCGCGGCCCGATCCCTGGGGCTCAAGGCGCTGCGCACATCCCCGCTGGGGAGCGCGAGCGCCTGGGTGGGGCTACTTGTCGTCGGATGGAGAGAACTTCAAGACGTTCCGGCCGACGCCATTGGACTGATGGAAATACTGGCCAACCTTTGCCATGCTCGTATCCTAATGAACATGCAGCGCGCGGTCGTTGCGGATTTAGACGAATCCTTGGAGCGCACGAAGATGGAACAAGAGCTTCACTTCCAGGCCGTGAATGACGGCGTGCTTACATTAGACTCGAAGCTACGTGTTCTGCGGGCCAACCAGGCCGTTTCTCAAATGCTGGGCTACCCCGACGACGAGCTAATCGGAATGGAAATTCAGGAAGTTTTGGTAGGTCCTTCAGACCTCATGACCACCCTGTTGGACGTCCTGGGCCATCAGCGGCGGGCCGATCGAGCCCACCTAATGCTTCACAGGCGGGATGGCACACCCTTCCCGGTGAACGTGAGAGCGGTGCCCCAGGAGGATGCGGCGCCAACGCGCGTCGTGCTCGTGCTCAGCGACCAATCGGAGCGGAAGGCCATTGAGGACCAAACCGAGACACTGGCTCAACGTGCTCTGTTGGGTGAGGTGGCCGCGATCTTTGCCCACGAAGTGCGCAATCCCATCAACAATATCAGCACCGGACTGCAGCTTGTAGCTTCCCGATTGGGCAGCGACCATCCACAATATGAATCCATTGAGCGAGTTCGCAACGAATGCGGTCGCCTCGATCAGCTCATGGAAGACGTTCTCTTCTTCGCCCGGCCGCTCGAACTCAAATTCGTGGCACTCGATCTTGCCGAGTTTCTGGATCGCATCCTTACCCGATGGGAGCCGCGGTTCGCCCAAGCCAAGGTTAGTACCCACAGGAACTTCGCGCCTGAGCTAGCCCCCGTCCTGGCCGACGAGCGGACCCTGGAGCAGGTCATCGTCAATCTCATGACCAACGCGATCCAGGTTATGCTGGAGGGCGGCACCCTTTCGATTAGCATTTCTGCCAACGGGCCCAAGAGCGTGGAACTTAGATTCGCGGACACCGGGCCCGGCATCCCACAGGATCAATTGGAACGCGTGTTTGATCCGTTCTTCACCACGAAGAAGTCGGGCACTGGGCTCGGGCTGGCCATTAGCCGACGCATCTTGAACGCACACCAAGGGAACATCACGGTGGAGAGTTTCCCCGATGCGGGCACCATATTCACCCTGCACCTTCCAACCGCACATCCCAAATGAGCTCCACCGTTCTCATCGTCGACGACGAAGATGCAGCCCGCAGCTTTGTCCACGGCGCGCTAAGCGACGCCGGCTACGAAGCCATCGAGGCTGGCGACCTTGCCCAAGCGCGGCAGGCCATTGAGACCGGCGCGGCGGATATCGTCCTTTTGGACGTGGTCTTGCCGGATGGATCGGGGCTTTCGCTCCTGGAGCTAATTGAGCGGGAGAATCCCAGCCCGCCCGTAATTCTCATTACCGCGTTTGGAGAAGTCGACATCGCGGTACAGGCCATGAAACAGGGCGCCCAAGACTTTCTCCAAAAGCCTCTAGATTTGGAACAACTGATTGGCGCAGTCGAGCGCGCGAGCGAGGTCGTCTCCCTTCGACGTGAATTGGCGCTATTACGAAAATCCTCTCAGGATCAGTACGAGTGGATCGTGGGAGATACTCGCGAGATGGCACGCATTGCCGATGAGGCCGAGCGCGCAGCGGCCGCCTCAGTCTCGGTACTCATTACTGGAGAGACCGGCACTGGCAAAGAGATCATGGCCAACGTGATCCGCATGGCCGGCCCGCGGGCTGAGAAACCTTTTGTACCGATTAACTGCGCTGCACTTCCGGATACCATGATCGAGTCAGAACTCTTCGGCCATGAGGCGGGCGCCTTCACCGGTGCTACGAAGCGTAAGCCAGGGCTCATGGAGGTCGCAGACGGCGGAATCCTGTTCCTGGACGAAATCTCCTCCACCAAGCCAGATATGCAGGCCAAGTTGTTGCGCGTTCTCGATGAACGGAAATTCCGACGCGTGGGCGGCGTGAATGAGATCATCGTCGATGTTCAGATCATCGCGGCCTCCAACCGAGATCTGCCATCGATGATGGAGGACGGCAGCTTTCGGGAGGATCTCTATTACCGATTGAAAGTCGTCAACCTCCACCTCCCGCCTCTGCGCGAGCGTAAAGGGGACATTCCCGCCCTGGTGGGATCCTTCATCCGCCAGGAGAGCCAGCGCACCGGCAATCCGGTAACTGGCATTACCTCAAGAGCCATTGAAGCACTCAAGGCTCACGACTGGCCGGGCAACATGCGAGAGCTGCGCCACGTCATCGAGCGCGCTATGCTGTTCTGTGAAGACGAAGAAATCGACCTCGGTCACCTCTCCCCTGAATTCCAAACCCTAGTCTCCTCCTAGCCCACAGGGGATACCACCTGGCACGTTCCTTGCAGCTAATGCCTTCAGAACCCACAACTGGAGGCAAACATGATCCCTCTTTCGACAATTGATATGCAAATGATTATCGGGGCGACGATCTTTATCCTGGGTTGCATGTGTGTGCTGCTGGGGATATTCGTGCTGGTGAGCCGCGGCTATTCCAGGGAGATTCGCGCCCTGGCTACCCACTCTGCCCGCCTGGGCCGTAAGGGGATGGCCGAAGAGGTCACCGGTCTGGTCAACAGCGCCTCTGAGCTGGTCGGCGCGCTGAACTCGTTGGTGAAGACTGCCAGTGGGGCTGGATTGTTTCTGATCATCCTAGGCATTGGGATGATCGCGGCCTCATACTGGGTAGTTGAACAGATCCAGGTTATCTAGACCGAGGTCCGCATGCATACGGACCAAGAAGTCCTGGCAGCGCTCCGTGCGCACCTAGACCAGGATCAACTGGCGGCTGTTCTTGACCGAGTCCTCCGCGTTCCGGAAGCTTGGGCAGCCCTGCACAACCCCGCGTTCCTGGCTGAAGTCGTTGCGGCAAATCCACCGGCTCATCTGACGCCCTCCCACCTGGCCTCCCTGGCCCTGGGTGGCAGCCTCCATTCTGAAATGCGCCGCGATCTAGCTGAGGCGCATGCCGAACGGGCGCGTCGGGCCTGGGATGAAGCAGCGGTCGAAGTCGTCGTTCAACGCGATCTCTTCGATGTCGCGCTGCTGGGTGCTGAATTTGGGCGCCGCTACGACGGGGACCCCGAGGATCTCCTTGAAGGTGTGATGCATTCTCCCTCCACCTGGCGCTCGCCGATCGCCATCGCTTGGCTCAACCTTAAGCATCCAGAAAAACTGCTGGGCAGTCTGCTCAATAGAAACCTCTCCCATTTCGCGATCCAGGTTGCCTTGGCCAATTTTCCGGCCGGCGAGGCCGCCGCCTTCCTGACCCGCAATGCAAATGGCTCGACGGTGCGGATGCTGCAGCAGATTACTCGCGGTGGTGAATCAGCCTTGGCCCGCTCGCTTGAGCTCTCCGCTGATGGAGGCGCGGACAAGCTGTCGCAGCTGCTTATCGAGGCGGTAACGCGCCAAGTCAAGGGCGAGCACAGTGCCGCGCGTAGCTCGCTTCACCAGGCCTGGGAGATAGCCTCAGAGGCCACGGCACAGGTCGCAGATTTCACGGCAGACCAGGCCAGGGAAACGGGTGATCCCGTCACAGAGCTGGAGGCAAACCGCAGGGCCTTGGAGATCCTCCCGACACCGGCCCGACGGGCGCGCACGGCTTTAAGCTTGCTCAGTCTGGACCGGCCCGGGGAAGCCCTATCCCTTGTCTCTGGCGCTGATCCGTCCGTTGAAGAGTGGATTGCAGGCGGCCTGGCTCAGTCGCAGAGCAGCGATTCGCGTGCTCTGCTAAACAATGCCCTGGTCTCCATCGACGACCCCTTGGATGAGGAATGGTTTGCGTTGCTCACCGAGGGCTTGCTGAGAGCAGAGGATTGGGCGGCTGCCGTGGATGCAGCACAGACAAATGTCACGCATCATCCATCCAGCATGGAAGCGCACGTAAGCCTCGCAGCAGTGTTGCTTGAGGCCGGCGACCCCGAGGCTGCGGATGAGCATGCCTCGATCGGTTTGGCGCTCAACCCCCGCTCTGAGAAGGCGCTCAAGCTCCATGCCAAGATTCAACAGCGCGAGATCCCGGCTCACAAGGCGCTCGCCTCAGCTCCGATAGATGGTGGAGCACAATACAACGCGCTTACCGAAGCGGTTCAGGCCAATCCTATGGATCCCACCGTACGCCAGTCGTTGTCCAGGCACCTGCGCGCGCAAGGAAAGACCAGCGAGGCGCTCGAAGTGGCTGCGGTTGCCTGGGAATTGGATGAAAAAAGTGTCCCTACCGGATTGGAGTATGCCGACCTGCTCAGCGAGCTCGGGCATGTGGATCGTGCGCTCGAGATCTTGCGCCAGGCGGCGTTGAGACAACCCCTCAGTTGGCAAGTAGGGCTTGCGCTGGCAAAGGCGTATGAACGACGAGGAGATATGGCCCAAGCCGATCAGGCAATTCGAGCTCTTCCATCCTCGGCGCCTCCCGATGCCTACTTTCATTCTGCGCGCATTTCGCTCAAGGCGGGCACCGAAGTTAGGTCCGCGCTTCAATATCTTGAGCTGGCGGAGAAGGGAGGCTGGTCAGATCCCTCCTTGGACTATTGGTTCGGGCGTGCATTCGAGCGTGAGGAGCGCTACGAGGAGGCGCTCGCCCGATACGACCGGGCGCAGAACTCGAGCGACTACGAAAAACGTGAGAAAGCCATCCTTGGCTCGGCTCGAGCTGCGCTTGGATTAGATCAGATCTCGGGGGCGCTTGCAGCGCTCGAGGAGGCTCGAGGGCAGTTTCCGAGATCAGCGCGGATTCTTGCAGCCATGTCCGACGTGTACCTCGTCGCCAACCTTCCAGACAAGGCGCTGGAGGTTGCCGAGCAAGCCGTCGAGCTGGAGCCCGAGGAGGCGCGGGCCTGGCACGCGTTGGGCGACGCGCTTGCCAACGCTGGGGATTTCCGTGGTGCCGTGAAGGCGATTGAAAGGCTAAGTGCCCTGGATCCCGCGGCGGCGGAGGGCTGGCTCACGCTAGCCAGGCTGGCTTCCCAAGCCCAGGATCAGCGTGTTGTCCGCCGATCTGTCGCGGAAGCCTTATGGCGCGGCCGTCGCAACCCCAAAGTGTTACAGGATGCCGCGCATTTTCTAGAACAAACCGGCAATCTTCGCACCGCCGTCAGTGTCATGAAGGCTGCCACTCGTGCTCGACCGCAAGATGCGCAAATGCTAGGCGCTCTGGCGATGATCCAGGAATCTGCGGAGGACTATCAAGCGGCCTACGAGACCTGGCAGTCCAGCATTGCACTCGCTCCGAGTGAACCGGAACCTCTCAGACGCTCTGCGGCATGCGCCCAAATGCTGGGATTAGGCGGCCCATCGGTGAAATTGCTGGAGAAGGCTGTAGCCATAGAGCCCGGGAATTCCTCGCTGCGTCGCGATTTA
The DNA here is from genome assembly GCA_027298025.1 of Chloroflexota bacterium. GTDB lineage: Bacteria > Chloroflexota > Anaerolineae > Anaerolineales > E44-bin32 > JADFRG01. Next base: position 1,410 of record JAPUGV010000089.1, on the reverse strand, counting down.
GCGTTAGCTTATTTCGAACAGGGCCAGGTCCGCCAGGGGCTTCTTGCCTATGCAGGGGCGGTCAAATCCGCACCCAACGATAGCTCTCTGGCCTATGAAGCCGCAGAGGCGGCTCTGTGCTCAGGTGACCCGCGCTACGCGCTGGCTCTACTCGGCAAGACAGGTTCAGCAATGGCAGACAGCGGGCGCGCGCAGGCGGCCCTGGGCGAAGCATTCTTCTTGCTGGATAAGCGGGATCAGGCTGTGTCATCGCTCTCCGAAGCCGTTGAGCATGGCTACGAGACGACCCGCACATTCTCAATGCTGGCAATCACCGCACCGGATCGAGGCCGGGCGGTGGAGTACCTTGAGCGGGCACGAACCATACCCGTCGTGTCGGCGCACGATGCTATCTGGCTTGCGAGGGCGGAAGTTGAGCTCTTCAACCCATCCGAGGCGATGGAGGCCTTGAAAGGTTGGGCGGCGGATCCGTTTGTAGCCCAAGAGCAAGTCCGTGTCAGCTTGCGATCGCGAGACGCGCTCTGGCTGTTTGGTCTGTCAGATGCCGTGTCTCCGCTCCAGGAAGATGCCCTGACGAGCCTTGCGCAAAGTGCTCTGGAGGCTCTCCGAAAACGCAATCTTACGGATCCCGCCCTAGGGGCCTGGCTCCGAATTGAGGGTGCGCCTTCAGATCTGGGTGAACATATCGATGCAGATCCTATGGGCTGGATTGGAGAGGCGGTCGCAGTTGCTCATATCAAGGGCGACCAGACGGAGGCGGCTAGAGAAGCGCTGGATCGGGTCAGGCTCGTTCGCTCCGAAGCCAATTGGAGTTCCATTCTGGAAGGGATGATCCACGAAGCTAGTGGTCGCCAAGAGGATGCGCGGGCCGCATATCGGTCGGGCAGTTCATCCAGCCCGGTTGCCAGCTTCTTATTGGGACGGGCCTATGAGAGCTCCGGGAGCTTGAAGCGAGCTGCGACGCATATGGGAGCAGCCCTTATCGAAGCTCCCGATCAGCATCGCTGGCGGCACAAACTGGCTTCGGTCTACCTTGAAATGGGAGACGAGGATTCCGCTCTGGCGCACTTCCAAGAGGCGGTGACCAGCGATCCTGAGAATCCGGAGTACCTGCTTTCGCTTGCCAGTTCGTATGCCGCATCCGGCCACTTCAATCAGGCGCTGGAAGGTTATACCGCGGCTTTAGCTTACGGATCCGAATCGGTTGCCGCCCACCGCGAAGCCGGACAAGTCGCGCTTCAGCTTGGAGCGTTAGAACAGGCCTCCGCCTTGTTTGAACGTGCCATCACGCTTGCTCCCTCGGATATCGATAGCATGATCGGATCTGCTAAGGCTTCGATCGCTCGTGGTAATAAGCAGCAGGCAAACGAAAGATTAAGTGCTGCCATCCAGCAAGCGCCTGACGATGCC
>JAPUGV010000088.1 GCA_027298025.1 Chloroflexota bacterium | reverse complement strand
ACCCTGTGAACTTTGCGCGCTTTGTGGACTTTGCGCATTTTGCACGTAGGCTTGGCCGAAGCCGTCGCCTGCCAGTCCCTCGACCCCCGTCGGTGCGGTTGCAGTGTGTGGGGTCGGGATGGGTGGCTGCTCTGGAGTTTTCCGCGAACCACTGGACCGAAGGAGCAGCTCCACACGTTCCCAGGCGCGGTTCAGCCCGGGCAGCAGGCTCGAAAACAGGTCCGAGATCGAGGTGCCTAGCGTGAGGCTGAGGCCGACGATCAGCAGCGCCAGGGTGGCAACCACTGCTCCAAGACCCCCGAAGGCCCCAACCAGCAAAAATAGAATGGCCGATCCGATAACCCCTCCGCCCCGGCCTTCTCTGGCGATAGCGAGCCCTTCCTCTGGAGTGGAAGCGCCCAGCAACGCATGCACGATGGCCAGCGTTATCAGCATCAAGAGGCTCAAGCCCACGTAGCCTTCCAGATCGAGGCCGGTCGGCAAGTTGCGCCATACCAGCAGCAGACCGATACCGATGAGTAGCAGTGGGAAGAAAAAGGCGCCCCATCCGAAGGCCTGAGAAAGAAGTCGCAGCCAGGGAGAGCGGGTGAATCCCGCGCCGGAGCTCAGCGCGGCGACCACCGTAAGCGCTCCGAGCGCCATGAGCGTGACCCCGATCAGCTCCCTTTTGTGGCCAGAGAGGAACGCCTCAGGAGAGAATCGGCTCGTGCCTTTGGGCGATTTGCGCCGGGTGGGGGTAGCGCGCGACGCGGTCTTCGTGGCACGTGGGGTACCGCTCGTCTTGCGCCTTGTCGAAACGGTTTTGCGCTTTGTCGACGCAGTCTTACGCTTTATCGAGCGTGTGAAGGGCTTGCGCCTACGTTTGCGCTTCGCCACGGTTCGCCTCCGGCTTGTCCTGATTCCTTACAGGGCTTATCCTAATTCCTTACAGGGCTTGTCCTGATTCCTTACAGGGCGACAGCGAGCGGGGAGTATAGCATAGGGGCACGCGGCGGCTAGTCGCGCCGTTAGCGCGCGGCCTTTGCTCCCCAGCTCCCCTGCTCCCGCGCTCCCCAGCCCCCCTGCTCCTCAGCCCGGGAACCGCCCCCGTGCTAAAATCCGCCGTCATGGTTGAAACAGAATCCCTTGCCGCCCCGCAGACTCCGCCCGCTGGCTCCGAGCTTGAGCTGCTGGCGGGCCTGCACTACTTGCGCGACTTCGACCAGGAGCGCCTCAAGCAGATGGTCGAAGTCTTGGTGCGGCAATCCTTCTCGCCCGGAGACAAGATCATTCTGGAGGGGACTCCCGCTGAGGCCCTGATCTTGATTCACAGCGGTCTCGTCTCCGTACAGATCGAGGACGAAGCGCAAGAGCGACCTCGGCTCGAGGCAGGCGACACCTTTGGGGAGCTCGATCTGTGGCGCGGCCGAGACTATTACGCCACCCTGACGGCCGTCGAGCCCACCACGGTCTACTTCTGGGAGGTTGACCCCCTCGAGCGCACATTAGAAGAAGAAGACAGTGCCATCGATAGCTTTCGCTATGCCGCCGAAAGCCAACGCCTGGCGCTGCGCCTCAGCTTCGACTGGCTGGGTGAGGACGAAGTGATTCGGGCGCTGGCCCGCAAAGACCGCAACGTGCTGATCCAGATGATGTCGCTTCCCATCCTCCTGGCCATCGCCGGGGGCGCGATGCTGGTGCTGACCTTCGGCAGTGCCTGGGCCTGGTTGGGGGGGCTGTTGCTCGGAGTCGGCAGCCTGTTGGCGGCCTGGCGTTACGTCGACTGGGGCAACGACTACTACATCGTCACCGACCGGCGCGTCGTGGTGCATGAAAAGGTGATCGGGATATACGACAACCGCCAGGAGGCGCCGCTGCACATGCTGTTATCGGTCAGCGTCGAGACCGATCTGGCCTCGCGCACGCTGGGCTTCGGCGATGTCATGATCCGTACCTACACCGGTCAGCTCACGTTCACCAGCGTGAACGACCCGCACTCCATGGCGGCGCTGATCGAAGCAGAAGTTCAGCGGCGGCAGCGGGATAGCGCGGGTGCGGATCGGGAGGACGTGGAGGAAGCACTGCGGCGGCGCCTCGAGGGGGACGCTGGTGCCGATGCCGGTGCAGAGCCCGAGCCTGAAATTCCTGAAGTCGAGCAGAAGCCTATCGGCGACTCCGTCGGCCTGGGTCATTGGGCGCCGGACATGCGTTTCACCGAAGGCGGCGTGACCACCTACCGCAAGCACTGGTTTGTCTTGCTCAAGGCGATCGTGGTGCCCTCCGTGCTGCTGATAATCTTGGTGGGTCTTATTGGTGCGCGTTTAGGCGGCACGTTCGAATTCGTGAGCGTCTCGACCGCGCTGACCTGCAACACACTGCTGATCGTAGGGATCTTTGTATGGTGGGTCTACCAATACATGGACTGGGTCAATGACATCTACCAGATCAGCCCCACCCACATCATCGACGTCTATAAGAAGCCGCTGTCGCGGGAATTGCGCAAATTGGCCCCGCTGGAGAACATCCTCGGAACGGAGGTCAAGCGCCGCGGTATCTTTGGCCTGATCCTGAATTATGGCGACGTGATCGCTAACGTCGGGACCTCGGAATTCGTCTTTGAGGGCGTGCTGAGCCCCAACCGCATCCAGCAGGACATCGCCCGTGCGCAGGAGACCTTCCTGGAGACCCGTCGCCAGGGCGAGCGCGACGAACGGCGCGAGGAACTGGCGGAGTGGTTCAGCGTGTACCACGAGACCACCGAGCAGAAGGATCCTAGGAAGTGAGCATCCGACCCATCGTGACCGTCCCGGATCCGGTGCTGCGCGAGAAAGCCAAACCGGTGCGGAAAATCACTCCAGAGATCCAGAACCTGATCGACGACATGATCGAGACCATGCGCCAGGCCCCCGGCGTGGGCCTGGCCGCGCCACAGGTCGGGGTCGGCATGCAGGTGATGGTGGTGGAGTATGCGGAGGGCAGCGAGAATGCGGATGCAGATGCGGAGCCAAAACCCAAGAAACTCTATACGCTGGTCAATCCGAAGATCTCCCGCCACTCGAAGGAAACCGAGCTCGGCAAAGAGGGCTGCCTCTCCATCCCGGATTACATGGGCGAGGTCGAGCGCTACGGCACCGTCACCGTGAAAAGCCTCGACCGGCACGGCAAGTCCTTCAAGCTCAAGGCCAGAGGCTGGCTGGCGCGCATCTTCCAGCACGAAATCGACCACCTCAACGGCGTGCTTTTCATCGACCGCACGGAAAATGTGTGGAAGGTGGAGCCGGAGGAAGCGCAAGAGGCCTCCGAAACCGTCTGAAAACTAACTATTTGTTTTGCGGAATATTCTCTATCTGATTCCGCATGAGCCGATCCTATGAGACTCTAATCAGGCGGCACTTTGGCACATTCTAATTTGTGGAGTTAGAGTCCCTAAATTAGGATGAGGATGAGCGCACCCGCCCGCTCACGGCGTGGCAAAGCGCATATCCAGAGGCGAGCTTCCAAGTGAGTTCAAGAGAGAACTATCAGGACCTTATGGTTCCTTCGGAACCCCTCTCAACCGATATTTGATCTAACGTGCCATCAGTCGCTGATATATTGATAAGTGAACTCGCGCAAGCGGGCATCGACAACATCTTCGGCCTGCCAGGCGGCGAAAGCGTGGAAGTCCTCGACAGCATCCGCCGATCCGAGGTCGAATTCACGCTTGTTCATCGAGAGTCTTCAGCGGCCTTCATGGCCTCAGCAACCGCGCGCTTAACCGGCCGACCCTCCGCATGTCTCACGACGCTCGGTCCAGGAGCCACCAACGTGGTGACCGGTGTGGCGCATGCCTACCTCGATCGGGCGCCGGTGATCGTGATCACCGCCCAGACTCCTGAGCACATGCTCCCCGGCCACACCCACCAGGTGCTTGACCTTGAGTCACTCTTCAGGTCGGTGACTAAGGCTTCGCTTCGCGTGCAACCCGAGGGGGCGGATGAAACAATCCGTGACGCGATCACCCTTGCCACGACCGGACGCCCCGGACCGGTTCACCTGCAGATCAGCAACAATGCTGCGGAGCAGCATGCGGAGCAGCATGCGGAGCAGCATGCGGAGCAGCATGCGGAGCAGCATGCGGAGCAGACATCAACACCCGGGACGGTAACCACCCCGCCAAGCTCCGGTCCTGTGGCAAAGGATGAAATCCGAAAGGCGCTTCAAATCCTGTCAGAATCCAGACGGCCGATCCTCGTCGCGGGACTCGGTCTCGAGCCCGAAGGCCCGTATGAGGAGATGCTCCACTTCGTCGAGGCCACACACACGCCGGTGATTGTCACGCCGAAAGCCAAAGGAGCCGTTCCAGACGATCATCCGCTTTCCGCGGGCACCATTGGACTGACCCGAACCGACCCGGTTTATGAAGTGCTCGATCAAGCCGACTGCATCGTCGCGGTTGGATTCGACGTCGTGGAGCTGGTCAAGCCGTGGGACCATCCGGCGCCTCTCGTTTGGCTCGCTCCGTGGGGTAATCAGGATCCCGAGCTGCCTGCCGCGGCGGAGCTGGTCGGCACGATGGGACCGGTGCTTCGCCATCTCGCGGAATCAGATTCACATCCCGAGGAGGGTTGGGGGGAGCCGATCGTGGGCGCTCATCGACGAAAGCATCCAAGCCTGCAATCCGTGAGCTCTCCACCTGAGCTGCTGGCTCCGCAGGCCGTGTTGCGCGTTTTGCGAGAGCACGTGGGGCGCGAGGCGTTGATCACAACCGACGTAGGATCGCATAAGATCCTGGCCTGCCTGGAGTGGCCGGCGTTCGTTCCCAATCATTTCCTGGTATCCAACGGCCTTTCCAGCATGGGCTACTCCCTATCGGCCGCCATTGCTGCCGGCCTCATCCTGCGGGACACTCCGGTGGTTTGTACGACCGGCGATGCGGGATTGCTCATGGGCATGAGCGAGCTGAGCACGCTGGCGCGCCTCGAGCTACCCGTGACCGTGGTCGACTTTAAAGACCACGCACTCGATTTGATTCGCTCCAACCAACAACGCTCCGGGAAGCCCCCTTTTGCCACCGAGTTCACCGCGCCCGACTTCGTTCAGATCGCCGAGGCGCATGGCATTCCCGCGCAGCGTGTGACGAGTGAGGATGCTCTCATTGAGGCGATAAAACGCTTCGTACCCTCTCGAAAACCCGCCTTGATCGAAGTGGTGATCGACCCTTCCACGTATCCGACCACACCTACCAGCCATTAGAGCCGGGGAGGCGCGCCGAGCGCGATCTTTCCGCTGGAGGCTCACGCGCAAATAAAATAAATGGAGCGAAAGGGTGGCTTGATCCGGAATGCGCCGGGTTAGATGAATCTCCCCCTCTCACCGGGAAAGCATGTAACCTGCGCTAAACAATGACCAATGAGTTGCATCCCATGCCACATCCTAATCTGGCTGCATCAAGCCGCGGCAGGTATCAACTCCCCGCAGAGAATCCTGAAATTCTGGATTGATTTCGAGAGACTGCTCAAAATAGGGAAACGCTTCTTCGCATTCGCCCAGGCGAAGATACACCCAACCTAGGCCATTGTAGGAATCACCCAAATTGAACGGTGGATCGATCCCAAGTCGGATGGAATCCTGGAAGTATGTTTTTGCTAAGTCATACTCGCCCAGATTGAACTCCACCCATGCCAGACCCTTGTAAGCCTGGGCCTCTAGCTCGGGATCTTCTAAGACCTGTTGGTAGGCAAGAGAGGCACCTTC
>JAPUGV010000087.1 GCA_027298025.1 Chloroflexota bacterium | reverse complement strand
GATTGAGAGATGAACCGCTTAATTTCCTGCTGGATCGCGGGGTTGGAAGAGTTGATCTCAAAAGCTCGCGACTCAGAAGATTCCGATCCGCTGTCTCTAAAACTTTTTCTTATCTATGTCGTGGGACGGTTCGGAGCTCATTCGATGCGATTCCGATCGAAGCTCGACGTATTGCCATCTAAGTTCGGAATCATGGTGTGAAAGAGTCTGCTTCCACTTCCTGCAGACATGTGGATCAGTCCATTCGAGTGTTGCCACTCCGTCAGATCCCGCCAATCAGCTTTTCATGGGATCTCCAGGGTCGCTATGATTTGCTCTGGTCCCATTCTGTTGCTTTCGTACGCATCAAGAACTGTCGTGCGATCAAGTTCGTACCACCCCAGCATCAGCGCGTATTCGCCTGGGGGCAAATCCTCAGGCACTGAAAATACGACTGTTTCTTCAATAATCATCCCCCTCTCCCATTTTGAGAAAGGTAAGAGAACGAAAGTCGGTATGTGCACAACCCTCGTATTTTCCACTCCCGCGATTCTGGAGACTGCAAATGGAACTGATTGGCTGCCCGCATCGCTCAATGCAGTCCATTTTGCTGTCAATCTATGCTTTCCATCGCCTAATCCCGTTAGCTGAACGTCTACGAGTCCCACTACTTCGCCGAACTGTGTCTTCAACTGGGTGGGCTGCCGAGGTTGCATGATGGAGACGACTTGATCCATACCCGCAGCACTCCGACCGAACAGGAGCAAACCGTCTCTTGCTTCCAGAAGCACGAATTCCTTGTCTTGCAAGATTCCGGTTAGAGTCTCTTGTCGGAAGAATGCAGAGAACAAATCAATGACAAAAAAGTCCACTTCTCCGATTGCATTCTCCAAAGCCGCGCCACTTAGGGCTGTATTGCGGTTGGTATAGAATGTCGAATAGAGAGTACTTCTATTCGTAAGGTGGGGTGCCAGGAGAACGTCTGAAGCAATCGGAGCTTCCCTAGGCACATTGCTATCAAGCCAATCGGTGATCATTTGGTCGCGATCTGTAATTCCCTGTGCAGGTAAATCGCGTGTTCCAAGATAGTTCCATGTGTAAAAGCTAGGGCTGATAGGTGTTTGAACGAATGCCACATTGAAGATCAGGGTTAAGAAGAGAACCAGGATGATCTAGCCCGCTAATGAGCGCCTAGGAGGCCCACCAAGCGATGTCCGCCTGCTAAGGCTGATCGCGAAATTCGAAGCACCGAATACCAGCGCGGCCATGAGGAACGGAACAATCAGCGCATAATGGTGATTTCTGTATAGATAGACGGGGCCGGGGCCAGTGCTCAGGACGACAGGAGCCGCCATGATAAGCCCCGGGATCAGCCAGTGGGGCGACCGAACTGCTAATAGGAGAGCTGGACCAAAAGCGATGCCCAAGTTGAGCGCTCTCGGGATGACAGAGGATACGATTGCAGCAGGGTCGCCATAATAGAACTCAAAATAGCTAGCCAGGCTTGATGCGGCGCTGGAAGCAGCTAGCCCCGAATCGAATTGGGAGCGAATGAACAGAGTTAGAGCGAGCCAGAGCAATCCTAAGGTTGCAGTTGCGATTGCAGGCTTGATCCTCTTAAGTAGGTAGAGACTTGCCGCAATACCCAGCACTGCAAACGCGACATGAAACTTGCACATAAGAGCCAGGATGATCCACGCAGCATAGGCCGACCAAGCCTCCCGATCTAGCGCATCAATTGCGAAGATGAGTAGAGGCATGGCCAATGTGTCGCCGTGAATGTCAAACAAGACGGCTGTCTGGGCTACCGGATATAACAAATAGGTTGAGCTTACAGCCAAGGCCAGGTAGGGATTCCCCAGCCGCCTTCGGGCCAGGAAGAACAGGGGAATCGCCCCTGAGGCAAATAAACCCGCTTGGAAAATCAACAAAGCCGGTGGATTTGGGAAGAGGGCATAGATCGGGGCCAGAATAAAGAATACCAACTCCACGTGCAAGGCCAGCCGGCTTTCGGCACCGGAGATGGATGTATAGATGAGCGGCTCTCCTTGAGTGCCACTCCATATCGACTGTACTATGTTGCCAAGGTCGAGCATGGTGGCATTGTAGGATTCGTATCGTAGGACACTCAGCCAGGCGAGGGTTCCGAAAATAAGCAGGGTGACAACAATCAGCAAAATGAAAGGGATGCGGTTCAGAATCGCCCTATTTCTTAACATGATCTGGCGTGGAGACGGTGATCGTCCGGAGCATGTGTAGGTAGATGTACAAGCATGTGATGGCTCAACTCGGATCTGCGACCAACCAATAACTATCAGCTCACCCGTCTAGCGCCCTGCACATACCGTGCAAGGCACCTGACTCATTGGACGGGATCGAGCGGCTTTGTGAACAGCCAAATAGCTGTTCCCGGCTGAAAAAAGTGTGAACACGGAGGCAACTACGAGCATGATAGCGATTTGTCGATCTTCGCTCCAGCGTGTCCTCAGACCTATCGACAGAGTCAGCGCGCAGAGGGCCAGCCATAATACACGGCGTGAGTCACGCCGGCAATCCAACGCGTCCATTGCTGTAGCGAGCCTTGTCTCCAGGAGGGTTCCCCTATGCAGGATTCCCTTTACTGCTGCTTTGCGCTCTTCTCCGCGCCGGATCAAGATCGGCACGGTTGGTATCGGCATGATCAAGCCAGCGGAGATCCAAGGACGGATCGGCCAGGTCATCCCAACATGGAACGCCTCTGCAGCAACGAGCACAGTCTGGAAGGGGGGCGGTACGCACGATACCGCCACCGAATCGGATTATCCGGGTTAATATTTACAACATGATGCTGGGGGGCCAACGGAGCGGGGAAGACCTGGCTGCTCAATACCATCAATGGCTATTATCGGCTGGCACCACACTGGCGACCCGGGTCGTTTCGATGAGGATGGCTACCTGTACTATGCGGGTCGCAAGCCGGAGAAGGAACTTATCAAGTCTGGCGGGGAGAACGTCTATCCGGCGGAGGTCGAACGCGCGATTCTCGACCTCCCGGAAGTGACGGCAGCGTGTGTAATCGGCGTATCAGACCAGAAGTACGGCAAATCGGTGATATCTGTGGTCGAGCTAGAGCCCGGCAAAGAGCTGGGCGCAGAGGCAGCCGCCCAAGCCGTAGCAGACCGAATAGCTTCTGTCAAGAAGCCGCGCCTGGTCGACTTTGTTGAGGCGCTGCCTTGCACGGATTCTGGCGAAGTGGATCGGGAGCAAGTGAGGGCCAGCCGTGGTTGACGCGGCCACAAAGAGAGGCATTTGCAGCAGATGAAGACCATTGTGGGCATCTTCGGTATCTTACTGATTGTTGTTGGGGTGGTCTGGTTCTTCCAGGGCATCGGCGTCCTGCCTGGAAGCTTCATGACAGGCCAGACCTTTTGGGCCGTTGCCGGTTTTCTGGCGGTGATATCCGGCATAGCGCTGGTCCGGACCTGGCGACCCGGGGTCAGGGCCGAGAGTCCCTCACCCGAACTTCCAATTGAAGAGGATCGACCTGAACAGGAGGGGTAGGCGGCCCTCTACCCTTGACTGAAGCTTCGAGCTACGCTTTTCTTCCCATTCGCACTCGAACCTGATGCGCCCCCGTACCTCGCTCCAGGGGGATCTCGAGGTTTTCGAGACGACGACCGTCCAGCTCGACCCAGGCCACGCCCGAGCCCACCCCACTCGGATTCTCGACCTGGATCTCGTATATCGCTTCGCCGTGACGATAGCGGATCTTGAAGCCATCCCAATCGCGGGGAATCACCGGGGCCAGCTCAAGCATTGTGCCACGCACCTTCAGGCCCAACAGCTCCTCTAGAATCACACGGTACATCCAGGCCGCAGAACCGGTATACCAGGTCCAGCCGCCCCGGCCGACGGCGCCTTCCAAGTTGTAGACGTCTGCGGCCATGACGTAGGGTTCCACCGCATATCGCCTCGACTCTTCGGGACTCTGAGCATGCTCAATGGGATTGAGCAGGCGCAGCAATCTGAGCGCCCGGTCACCGTCTCCCAACCTGGCCCACGCCATGGCCTGCCACAGAGCGGCATGCGTGTATTGGCCTCCGTTCTCCCGCACGCCTCTCGGATAACCACCGACATATCCCGGATCCGGGCCCATCCCGTCAAACGGTGGAGTGAAGAGCAGTGCCAGCTTCTCCCTCTCCAGCACCAGCTCCTGCCAGGCCGATTCCATTGCCTGGCGGGCCCGCTTGGGATCTCCGCTTCCAACGATTGCGGCCCAAGATTGAGGCAGAGAATCGATGAGTGCCTCCTGGCTGTCTTTGGATCCCATCGGTGTGCCGTTGTCATGATAGGCGCGCAGATACCAATCCCCATCCCAAGCGTGCTGCTCGATTGCGGTCAGTAGCTGCCGGCTTTGTTCCCGGGACTGTTCTGCTTCGGTCTTACGCTCGTACCGATCCGAAAGCTGAGCGAATCGGTTAAGGACCTCAACCATGAACCAGGCCAACCACACGCTCTCGCCCTTTACCTCGGCGCCAACCCGGTTCATTCCGTCGTTCCAATCTCCACCCCCCATCAGCGGTAGACCGTGCGGACCCAATCGCAGCGCGTGATCCAAGGCCCGCCGGCAGTGTTCGTAGAGTGCGGCGCGTTCTTCCGAGCGCACCGGCTCGACAAGGGCCTCCATTTGCCCCTCTTCCAGCGGGGGAGCCGTCAGAAAGCCGACCAGCTCTTGCAGGATGCCGACGTCCCCCGTGACATCCACGTAGTGACTCACGGCGTAGGGCAGCCAGAGCAGATCGTCCGAAATGCGGGTGCGCACTCCGATCCCGGAGGGCGGATGCCACCAGTGCTGTACATCTCCCTCGACATACTGGCGGCTTGCGGCCAGCAGGAGATGCTGGCGCGCCAGTGTAGGCGTGGCATACACGAGGGCCATCGAATCCTGAAGCTGGTCCCTGAATCCAAACGCGCCTCCCGATTGATAGAAGCCGGATCGTGCCCACATGCGGCAGCTCAGGGTTTGATACAGCAGCCAGCGGTTGAACAGCAGATCCAGGGCGGGCTCGGGAGTCTCGATCTGAACCGTATTGAGTTCCCGCTCCCACCATCCTACGGTGGCTTGGAAGGTTTCTTCCACGACATCGCTTTCGCGAAAGCGGCCCATTAGACGCTGGGCCTCCTCCAGGGTATCCGACGCGCCCAACACACAAACGACTTCGTCCGTCTGCCCGGGCGCCAGCTCGACCTCGACGCGGACCGCCCCGCAGGGATCGAGTCCCGCCCCAGTCGCGCCCGCCAAGCCTACACGGCTCATGGCGGCCGGCTTCCTTAAGTCACCATTCCGTCCCAGAAATTCGGTCCGATTGGCGGTGAAGTCGGTGACCGGGGAACCTAGCGCAAAGAAGGCCAAACGCTTTCCGCCCTCGGGGTGATACGGATTGCGAGCCACCAACATTCTGCCCGTCTCATCCCAGCGCGTCACGATGTGCGTCTGTGTCTCTTCACGATGTTCGCCCAGGGTCCACTCCACATAGAAGGTCACCGACAGGGTTCGAGGCCTGGAGGAAGTGTTTCGCATCCGGAGTCGCTGGACCTTTACCGGGAGACCCCCCTCCTCGTCCATAGGGACGAAGGTGAGCAGCTCCTGATGTATGCCGTGCCCGGTGTTCTCGAATACGGTGTAGCCCGCGCCGTGTCGAGTGCGGTAGTCCCCCGGTTCTCGGATAGGCAGAGGGGTCGGCGTCCAGTACTCGCCGCTTTCCTCGTCACGGATGTAGACCGCTTCTGAGGGCGGATCGGATACAGGATCGTTCGACCAGCCCGTCAGCCGGTACCGCTGGCTATTCTCCGCCCAGGAGAATCCCGATCCCGATTCCGTTATCAGGCTGCCAAACTTCGGATTGGCGATCACGTTCGACCACGGCGCCGGGGTATATCGGTTCGGACTGTGTTCAACAACATATTCTTCGCCGCCCGGCGTAAAGCCACCCACACCATTGAAGTAGGCAAGCTCAATCGACTCCAATTGGGTCGAGAGCAGCAATTCCGGCTCTGTCGTAGGAAGGTCTTCCGGAAGATCCTCCTCCGGCATAACTCCTGCCAGCTGCTGCGATAGCGAGCCGCGCGCGGCGCTCAGCGAGACCCGCGCTACGGTCATCAAGAGCAGCTTGTCCTCATCAGGAATCTGATCCGATTTCAGAATGTACACGCCCCCCGGCTCGTCCATGCCTGTGAAAGTGGAATGCGCCTGAACGAGCTGCCTCAGTAGCTCGGTGAGCGCTCCTTCGTAGCTCGTTGCCTCCTCGTTCAGGATCACGAGATCTGCCATAAGACCGTGCCGTCGAAGATAGTTATGTGCCTGCAGGAGTTCGCGAACGAGTGCGATCTCCCGGAGCTCTGAAATACTCACAAGCATGATCGGGTGGTCACCGGAGATGCCGTACGGCCACAGGCCCGCCTGCCCCTTCTGATTCTGGGCCAGGCGCTCCGGAGACGGACGGAACCGACGATTGGGATAGAGTAAGTAGCTCGCCAGTTTCTGCATCATACGCGCATCGTCCGGCTGGATGCGCAATATTCGAAGCTCGATCTGGGCATGGGTCCAGGCCAGCTCGAGCGCCCGATCGATCGCCATCGATTCCGAGTATTTCTCCATCAGAGCCTGCACGACCTCCCGATGGTCTCCCGCGGCCGTCACCAGCCACAGTTCAGCTCGCTCGCCCGGGCCTAGTTCCAGCGTGCGCTGCATCCCGAACACGGGATCCAGAACGAAACCGACCGTGTTGGAGAGTTCGCGTGCCGGATCGGCTGTGTCGTGCCCCCGCCCGAGAAAACGACCCCGATCGGTTTCGTAGCGCCAGGCTTCGCCATCCCCGAACAGGCCCTGAGCCACGTAGATGGGCTGCTCGTCTGGTTCACGGGCGCGTCGATGCGCCATCAAAAATTGTCGCTCACCATCGGCTTCCGTCATGACAAACATCTTGCTAAATGCAGGATGGCTTCGATCCGCGACATGAGGAGCCAAAGCCAGCTCCGTGTAAGAAGTCACGGAGAGCCTTCGGCGGCGCCCGCCTCGATTGAACAGCGAGAGTCGGCGGATTTCGACGTCGTCCTCCGGCGCCACGTAGACTTGCGTATGCGTCTCGATCCCGTGCAGGTAGCGTACGACCTCCGCACGGTCGAGGGCCAGGCGGATCGAGTAGTCCTCTACTTCTCCGCCCATGGGCTGGAAGGTACTCGACCACGTCAGCTCGCGTTCGAGATCGGTCAGATAGAAGAAGGAGCCCCAATGGTCACGGGTGGGATCCGATCTCCAACGCGTGATATCGAAATCTCTCCAGCGACTGAAACCCCCTCCCGCACCGGTGACCATCACCGTATATCTTCCATTGCTCAGCAGCTGAGTGACCGGTTGGGCAGTGGAGGGCGTATCGAAGCGGCTGACG
>JAPUGV010000086.1 GCA_027298025.1 Chloroflexota bacterium | reverse complement strand
CGGCGGGGACTCCCGCTTGCTCAGCCGCTTCGCACAGGATCTTTGCGATGATGGTGAGCGTGAGGACACATTCGGGGTTGCCCCGAAACACGCAGGGGTTGCCTGACTTGAGGCAGAGCGCCATGGACTCGATCATCACGTTTGGGCCCATTTCTGAAATGACACCAATCACCCCGATCGGTACGCGGACGCGACTGACCTGCATGCCGTTGGGCCGTTGCCACAACTTGGTCTGTTCCCCAACCGGGTCCGGAAGGTCCGCGATCTGGCGAAGACGCTCGTCCATCTCTTTGATCGACTCGGCCGTGAGACTAATCCGTACAACCGCCTCCTGATTGGCCTCCCGGTCGAGGGTTTTCCCAACCGCCAACACGTCCTCCCGATTCGCCTCCAAGATCGCTTCCTCGCTCGCGGTCAGACGCTGGGCCATCTCGAGCAGAGCGTGGTTCTTGACGGTGGTGGAGAGCAACGCGACCTGGCGTGCAGCCGCCCGGGCTATCATGGTCAAGTTGATGATGTAGATTTTAATCGGTACTTCAACCATTGCTTGAACCTCACCATCAGAATGTATTGATTGTATAACTAATTCGTTGATTCATTGTGCACGAACCTTACTCTTCGGCCTTGGCCTGGGCTCACCGAGGCACCGGCTCATGGCCGGACGGCTGTCGCCCATGGTCCCCTGGTCGGGCCGGCGAATTCCCTCATCCAAAATTCCAACATCGTCAATGAGTCGATCAACCGATGCTTTACCAAGGCCTTGGACTATAGCATGCGCGTTTTAAGGCAGTCAAAAAGGGGGAAAGTGCGTGCGCCAGGGCTCAAGGCTTCCTCGCCTCACTCAACAACAGCGGGACGGCCGGACCCGCGCTGCTCAGGCACTCTGGCTCGACCGCGCTAAGTCTCGCATGTGCTCGGCTGCGCAACTCGCCCCGTCAGGAGGCTGCCCCTAGGAGCCTGCCCGACATAGGTAGCTGCAGCATCTTATGCTGCCAAATATGGCGCCATGAGATGGCGCAGCTACAGGATGTCGTGGCATATGGACCGGGTTTACGTAATGTCGGACAGGCTCCTAGACAGGGCTCAAACAGTGCTCGCCGTTCCGCTTTCGGCGGACCGCACATGTTCGACAAGGGCGGGAAGACCCGGCCGCCTCACCGACTCGGTGGCGCGCACAGACGTGACGCTCGTTATTCCTCGCGTCGTGCGCCCCGAGCCTACGCGCGACTCGCGACGCGGGTCTGGCCGTCCCGCTGCGCCGGGGTTAAGGTCCGGCCAGTTCCTCCAGCGAAGTTCGCACTGAGCCCAGGCACACCCTTGCTCCTTCCCGCAAGCTTCCACTCGTTGCGGCATTCTTTTGCTGCCCACCTGCTCGAAGAAGGCTATGACATCCGGACGGTCCAGGAACTGCTCGGTCGCCGGGCTGTCAGGAGGACGATGATGTACACCCATGTTCTCAATCGCGCCGGGAAAGGGGTCGCAGTCCGGCCGATGCGCTGACCCAGGGGCTCAACCCCTCGCAGCTATAAACGGTGCTATACCGATCGGCATATCACGCGAACCGTGCGCGGTGGACATCGTTGACAGGCCTGTGAAATCAGACGAGAATCACGCAATCGCTCCCGGTCCAGCAGGAGCGCGATATACCGGTCAGCATACTCAATAGTTAGCTGGCGTTGCGATGATCTCGTGGGAGCCGAATCATGAATGACGAAGACCTCCGGCGTACGGTGCTCGAAGTGGTCGAGGAGTTCGGAACTCGGGAGAACTCCGCATTGCAGTCCGCGACTGTGCTGCAGAATTCGGCTCAACGACTCGGGATTAGGCAGAACCCTGAAGCTGAGCGGGCCATTCTTGCGTACTTCGGAGATCTATTTCGCATCGGTTACCTGGCATGGGGTCACGACCTCGCCAATCCCGCCCCGCCGTTTTGCCATATCACCAAGCGGGGCCGCCAAACACTCTCCCAGATGGGACGAGATCCTTCCAATCCCGACGGCTACATGCAGCACCTCGGCACGCTGGGCTCAATGAGCAGCACTACCGAAGCCTACATCCGAGAGGCGTTGGCGACCTATTCCGCGGGCTGCGCCAAGGCGACGGCAGTTATGGTCGGCGTAGCTACTGAAAGCATCATTCTCGACCTGCGAGACGAACTTATCAGTCGGCTCACCTCCCTCGGTCAAGCACCCGCGACGAAGCTCAGCGATTGGAAATGCAAGACTGTGCTGGACGCGATCGCCAACACACTGAATCCGAAGAAAAAATCAATGCCGCCTCAACTTCGAGAGTCCTTCGAATCGTATTGGCCTGCCTTCACCCAGCAGGTTCGGGCATCTCGCAATGAAGCGGGACACCCGGCAAGCATCGGAGCTGTGGGCGAAGAGGCGGGGCACGCATCACTATTGGTATTTCCTGAGTTGCTCAGACTCAACGCACAGCTAGTGGAGTGGATCAAAACGAGCCTCACGTAGCAGCGCCGGCTAACCAGGCGTTGAACCGGCCTTGGGAACAGCTCGGTTCAATTGAATCTGGTAGCATTCTGGCATCAACCTTCTTTGGCTCGGCACACCGGTCAGCGCTGTCCCCAGGCCGGTTAACGCCGATCCGTTAGACGCCTGTGAAACCGAGCTCTCAATCGAAGACTAGACGATAGGAAATGCGAATCGATGTCCCTTGCCCTGAGCAAGCCCAAGTTCGATAACCTCGCTGACCAGGGGGTCTTAAAGGGGTCGTCTTAAAGGGGTCGGGAGTCTTTTTCGAGGGCCTCGTTAGCGGAGTTCAGTTACGAGCTGTTCGAAACGCTCCCCCAGTGGTTCACTGAGCGCGGTCGAAAGCTGGCCCAGCCAGTGGCGGACGTACGAGAGATCCGCTAGAGGGTTCTTGGCAAGGACACTCGCCGCATCTTCCAAGTCGCGCGGATGGCCAGCCACTACTTTATGAATCAACAGATATTCCACTGAGGCAAACCGTACCTCTGCCGCGCCGAGCTTCACCGTCCGCACCCATCCCAGCGCCTGCTGCTTGTAAGGACTAAACGAGAAAATCAGGTCCACCCGGATGCCGGTAGCGGGATCCGCGCACGGAAGGACCATGGTTTGCCGAGTAAAGGACTCGGGATCAACGAGAGGTCATAGGTCGATGCTTTGCACGAGGGCAAGGACATCGGGCAGCCGGTCGAGGTGTGCCCCGATTGGGACATCGATATCCTTGGTCAACCGCGGTTCGCCGTACAACAAGACAGCTTGGCCGCCGATGACCATGTAAGGGATATCTGCACTGTCTAGGAGCCTGTCCGACATAGGTAGCTGCAGCATCTTATGCTGCCCAATATGGCGCCATGAGATGGCGCAGCTACAGGATGTTGTGGCATATGAACCGGGTTTACGTAATGTCGGACAGGCTCCTAGAGCCGAAGCAAGTCGCTCAAGCAGACGTTCGAACATTGATCGCCTTCGCCAGACGAATGTCCACCTCGATCCCCTCAAGCGGGTCCTTCAGAGGAAAAACGCCGAGGAGGCAGGCCTCGCGGTACAGTGCTTCCATGATTCGAAGATTTCGGCGGAAGTCCGGTGGCTCCTAGCGAATCAATGACTTCTCGAAGGTTCTAAGTAGCTCAGGTTTCTTGATCATTGACCTCCCCGGCTTCCTAG
>JAPUGV010000085.1 GCA_027298025.1 Chloroflexota bacterium | reverse complement strand
GATCTTTAGTCTCCTTGTCCACATCTCTTGTGGGGGTAGCCACCACATCTCTTGTGGGGGTACCGACACTTCTCTTGTGGTGGTCCGGAGTTACTGCCACATCTCCTGTGATGGTCTTTTCGCCCAACACAATCCAATTCGTGCGGCTATCCGGGCTAACCATTACGGCCAAATAGCGCGCATCCCGCAAGATTTCAACATGCGTTGCGACTGTGTTTCCGTGCACGCCTATCTCTGCCGCTAGGGTTTCATAGGACCCATGGCATGCAGCATCCCGCATCTGGCAATAGCGCCAGACGACGCCATAGACATCGGCAGTGGTCAGGCCATACTCAGCCGCTATCTCAGGAAAAATTGGGGTGTAGTTATTGCTCATGATTCTCTCCAAATGAAAACAGGCCACTTCCCAAACGGGCGGTGGCCTCTATTTTTGTCGCCAACGCGACTAGCACGTCAACGGCGGAATTGCAGAAAGTTAGGGAATGGTCTTGGGAAAAGATGCAGGGCCGGGTAGCACCCCGACCCTGCGGTAACGCAGGAGACTGGCCCTCTCTCGAAGACACAGGCTCCCAGGCGCGCCCGGCAGGACTCGAACCTGCGACATCCGGATTAGAAGTCCGACGCTCTATCCAAGCTGAGCTACGGGCGCACGTTATTCTGTTGTGTGCCCCGGTAGCTTTGTCGGCAGAACCTACGGCTTAGAAGGCCGGTGCTCTATCCGTTGAGCTACGGGGGCAGTTCCCCAATTCCTTAATCTTATACCTTTTGGCAGGCTGTGGTCCTAGTGGGCTGGGCGAATACCCTTGTAGACACGCGGCCCCGAAAGAGTGCGCAAGATCATCCGCTCTGGACGGCCGATCTGCTGAGCAATCTCTTCAGGCGTTAGAGGAGCATTTCCGTTGGAGAGGAACACGCGGAAAACGCCGTTTACCAAGCTGGTTTGGGGCGTGAGGTAGCCCTCTTGCTGGGCACAATGCGAGATCAGGATGTGTTCGATCCGGCCTAAAACAGTGACTTCCGCAGTCTGGAGATCGACATGGTCGACCTTCGTCTTGGGATCGATGTCTGTGTACATTTCCTGGTGCTCCTGGCATAGGTGGCTTCTCAAGTACACATCGAGATTCCGGTCCGAGCGATCCCACCATCCGTAGTCGATATGGAAAGCTGTATCCAGCGTAGGCCGGACCAGGGATGGTGGAACGGCGGTGCTCATGCCCTTTTCCACTCGCTCTCGTTCAACTTCCAGTAGAGATCGCCCACGTGCTCGTAGGTCGACTGCGTGACCAACTCGGCAAAAATCGGCCCGGGGGGCAATCGCCGAATGACGTTCACCGCTGAGTAGAGAGACTTGGCGTGTACCGAGGCCTGCGGATTGAGTTTGGCCAGCTCACGAAACACCTGGCTGGTCAGCCTTTCGGGCGACATTCGGCGTTGTTCTCCATTCTCCCACGCCTCATCCAGAGCCTGTTCGTCGATCTGGCCCACCATCATGCGCTCGTCATAGGCCGTTCCAACCGGGTGTTTTAGCACGGTGAAGCCGATATTCCCGGCATCGTCGATCGTCACCATTCGTATCCAGTCGTTTCGCTGACGTGGTTCCAAGGCTTGCAGGAGCACTTCCCCCTCGGTCTCGGAGGGCGTGATTTTGATCAGGCCGCCTGCGGGCACATCATTGCTGCTGTACCAATCGCCCAGGCCGTATACGTAGCGCTCCTCTCGAACGACCCAGCCTGGGAATCGATCGCGGGTGCGTTCGTCGACCAAGATGAAGCGGATCCGCGGCGCTTCATAAGCGGTTGGGAAAAGCGGCTGCAGACGGGCCGATAAGGGCAGGGTGCCGGCCTTGCGATGCGGGAACAGGATCGGCAAGGTGATGCCCTCCGTGGCTGCCGTATCCGGAGCCTTCACCTCACTCAATTCGTCATCCAGGCTCTGCTCGAGAGCCAGCAATTCCTCGGTCAGCCGTTCTCGATCATAAGCCCTAGGTGTATATGCGAGCCTCTCGGGTACTTGCAGCACGTCATCCGGTTCTAACCGTTTCAGGTACCAGAGCACCTTGCCTGCAGGCCCGACCTCATCGAATCGCTCATCTTCCTGGAGCGCAAAATCGACGGAGAATTCCGTGAGCAGGGGATCCAGACCCGCCGGCAATTCCATATGCTCCGCAAGGGATCGGGTCGGTAACGGCCCCCCTTCCGCGACATCTAGTACCGCCTCCGCCAGATTGAGGTGCCCCTCGCTGATGTCCGCCAGAAGACCACTGTGAAACCAGCGCCCGGCAATACGCACCGTATCTGTGCTTTCTTGCAGACGCGCCTCGATCTTGCTTGTGATAAGCGGTCCGTACCGTTCCAGAATGTATTCAGGCGAAGTAGCGAAGTCGGTTTCGCCAGTCTCGGTCGCAACCAAGTTGAGAGCATGCTCGTGAAAGCGAGCGGCGAACTCTTTGGGTCCGCTCCGATCTTCGAAGCTAACTTGGATCACCTCGAATGGAGGAAGATCGGGGTTGTTCGCCTCCCGGATACTCGATACGGTGCCTACTCGATTATCGAGCGATTGAAATACGAGGCTTTCTCCGACCTCGTATTCGTCGCCGGGTACATAGGCTTTGAGCTCACTATTTGAGCGACTCTCCTGCTCGATTTGAAGCAATTCCAGCCGATGCGCCACCAATGCCTCAGACATTTCCTCCATCATGAGCGGTACTTCACGCTCAAGAAGCAGGTTATCGATGAATTCAAGGTCTTGTTGCCTGACATCGAATTCGGCCCAGTAGAGTTCTGGGGCGGGCGCGGATGCTTTATGCATTCGGGGAGTTAGTATTTTGGGGTGAACCCGGCCATTATACTATAGGGGCTATGACGCCTTCAGAAGAGCGGCCACAAGAACTCCTTTCCGTTGGCACGGTCAACAGCCAAGCCGTGGCCGAAATCATCAAGAGTCTGCTCAATGCCCATGGAATCGATGTTTGGCTATCGCAGGAATCAGCAGGTTCTGCCATCGGATTAGCGATGGGACCTATGGCTCAAGTCGAGATTATAGTTCGGGCGGAGCAAGTGGAGCAGGCGCGCCCACTGTTGGGAGACGGTCTTCAAACGGACCCTGATAGCTAGGGGAACTCCGCCAGGGTCCACTCGACTGGATCCACTGGAACACCCCCGACCCAGACTTCCCAGTGCAAATGCGGGCCGGTAACGCGACCCGTACCTCCCATATACCCAATCGTTTGTCCCGGCTCCACGATATCACCAGGCTTCACCAAACTCTCCGATTGGTGGAGATACCCGGTATAAACCCCCCAGCCGTGATCGATGTAGGTCACATTCCCTCGGACGGTCAGAAATTCTGAAAGGGCCACCCTTCCGATCGCCGGAGCCAGCACGGGCGTGCTGCTGCTGCCGAAGAGATCCAACCCCGTGTGATAGTAGATAAAATCGCTTCCGTTATAACTGCGCCGAGTGCCGAAGAAGGATGGGAAAGTCTCAAAATAGGTGGAGGGATAAGCAAACGTTCCCTCCCAGAGCTTCTCCGGCGTCACCTGGCTCACGACGCTGGCGATCAATTGGTCCTCCGGCTCGGTGTTCGCTGGATCGAGGGTCTCAGGCGGCACTTGTAGGTATTCCTGTCCGTATCCCCCATCTCGGATGAGCAGTGGCTGGCTGTATCGCATGCCATCGTCGACGACCAGTTCCAGCTCAACCAATCCCGGTTCTTCCAATGCATGTACCCCCTGCAGCGCAAGTGCCAATCCCTCCCCCGTCGCAATGACCTTCAATTGCCGGTCCCCGAGGCGGCCAGTAATTTCGTTTGGACTCTCCAATTGGACGCTGAGGGTTCTTCCTTGTGTCGCGCGGTCCGGCGTCAAAGTAACGGTTCCAAATTCCGGCGGCAGGGCAGTGGTTGCACTTTGATCCCCGGGCGCATAGACAAGCTCACCCGGCACGAGCCACCGCCGACCCTCGATGCCGTTGCCATGAGCCAGCACCCAGGAATCCATGCCAAGCTCAGAGGAGAGCTCGAACATGCTCTGGCCATGAAGTGATGTAATTCGCTGAGAGGTCGGCATTCCGCCGATGCGTTCCGGGAAAACGAACGGCTGCCCCGAGTAGAGCCGTTGAGGGTTGAGTACACGGTTCAGCCGGCCCAGTTGATCCTTTGGCTGACCATATCGAAGCGCCAGGCTGCTCAGCGTCTCCCCGTAACGGACCGGATTGAATTCCAGGGTCCCACCAAGGCCTTCGTAGCCCGGAATGAGCAGCGCCTGGCCGGGGAAGATCGCGGAGGGGTCTTCAATTTGATTGGCCTCTGCCAGCTCCTCGACCGTTGTTCCAAAGATCTGGGCAATTGAGAATAGAGAGTCCCCGGCCTCAACAACGTACACTGGGCCGTCCTGCTTGGCGGGAGCCAGTGCTAAACCGCCCCATAAACTGAGCGCTATGAGGATGGCGCTGATACGCATGCGGCGATTATAGCGTTTCCGGAGGGGCCGCACCCACGCGAAAGCGGGGCTGCTTACGCAGCCCCACCTAGTTACCAATATAGCCGCGCTAGTCGACCTGCCCCAGGATCTTCTCTACGCTTTCGAGCAACTCTTGCGGACCAAACGGCTTCGTGATGTAGTCATCTACCTTTGCGATATGCAGTCCCAAAACCTTGTCGATAGACTGCGCCTTGGCCGTAATCACAATCACTGGGATCTCGCGCAAAGATTCGTCCGACTTCATGCGCTGGTACACTTCCCAACCGTCCATGTCCGGCATCATTAGATCCAGCAGGACCAGATCGGGCTTCCTCTGCCGAACCTTCTCCAAGCCTTCGAGTCCCCCGTTTGCCCCCTCCACCTCGAAACCTCGACGGCCCAAAATGAGTTGAACGAGGTCGATCATCTCCTGTTCGTCTTCGATACAGACGACTAGTTTTCCGATTGCAGGGGCGTTACCATTGCTTTCAACCACGTAGGAAAGTTTACACCATCGATTCCGACGCTTGCAATGAACCTTGGTCCCATTAAACGCACAAGGTCGCCACATTCATGGCGACCAAGGCGAGAGTGGAAACACCTAAGCGGAGGTTGCCCGCTGTTAAGGTGCAAACGGATTATTGCACAAATTGTCTCAGTAGCGACTGAATTGAAAGGTGTCTGAAAGGTGGCTTGAAACTAGCCAAAGAAGACGTTTACGAGGGCCGCGAATGTATAGGCCAGGCCCAGCAGGTTCGCTGCCAGGCCGAATAGGCTCAGCACCAGAAAGGTCAGTCGAATCGAATTTGACACCGCAAGTACCTGCGGCAGGACTCGAACCTGCAACCAACGGAGGTCGAGTCTGGAACTGCCTATGTAGCTGTTGAAAGTCTCCGGCTTAATGGAGAACGTAAATGTAACACGACTCAGCCGCCGACTTGGGCGGCTGTTTGCATTTGGGGTGGAACATGACTGAGCAACGTACAGAGTACATAGTCCCGACAACCGAGGGCGGCGAAGTTGCAATACTTCGAGAGCGGGCGGACCAGGCATCTGCAGAGGCCGAACGATGGAAG
>JAPUGV010000084.1 GCA_027298025.1 Chloroflexota bacterium | reverse complement strand
GACGTTGAGCATGCGCTCCAAGCCCGATTCCCCGGTGAGTTGATTGATAATGTTGGGATTCAGGGATTCCATCGAACCCAGCGTCAGCGGCAGGAGGGTTCCTGTTATGGCGCCCCCCACGACCACCGCCGCCCCGACACCCACCAGCAGCACCATGGAGATCGTGCCGTAACGAGCGGTTGACGGAGCAACCTTCAAGAAAAGCAAGATGACCAAGATGAGCGGAACGATCACGGTTACGATCAACCGAGGGTCTGCCAAACCGGTGAGGCCCGCTTCCAGGACCGGTTGGACCAACCCCGGAATCAGTACACTGTGCACCGCGACCGCTCCCGCATAGCCAGCGGCCACCCCAATCAGTAGGTGCATTGCGAGCTTGAACAGCGGGTTGTCGCCAATCAGGTAACTGAGAACCATGACGGTCAGCACCGAGGCTAAGAAACTCGCGATCAGGTCCGCAGTATCCATAGTTCTAAGCCAGGCTCCGGCTTCTCCACCAGATTAGAAGTCCGTAGCCTATGCCCGCAAACAGCACGAACTCGGCCGCCAACATCGCGGTGCCGAATGCGTCCCAGCGCTCCTGTGCTAGGCCGAGGCGGCCATTGCGCAGCTCGTATGCGGCGGCCGCTGGCAGCCCCGACAGAATTCCGCCTACTTTGGGATCGTCGCTCTCAAAGTAGGGTCGAATGAGCGGCTCCGCGCCCGCGGACATCACCACGACCAACGGTGTGTCGCCCATGTTGGGGCGGGCCTGTTCCGCCCAGACGCGGGCCGACTCACTGTCGGCAGTAATGACGACTACCATGCCGAAGTCCGAAAGAGCTTGAACTTGATCCAGCACAGGCGTATCCCAGGCGGTGAGACCGGCCTCTTTCACCTCTTCGGGCAGCGCAAATCCCTTAAGTACGGCCTCGCGTGGATTGACGGCAAAGAGCTGCACTGCGGTCGGTCCTCCTGACAAGTAGCCCAAATGCACGAACCCTTGACCGTTTTCGTAGCCGTGGCGATCAAGATAAGGATCCATGGCGCGCAGGGCCAACGCGGGTCCCGTCGGACGGGTGGACATACTTGCAATGAGCAGCCCTCGGGCCATCATCTGATCCAGAAATGCCCCCGAAACCGTCTCGAGCTCGCCGGCATACCCGGGCTCGTAATCGAACACGACAAGCACCGGCTGTTCTCCCGGCAGCCGCTCCACTAGATTGAACAGCGCTCCGAGTTCTCGGGGCTCGAGACCGGGCAGTGCGAAGCGGGGCGCGCCTGTGACAATTGGGAGCGAAACGGCCACCAGGACAGTGGCCGCAATAGCCCAGCGGAAAACCGCCGGCCGAGTTCTGCGCTTCGGCTTGGCCGGCGCTTCTCGCTCTTCTTCATCGACCAATCGATGAAGAAGCTCTGCCTGAGCGTATTGGCGCTCTGAAACGTCGAGCTGCATAGAGCCGACGCTTGAGGTGCGGGGCATCGCCACAACGGGCTCAGCGAGCAGAACTCCGCTCAGGCCGGCTAGCGGTCCCACCGATTCAACCGCTTGATCGTCTTCTGATTTGATTTCAACGACGGATCGAAAGGTCTCGACCGGACGCATAGCTTCCAGCCAGTTCGGGAGCGTTGCCGGGGCCAGGTCCGGCGCAGCTCGGGGGGGCTGCTCGTCTTCGAGGGGTTCGATCTCCCCCAACCAATCGGGCAGACCCAAATCGCCCAGTTCGACGTCAGGGGATTCTTCTGCTCCACCTACTAGGGCTGGGACATGTGGAAGCGCCTCCGCACCTTGATCTTCCGTACCCTCGAGCCAATCCGGAAACTCCGCTGCAGGTTCTGGTTCACTGACAGGCCCGAGATCACCCTCAGGCGCTGGGTCTGTCTGCACTTCTTGAACCTCATCTGCTTGAGTCGCTGCAGCTCGCAGGTCTTCAGGTTCATCTACGGGCCTGAGATCTTCCAAAGGTGCCTTCTCTGTCTGCCCCTCCTGAAGATCATCCGCTTGAGTCGCTGCCGCTCGCAGAGCCTCCTCGGGTGCAGCTTCACCCGAAGCCGGGAGGCCTTTCGGTTCCTCTGCCTGCTTCGCTCTAATGCGCTGCAGCCACTCCGGAACGTCCTCTTTGGCCTGCCCGGGTAGCTCTTCATCAGCCTTCAGCCGATCGAAATCCGGCTCGGACTCTGGCTCCGAAGGAGCCGCCTCACCCGAGTCCGAATCAGTGGGGGAATCCGCCGCCTCCTCCCGCATGCGGTCCAGCCAATCTTCCGAGTCCTCGGGACTTCCGCCCACCTCGAGCGGCTTGAGTCGCGCCCCACAGTGCACACATTCTTCGGCTCCCCCATGATTGGGTTTGCCGCACATCGGACAATGAATTTCTTCCACTAGTTAGGATCCATAAGGCCTGTCGGCACCTAGCAATACACGCAAGCCGGTTGTCGTTGCCCCGAGGGCGACTCCCAGCGCGATTCCGCGCGCCCCTCCGGCGGACCACACCTGTGAAATCCAAGCTCGCAGATCCCGCATCACGACGGTGACCGGCCCCTCAGTCACTGCGGGTCCCGTTCCGAACATGACAAGCAGTGCGGTGGCCAAGAAAAGAATACTGAAGGCGTCCCGCCGCCGTGTCACCAATCGGAACCCGGCTACGAGCAGAATCACTGAGAGAAGAGCCATGAGTCCCGCTTCGAGCGGGAGTTGGAAGTACTCAAAAATAAACAGCGCAACGGGATTGTCCGGTCCAAAGGACAGGGCCAGGATGAGCGTGACCAGGAACGCCAGGATAAGAACCGCGCTGTAGATCCAGCCTTCCTCCGCCAAACTTAACTTGCGCCAGTGCACCTGTACCAGGTTCGCCAGGCCAACCAGCAGGGCAGCCGCGGCCAGGAGCGCCGCCCACCGCATGAACAGCAAGCGGATATTTTGAATGAAATCAATGTTTACGAAGTAGCCCAACAATACAAAGACCCCAACTGCGGCCGCGATCGCAGCCCACAGCGCGGAGATCCGGAAGAGCCTCAAATCAGGTCCTCGAAGGTAGCCATGATTACGCCCAGCAAGATCAGTACGATGAGTCCAATCCGTATGATGTCCTGCGCTCGTAGGCTGGCCCTGTGCAGCTCCCCTGCCCCCAAATATGCGCCACTGGCAAATACTTCTTCACCCAACAGAGGATTCTGCGCGACCGCGTAGAGCAAGGCTTGCGACTGAACCTCACTGGTCCCGCCGATGACGAAGGCGCGCGCCCGCTCGCCAAACTCGGCTGCTAGGCCGGCTTCGAAACCGTAGAAGCCGCTGAGCATGTGCACCGACACTCTCTCGTTGGTCAAGATGCTGGGTAGACCCGCGACATAAGAGAAAGGCGTAGGCCCGAGGAGGCGGCCGGAAGTAGGGTTGTAAAGTTCAGAGGCACCCATCTCGCCGTAAGAGCTGCGGAGCGTGTCGCGGGCAAGGATTGCCATGGCGCCGTCGCCCGTTGTAACCACCGCGGGACGATCGCTCATAGAAGTTGCTCGGGCGATCCGGGTGAGTGCTGCTAACCCCGCAAAAGCGGGAGCGCTATCGGGGCCGATTACGGAACCAGTGCCGAGAGATAAGTGGACGCGTTCGCCCGCTTCGACGGCACGTTCAATCGCCTTTCCCAGAGCTTCAAAGGCCGCAATTTGCCGGAAAGTTGCAGGCCAGCGTCGGCTAATGGCGACTGATCCCAGCATCAGCCCCAGGAATACGAAAAGCAACAGCAAGCCCTGCAGATTGACGGCCGTCATGAGCCTTCCCTTAACTCTTGAATAAGCCCCTCCGGCCGCTCCAACGAGCGCCCTATGTCGTTCAAGCCATCCCCGAGGAACGGTACGGCCATATAGCTGAGTTGCGCTAAGAACGTCGTAAAGGGGCCAGCGGCCTCTAGGATGTCCGCCACCAGCGAATCCAAACCCAGGTGGCGTAGCCAGACCACGGCACGTTGCGTGGTCTCTCCTCCGGCATCCACAGCGCGGCAGTATAGCACAACCGCCCTGTGACGCTATGAGCCCCTCTTTGGGGGGATTCTGCTGGAATATTTCCCGTTTGTTAGCGAACAGCCCGGGGAATCCGGATGGATTTGCGACTAAGACTAGGGGTAAGGTTCGGCCAGCAATGACTGAATTGCTGCTTCAGTTTCCTCGTATCGCCCTTCGCCTATGTGTTGATAGCGCAAATTTCCTTCTTTGTCGATCAGATAGAGTGTGGGCCAGTAGCGGGTCCCATAGGCGCCCCAGGTTACTCGATCGTTGTCCTGGGCCACCGGATACTCGACCTCCAGCCGCACGAGGGCCTGCTTAAGGTTTGCGAGATCCCGTTCATAGCCGAACTCCGGGTAATGATTTCCAATCACAACCAGCCCTTGGTCGAGGTATCGTGTGTGCCACTCACGGAGGCTCGGGATGACCCTTTGACAGTTAATTCACCCAAAGGTCCACATGTCGATTAATACAACCTTGCCACGAAGCTCAGCCAGGCGCAGCGGCCGATCTGTATTGAGCCAGATCTCATTCTCAAGCTCGGGAGCCGGGCCCAGGTTTGGCAATGCTGCCGCCTCGATTTCCACAGGTGAATCCTCCGCGGGTTGGGACTGAGGAACACATGCCATGAGCAGGCCCAAGCCAAGCAGGACCACAAATTTCACGCAGATCGCTCCTTTGGCAGCGAAAATGTAATCCGAGTCCCGCGTTGCTTACCACTCTCGGCCCATATGCTCCCCCCATGCGCTTCAACAAGCTCCTTGGCGATCGCCAAGCCGAGCCCCACCCCTCCGGCTTCGCTGTCTGCTCGCGACCGACTCTCCTCCCCACGGTAGAACCGCTCGAAGATATGGGGCAAGCTCTCCGCGCGGATGCCCTCCCCCGTATCCCGCACGGTCACTTCCACCGTGCCGTTTCGTTCCGTGGTCGAAATGCTTACCTGCCCACCCGACCCGGTATGGTCGATGGCATTGTCAAGCAGATTTTGAACGACGCGGCCGATTTTGTCGGCTGCCATCGGGATCAAGGGGAGCTCGTTGTGGACCGGAGCAATAAGCTCAACGCCCCTCGCTTCCGCCCTGTGCGCTGCGCCTTCCATCGCAGTTTCAATAACTTCTTCGATCGAACCTGGTGACCGCTCCATTGGCGCTTCCCCGCTGTCCAGCGTCGCCAATTCGACAAGGTCATCCGTCAGGTTGCTCATTTGGGTGATCACGCGCTGGCTGCGACGAATATAGTCAGCGGGATCCTCAACCACTCCATCCGCGATCGCATCCAGCATGGCCCGCAGCGCGGATAATGGGGTGCGCAGATCGTGAGAGGCCCCGGCAATGAAATCCCGTCGCGCCTGCTCCAATCGTTCGGCCTCGCGCTCCGCCTGCTCGAGGCGTTCGGCCATCGCATTGAAGGCCAGGCCCAGATCTGCCACTTCATCCCGACCCTCAATCGAAACTCGCACAGAGAAGTCGCCCTCGCTCAGGCGGCTGGCACCACGATCGAGCTCCTTGAGCCTTTGCGTTATGGAATTCGAAAAGAAATAGCCGAACAATACCGCAACGCTGCTGGCGAAAAACAGCAGCACGCCTGCAAGGCCCAGGTCGTGTTGGCTGATAAACATAAGCCTGGCTGCGAGCAGCACGATCACCAGACCGAAAAGTGCCGCGAGTATGTGGCCGACGGTTAAGGTCTGAGTGAGGCTGGTTGCGCGCCGCCACCAGCCCACCTGAACCGACAGGAATCCTACGAGTGAAGCTCCCAGTCCGGCGACGGCGAACATGATCGCCAGGTCGAGCAGCTCTTGCGGGCTCGGGCGCATGATCAGCGCCGCAAGGCCCAACGTTGCAGCCAGCGTCAGACCTAGAGTGAGTGGAAAGGTCAATCTTCGTTTAGTCACTTCTCAAAACGATAGCCTACCCCCCACACGGTGACCAGGTGCCGAGGAGAAGAGGGATCCGGCTCCACCTTCGTGCGCAGATGTCGCATGTGCACTGTCACCGTAGAAGGATCTCCGGAAAAATCTGAGCCCCAGACATTGTCCAGCAGATTTTCGCGACTGAAAACCTGTCCGGGGTGGCCGGCCAGGAACCACAGTAGGTCGAATTCCCTGGCGGTCAGAGAAACCGGTTCGCCATTCCAATGCACCTGCCTTGACTCATAGGCAATGGTGACTTCTCCAAATGTGTACTCAGAGGCGGTTGGCTCTCCTACTCTTCGCAGCACAGCATGGATCCTGGACACGAGCTCGCGCGGGCTGAAAGGTTTGGGAAGATAGTCGTCTGCTCCCCAGTCGAGTCCGCGGATTCGATCGCTCGTATCCCCCCGTGCAGTCAAGATAATGATCGGGATACCGGACTGCTGCTGCACCTGCCGCGTGAGGGTGAGACCGTCAATGCCCGGCAGCATAAGATCCATCACGATCAGATCAGGCTCCTGCTGCTCAATGGCATCCAGCGCGGCATATCCATCGGCCGCCTCGCGCACATTGAAGCCTTCGCGCTCCAGGTATCGGCCAATGACTTCTCGAATATTATCTTCGTCCTCGACGACCAGGATATCCTTCGGTTGAGCCAAATCCCTCTTCTCCAATCGGTTTAGGGAGGATTGAGCGGGGCGGCGTTGAAAGGAACTCTGAAGGGGACACACCAGATCACGACCGAACCATACTCCCCCAGATCGAGATCTGCGGGGAGCTCATAATTCTGGTCACCGATGTTTCCCTTCAAGGCCCCTGCATCGAAATAGCCGGGGATCTCCCGGCCAACCGCATCTGGAACCGGATCCGGAGGCACGAGCCAAACGTGCAACTGCGGACCGTTGATCACCTCAAAGTTCTCGAAGCGCAACACTCGCGAGCCGTCGGCCAGCTCGTAAACCGTGGCGGTGCCCATGCCTGGATGTCCCCCCAGGTCATAAAACTCTCCCTGGGCCAGGATCTGCATGGTCTCCATATCTCCTACGGGCATCGGTTCTTCCATCTCCACGGCGGGTTTGGCCGCCGCGGCCGACATTGTTGCAGAGGCTTCGGTTGAGACCATGGGAAAAGCCTCGTCCACTTCTCGATCGATAAAGAGCGGTGAGATGAGAACCCATGCAACCGGAAGCGCCAGCAGCACCAAAATGCCGATGATGATCCAGGTCCTGCGACTCATGACTTATCCCTCCGCCAATTGGTTCCCGTAAACAAGCGTGTTCGGGAAGAATGCGAACCAGCCAAACCAATAGGCCAGATGGCCATTGATGCGGGGCGCCATCTCGCCATCCGACCCCAACAGACCTACTTCGGTGACTTGCCACGCACTCCCCTGAGCATCGAGCATCACGTCCGGGTCATCGCTGGCCGCAAATACTTCCGTCCCCCGGTCGAATGCACGCACCTCGCCGCCAGAATCATAGACTACCTGGCCCACACGGAGATTCTCACCCCGGACCGTGACTCGGCCCCGATTGGCCACCAATACGATATTGGTCTCGCCGATCTGGTCGTTGATCACGCCTCCAGGACAAGATCACTCAGCGGATAGGCTTTTGGGGTGCCGTCGATCCGCAGCGCGTAGATGCGATCCTTAGTGTCGAGCTGGTCGCCCCGCCGCCAGACCGGGAACATCGTCGATGTAGACGAAAAATAGTCTCCGTACGCGGCTCCGGGAAGATAGTAGCGCTCATAGCCGGTATCCAAATCCAGAACCTGCGTATTGGGGTGCTGAGTGAGCCAATCCTCC
>JAPUGV010000083.1 GCA_027298025.1 Chloroflexota bacterium | reverse complement strand
ATCCAGCCAGCGTTCAAACAGGTTCAATCCCACGGCATCCACCAGAATCACCACCACTTGCCTGGCACCGGAAGCCAGATCGTCAAATTCGGCGTGGTCAATCGGCGGGTGGGGAAGTCCGGGCGCGCCGAGCCAGTTTCCTATGCTCGCCGGCACATTCAAAATGGACAGGCCGTGATACGCGGGATGGATCGCCTCCGGCCCCAAATCGAGGTCGGGAAGGCGGTTTTGCTCTATTCTCCTGAGCGTGGACTCGAGGGCAGTCGCCACTATTGCTGTCCGGGCGCGTATTCACCGGTGAAACTCTGCTTAATCATGAAATCGGGTCGCGAGGTCGTAGGCGACCCATCACCTGGATTGGATTCATCAGATCTGCATTGACAATACGACCAGGATCGGAGGGTAGCCCTAAGTGGCCGACTCAGCATCGAGCACAACATAATCCATCCTAAGGTCCAGTGTTTGCAGGGCTTCGCCGCATGATCTGGCTGTTGAGCTCCATACTAAGACGTTCATTCGCATCCCCTTCCGTCCCCGTCACCATCTAGTCCGAATTCGTCATATCCAACAATTCTGACCGTAACCCAGATGTAATTCGGCCCATTTCCTAATTTCACCACCACAGTCGTAATCGCCAATCCCGATTCCCTTCATACGATGGATGGCAGGAAGGCGCCGGTGGGGGAGGCGGCGGTTTCATTCTCAGCCTAGGATTGGCAAGCAGACCATAATCCTCGGCCAGCGACCTCAGCCTCAAGTTCAAGGGCCAATAGGCTTTGGTAATACTTGGTATCGGGAGGGTAGTAGCTTGAGTAAGCAAAGCCTTCCTCAACGAGCACCGCATTGACAAACGTGTTGCCTACATAGACATACCTGAGCAATCGCCGATAGGCATCCCGGTTAGTAGTATCAGACTCAAGCCTGACGCTCTTGCCCTCGACAAGCTCTCGGTTTCTTTCGGTGGCTTCCGCGCCATGGCATTCTAGCCCTCGTCTTGGGTGGTGGGTCTCAGGTGCATCGATTCCAAGGTATCGAACACTTTCGCCAGATTCCAGCAGAATGGTGTCGCCATCGATCACGAATGATACAAGGAATAGAACGGTGTCCTTATTTGCCAGGTACCTACTAGCGAGATAGAAGTAAAGAGCCGCTAGAAGGGCGGCTCCGATCAGGATAAATCCCATTAAAGCGGCCCTTTGGCGAGCGCACATGATCAACAGGGCTCGACCTGGGAGCGGCTTGTTGCCACGATCTGGGGCTTTCCCTCGAACCGAGTCACCTGTCCTGTGACCAACAAACAACTCCCGTCATAGTTGCTCCAATTCTGACCCCAGACTAGTAATGTAAATGAGTGGGTGGGAAACGGGGCATCATTGCAGAAAGTGGGTTCCCCATTTATGTCCGGGCGATAGCTGCAATATGCTCTGCCTATCCGACACGTCACAAGTGTTCCTGCTCCAGCCAACGTACAGTCTTCATGAGTTTGGCCGACTTGGGAAGGGGACGGCGGTGGTTGAACCGGCTCGCTAGATTGATCCTGAGTAACAATGACTGTGACGACTCTCACAGGCTGATCCTGAGTAACAATGACTGTGACAACTCTCGTGGGCTGAGAGCATGCAGTCATAGCTATCAAGAAGATTATGAGGAAGAAGCCCAGCCGAAGTTTGCTCATACTCCACCACTACCTTTCGCGAAAGGGTCTTGATGCAATAATACAATTAATGCTCTACTGATCTCGACACAGCCTTATCTGCAGATTTATCGAAACATCAGCCAATGACTGCTCGCCTTCCTGCATATAATCCAGTCAGGCATTCCATGTCCACTGGAGAGGAAAAGCTCAAGCACGCCCGCGAGCGCATGGTGAAAACTCAATTGCGCGGTCGGGATATCATCGATTCGCGCGTTCTGACGGCCATGGGCTCCG
Organism: Chloroflexota bacterium; assembly: GCA_027298025.1. Lineage (GTDB taxonomy): Bacteria > Chloroflexota > Anaerolineae > Anaerolineales > E44-bin32 > JADFRG01. The sequence goes on along the minus strand of JAPUGV010000083.1, from coordinate 8,927 downwards.
TTCCGCGCCACCGTTTCGTCCCGGATGACCTACGGCGGCAGGCTTATGCCGATGGTCCGGTGCGCCTGGAGAAGGGCCAAACCATCTCGCAGCCCTACATCGTGGCGTTGATGGCGCAGCTCCTCGAGCTCGAAGGAGAGGAGACTGTGTTGGAGATCGGCACGGGATCGGGATACCAGGCCGCGGTTCTGTCGATGCTCGTGGCCAAAGTTTATTCCCTTGAGCGCATCCCCGAACTGGCTCGCCTGGCGGCGGAAAAGCTGCGCGTGCTGGGCTACGAGAATGTGGAAGTCCTGGAGCGCGACGGCTCGAGTGGCCTGCCGGAGCATGCCCCGTACCCGGCCATCGTGGTCACAGCAGCCGCGCCCAAGCCGCCGGAACCGCTCAAGGAGCAACTTGCCCCCGAGGGGCGTTTAGTCGTGCCCGTCGGCAGTCAGGAGGGACAGATGCTGGAGCGCTGGCGCAAAGGGAAAGGGGGAGCGCTCAGCCAGGAGCGTATCGCACCGGTCGCCTTTGTCCCCCTAATGGGTGAGCACGGTTGGAAAACCGATCACCGTCCGTTTTGGGCGCGCTAGTAGGACCAGCTACGATTCTCTTGCTACCAAATAGGCGATGGCCATATTGGCCTTGCCGTTCATGACGAGCTCGGCTCTCAGGTCGTCCGGCAGCTCGATGACGCGCACCAGGTTCGTCCATTTGGCATCCTTAGGGAGCAGCCGAGCGAGCACGTTCTCTGAAGTGTCGAAGAATTGCTGGTTGAACTCGTCGCCCTCGTCCTCGAGCGCCACGGCCAGCGGATAAATCCCCGCCTCCACCAGATCCTGGAAAAAGTGCGTGCCGTAGGAGGGCTCCGGCGCCTGATCGTCAGGGACGACTTCGATCAGCGCTTTGGCGTGGTAGATATCCCCGTAACCTACCGGGATGCCCAAGCGGGGATTTTGGGTTCCCCAGCGACCCGGCCCCAACAGAATGAAGGATTCCTCTGCCAACCGAGCGTTGATGCGGCCCACCAGCCGCGCAAGTTCCGATCGCTCTGAATCGCTGATGTCTGCTCTGTATCCGTCGGGCGAAATGTAGATCAAGTAGCGAACATCGCTGACTCGACCATCAGGAACCAGCCGCCGGCTCGCGAACAGCAGCCGGTCCTTAGGAACGCTGGTCGGTAACTCAACGCTCTTCAACTCCAATTGGCTTTGCGGTCGACACTGCAGCAAGTAAAGCCTTTGTTCCTCCGGAGGATCGCCAAGCAGAGATAGGAACTCGACGTCAACGGGTCGCCGATACGCCTTTTCTAGCATTTCCAAGATATGTTTCATGTCCTTGGCGAAGCTAGAACGACGCAGCAAGCCACTAAAGGTGATCACCGTTTCGCTTGGCTCCAACGATAACGGCGCCGTGACGAAGTCCTGCAGCACACCGCCCCGATAACGCTGGCCGATCCAGCGCAGATGAGGGGTCCTGCTGTCCAGCACTTCGTTGACCGGAACCGTTCGCATAGCATTGGATTCGAGATCAATCAAATCGACGAAGTGCTGTGAGTAGCGTTGGATCCGATCCGGGTCCCGGTCTGGCCGAAGCTCCGGATGGCTCAGCGCGACCAATCGCGGATAGTCGTTGCCGACCTGGTCGACGGCGCGAGTCCCCAGGCCCCAAACTAGCCGCATGAAACCCGCCTCGCGATCGATCATGGGACTCCAGCGATACTGATTCTGCGAGAAGGCCACGCCCGATGCGTCCGGCAGGAAATACCCATTCACCTGCCGCCCACGGACTTCCTGGATCAGGACCGCCATGCGCTCGTCATAGTCGAGCAGCCCCTTGCTTCCGCGATATAGCAGCACATTTGGGTTGTAGACACCAGAGTAGACGTCCGCCACGGCCTGCAGCAAGGCGCGCAGATTCTCCCTAGGGGTACCCTGATTTCCACAGAAAATACTTTCGTACTTCCCGGCGAACGAGAACCCGAACGAGTCTTCCAGCAGGCTGGAGGAGCGGACGATCAGCGGGGTCCGCCCCAATTCGTCCAGGATCTCTCGCAGTGGATCCACGAACTCCTCAGGAAACCTTCCCTTCTCGTAGCTTTGTCTTATCGCCGGATACTCCTCACGAATTTCATCCTCGCTCTTGTATTTTTGGTTGGCGAAGTCGAAGAAGTCGTTGAACTGGTTGAACCGGTAAAACACATCGGCCGCCAGGAACCAGGATTTCGGGAAATGCAACCGGCTCAGAACTGTCTCCTCCGCGGACTGTGTTAAGATCGCGCGCGCCAGCTCGATGCCGGCCGCCTTCCCGCCGATCTTGCCCCGCCCGATACGGTGTTTCCGGACAGCCTTCAAGTCCGAGATCGAAAGCCACTCTTTAGCGATCCCGACATACTCCAGATGATCGCTGATCATGGCTTTGATGAGCACCACTTTGATCTCTTGCAGGTGATGCTCCACGTGCGCGCGCTCCTCCTGAGGCAGCATTTCGTAGGCCTCACCTTGGGCAAAGAGCATGTCCCAAGGCGCTAATTCCGGATGGAAAGTGAGCACGACGTCGCTGGCCTCGCCGCGGTGCGCAAGGGTCTGCCGCACGATCGATTCAAAAAGCTCGTGCGGGAGGTTGTATGCGAAATAGAAATCGGTCAGGTTGTCGCGCGTGATGCGGAGCCGATTCATCCACACGTCCGGGGATTCCTGGTTGTCCGGATCTCGGAGACCCTCCCGTTCCTGGGATTGGATCGACTTTTCGCGAACCTCAGTCTCGAACGCCTCCTTATTGATTACGCCGCGATTGAACATCTCCTCCCGCATATGCCCCCGGATCTGAGGCGCCAGAATGGGGTACTCATACAGCTCGAGCAGCAGCGTCAGTACTTTGGGAAAACCGTCGGGGTCGAATGCCATGTGTTATCTCTGTGCGTATTCTAGCGAGCGCACGCCCGAATCAAAAGAGGGAGCCTCGCAGCAGTGCGTCGTGGGGTGCTCGTAACGGTTCTTTGGGTTGACATAATTGCAACGAATCGCAGTTGGGAAGTGCGAGAGGATGGCAGGAGTTCTGAGGAAAGCCTAGCGGCCCAGGTGCATGGGCATCACGACGTGAAGAAAATCATCACGTCCGACGGGCTTGATCACGCCCGGGGAGGCCGGGCCACTGGTCTCGAGCGCCACGCTAGAAGACTCAACCACGCTCAGCACTTCCACGAGGAACCGCACGTTGAAGGCGATCTCGATCGGCTCGCCTTCGATCGTGGCATCGACCGTGATCTCGTTGGAGCCCGTCTCGGCAGCCGTAGCCGTGACTTCGACCGTGCCAGGTCCCTGATCGTCTCCGGGGATAATATTGAGTCGCGCCGAGTGGGCCGACTCGCGGGCGAAAATATCAGCCGCCTTGCAGGCATGCAAGAAGCCTGCAGTTGGAAGCACCGTGCGGCTGCTGTGGCTGGTTGGGATGATGCCCTGATAGTCGGGAAAGGCTCCGTCGATCAGCTGCGAGACCAGCTCGAAGTCACGCCCACGGAAGATAGCTTGGCTGCGGTCCGAGGGCAGGATCATTTGGATCGTATCTTCGTCGTCGCCCGCGATGCGCGCGAGCTCGGACAGCGCCCTGGCCGGAATGATGGCCTTCACCGAACGATCCGGCCCGTTTGAAAGCTGGGCCTTGCGAACGGAGAGCCGGAATCCATCTGCGGCCGCCAGGGTCATTTCTCCGCCCAGGATTTCAACCAAGACTCCCGTCAGCACCGGTCGTGCGTCGTCAGACGAGGCGGCAAAGGTGACTTGCGAGATCATCTCTCGAAGATCCGCAAGATTCAGCTCGATCCCCTCCTCCAGCTCCTTCGGCGGCATTGGAGGAAATTCCTGCGCATCGATGCACTTGATGTTGTTGTTAAAGGTGCCGGAGCGGACGTTGAGAGTCTGCGTGCGCGTCGTTAGCTCCATCTCGACGGTTTCGGTGGGGAGAGTATTGACGAGATCGACGAATGTGCGAGCTGGGACGGTCGTGGCGCCTTCGTCCTCAATCTTTGCGCCGATCCAGCAGGTGATGCCCAGCTCGAGGTTGGTGCCAGAGAGGCGGAGACGGCCGTCATCCGTAGCGACCAGGATGTTCCCTAATACGGGGAGCGTGCTACGTGGGGATACGGCGCGCGACACCTTTGTAAGACCGCGCGCCAGGTTCTCTTGAAGGACGGAAACTTTCATGATTTACGCGTAATTGTGCGCAATCGCGAGTATACCCTGGAGTCATGGGCGATTCGTGGACAAGGCCTACTCACTCGAATACACTTAGCGCATGGGCGTTCAGGACAGTCAGCAGGAGCTGGATTGGCTTCGGGAGCTTGTCTACCAACGCTCCAAGCTGGTTGAGATCAGTCTGACGCTGAATTCCACGCTGGAACCCGACAGATTGCCACAGCTCATCATCAAGATGGCCACGGACCTGCTCCACAGCGAGGGCGCCTCAATCCTCCTGTTAGATGAAAACACCCACGACCTCTATTTTGCGGCCGCTACTGGCGGAGACCCCAAGGAGCTGCGCACGATCCCGATTCCCATGGAGGGATCCATCGCCGGGACGATCTATCGAAAGAACGAACCGATGATCATCAACGAGGTGGCCAAAGACCCACGCCACTTTTCACAGGTCGACGCCAAGACTCAGCTCCAAACCCGCTCGCTCATTGGAGTCCCTATGCGCATCCGCAATGAGGTCATCGGTGTGCTGGAGGCGCTCAATAAGCACGGGGGCGAGTTTACGCAGGATGATACTCGCACGTTGGAGATCATCGCCTCCACCGCGGCGGTGGCGATAAACAACGCCCGCCTGCTGAAGGCACTCAAGCGCGCCTACGAGGAACTCGGTCGGCTCGATCGCATGAAGACCGACTTCATCGCCATCGCCTCCCACGAACTGCGCACTCCTCTGGGGGTGATCCTGGGGTACGCAGCGCTGTTACAGGAAGAGGCCGGAGGAGAGTCCTCTGAACATGCGGAGGCGGTCCTGAATCAGGCGTTGCGGATGCGGAGCCTGATCGAGGACATGACCAACATCAACACGATGAAGGTCGGGTCCAAGGAGCTGGATCTGCAAGAGCAGCCGCTGCAGAAAACCGTGCGCGCAGCCCAGGAGGAGGTCTCAGAGATGATTCAGGCCAAGGGCCAAGTGTTGACGAGCGACCTGCCGCCTGAATCGTTGGTTGCGAACATCGATGCGCCCAAGGTCAGCATGGCGCTGATCAACCTGCTCAACAATGCCATGCGGTTCAGCCCGTCCAAAGGCGGGATCAAGCTCACCTTGGAGAAGCACGGTTCTGAAGGGTGGCTAAGGGTGGTCGATGGAGGAATTGGCATCCCGCAAGATGAGGTCACCAAGATCTTTGACCAGTTCTATCAGGTGGAAGACCACATGACGCGCCGCCACCCGGGTATGGGTTTGGGGCTTTCCATCGTCAAGGCCATCGCGGAAGCACACGAAGGTCGCGTCTGGGCCGAAAGCCCGGGGCCTGACCGGGGGGCGACCTTTACGATCGCGCTCCCCCTGAGCTGAATTATTCAGCTTCGTGCGTATGGAGCGTGTCGCCCGCGCGGGCACGCTCTTTCACTTTAATGGCGACTTCGTCACCAGCCGAAACCTGCTCAACGGCTTCCTTTTCGACCTGCATCGAGTCGATCTCCTGCTCAAAATCAGTGTGAGCCCCCTCGAAGTGCACCGTATCTCCGATGTTGAGATCGGATTCGAGCTCCACGACGGCGACACTGATCTTGCCGAAAAAGTGCACCACCTTGCCGATGTGCTTCCCTTCAGCCATCTCTCCTCCTACTTCCTTCTTCCGTGCTTCTGAACTCCTCCCGCAGATCGATTCTACCCTCCGAGCTCCCTGGAACGACGGTGCTCTCCAACATCTAGCCGCGTCACGGCGAACGCGGAGACCACGAAGGCGACCAGGGTCAGTGAGTAGAGCGCTAGATAGCCCGCCTCCTGACTCCCCGTAAGCCGGTTGATGGGCTCGATGAGCGCGCCCCCGGCCAGACGCGCAAGGAAACTGCCGCCGGCGGTGGCAATGTTGGCGATGCCGAGATAGCGGCCCGCCATTCCTCTAGGGACCAGGTCCGTTGCCAGCGCCCAACTGGCACTCAGGAAGACTCCGGTTGCCAGCCCGAGCGCGGCTCCGCCGAGAATCAAAACTGGTCGCGTGCGGGCGCCCAGGAGCAGCAAATTCCCGGCCACGGCCACTAGACAGGCGGCCAGGATCATCGGTCGGCGGCCCAGCTTATCGGAAAGCCGGCCAGCTGGAATCGTGATGATCAGGAGCGAAACCCCCAGGACGACCGAGAGGTCCCCAAACAGGCGGAAGGCCTCAAAAGAGGTCATCCCGATCACGTTCATCATGTAAAAGATCACAAAGGTGTTGAGCGCGATAATCGCAGCCCAAAAGAGGGAGCGGTTCACAAACCACCAGCCAAAACCTCTTGGCCAGTTGCTTCTCTGGAGAAAATCCGAAATGCTTAGGCGAGCTTCCTGCGCACTCCCTGGCGCGTGCTTACTCGGAGATTCGCTCGAGGACGACGTTTCACTCTCCCCATCGGGATCCTCGGGCGCGCGCCTTCCTCTCCAATACCGGGCGGTCAGTGAGGTGAGGACCAGAGTCGCTATCAGAGCTGCCGAGGCGCTAAAGATGGCGGTCTGTGGGGTACCCTGGGCCGCCATATCCGCCGCGATTCTTCGTCCGAGGATGAAGCCAAGGATCTCAAACAGGCTTTTTAGCCCGGAGGCAGCCCCGCGCAGAGAAGCCGGCAGCTGGTCTGGAAGCAGGGCCTGCCAGGGAGCTTGCGCGGTGTTCGCTCCAAACTGATATGCCAGAACGCCCAGCAGCAGGATCCAAATGGTAGGGGCGAAAGCCACGACAAATAGGAAAACGATCGCCAGCAGGGTACCGACGATCATGTACGGCAAGCGCCGACCGAGCGAGGCGCGTGTCCGGTCGGAGAGCGCTCCGATGACCGGTTGAGTGAGGGTGGCGACGAGCAGCCCGGCCGCGGTAATCAGGGCGAGCGCGGTAACCGGGTTCGCGGGGGCGAGCTCGGCCACCCATAAACTGAGCAGCACCGGATCGAGGGTGTTGGTTGCCATCCCCAGACCCAGCGCGAGCAGAGTCAGGCCAGCCAGCCGAAGCCAGGTGGATCGTGATCGATTCAAGGTGGAGTCACGAATGGCGCGATCCAGACTTCCCTGCGGGTCGCGTGGTTTCTTGGAACTAGAGCGTGAAGCTTTCCCCGGGTTGGAGAACGTGAGGCTCGGTCTGTGTCTCAGAGCGGACTCTCCCGGCCCATGCATCAGCATCCTGTTCGATCAACTCCCAGGTGCTGTGGTGGACCGGGATGACGTGTTTTGCCTGCAGCAGCTTCACTGCGCGCAGCGCGTCGTCAGGCCCCATGGTGTAGTTGTCCCCAATGGGAATCACCGCCAGGTCCAGACCCTCCTCACCAATCAGCGACATATCGCCGAATAGACCCGTGTCACCTGCCAGGTAGATCTTTTGGTGGCCGGAGGTAGTAACCAGGAAGCCGCACGGATTTCCCCCATCGGATCCGTCGGGCAAAGCCGAACCGTGAAGCGCGAGTGTAAGCTTCACATATCCGAAGGGGTACTGGTGCCCGCCACCCAGGTGCTGGGCGTGTGCCTCAACCCCTTGATTCTGAAACCAGGTAGCGATTTCAAAATTGGTGACAACCGATGCTCCGGTTCGCTTGGCGATGGACACCGCGTCTCCCACGTGATCGCCGTGGCCGTGAGTGATCAGGATGTAGTCCGCTTCGATCTCATTAGGTTTTGCAGAGGCGGCGGGGTTGTCCGTGAAATACGGATCTACGAGCACCTTACTGCCATCTATGTCGAGGCCCGAGGTGCCGTGGCCGTACCAGGTGTAAATAAGGGCCATATCAATCTCCTCCTGTACCTCGAGTATAGACCAAGTATTGACCCGGCTCCGGACCCCGGGGCCCGGCTGTCGCTCGCCATTCACGCGCAGGCATCAGCTTGTGGGTTTGGGATCGAGCTGTTGGTAATACGCACAGAGGTCGGTCAGGTTGCACAACACGCACAGCGGCCGTGGTGCCTTACAAACCTGGCGGCCGTGCTGAATCAGGTTCAAATGAACCGGATAATAGGTTTTTGGGGGGAAAAGGTTGGCCAGGATCTCATGCGTCTTCTCCCGGCCGGCCTTTTCCGGGCGCAGGCTAATGCGGCCGCTCACGCGGTGGATGTGAGTGTCCACTGGGAAGGCCGGCATGTCCAGCGAAAACTGCATCACGATCGCCGCCGTTTTGGGTCCGACCCCCTTAATCAGGACCAGCCAGTCGTGGACCTCATCTGGCGGCATATCCCTCAAGAAGTCGAGTTCGATCCGGCCGCGCTCCTCAGTGATCGTTCGGAGCGCAGCTTGGATGCGGGGCCCCTTCTGATTGGCAATCCCCGCGATGCGGATGGCGTCGATCACTTCTTCTGGAGGGGCGTCGCGAACTTCTTCCCATGAGGGGAACCGTTCACGAAGGCGGTCGAAAGCCCGATCGCGATTGATGTCGGTTGTGTTCTGGGAAAGGATGGTCGAGACCAGCTCATGCACAGGCGGCTTAGGGTCGCGCCAGGTCGGTTCACCGTAGGCCTCCAGGAGGCGCCGGTGAACCTCAAGAGCGAGCTCTGCTTTGGAGGTATCGTCCGTCATATCTGCCAAAATTGGAACGTCGAGGGTGCGATCGGATGATTGCGGCCGCACGGGTCAATCGTGGGTCGCCGGGCAACTCAACTCGCTTACATATGCTCGATGATTGCGTCGCCAAATTCGGAGGTCTTGACCTTAGTGGCACCCTCCATGAGGCGGTGAAAGTCATAAGTGACCGTTTTCGCCGTGATGGCGCCCGAAATGCCGCTGATGATCCGGTCAGCAG
>JAPUGV010000082.1 GCA_027298025.1 Chloroflexota bacterium | reverse complement strand
TTCGTTCTCTTACCTTTCTCAAAATGGGAGAGGGGGATGATTATTGAAGAAACAGTCGTATTTTCAGTGCCTGAGGATTTGCCCCCAGGCGAATACGCGTTGATGCTGGGGTGGTACGAACTTGATCGCACGACAGTTCTTGATGCATACGAAAGCAACAGAATGGGACCAGAGCAAATCATAGCAACCCTGGAGATCCCATGAAAAGCTGATTGGCAGGATCTGACGGAGTGGCAACACTCGAATGGACTGATCCACATGTCTGTGGGAAGTGGAAGCAGACTCTTTCACACTATGATTCCGAACTTAGCTGGCAATACGTCGAGCTTCGATCGGAATCGCATCGATTGAGCTCCGAACCGTCCCACGACATAGATAACAAAAAGTTTTAGAGACAGCGGAACGAAATCTTGTGAGTCGCGAGCTTTTGAGATCAACTCTTCCAACCCCGCGATCCAGCAGGAAATTAAGCGGTTCATCTCTCAATCCGATGGCGGGCAGAGGTAAGATTGCCGCCGTGGTGCAAGATCAGGGCATAAACGAGGACCGGCTTCAGGCCTACAGAGCCCAGACTTATTGGCAAAAGCACGGACTGAAGACCGTTGAGCAGGCGGTCGAATTCGTGGAAGAGCGGGGCTTCATCTTCTTCTGGCCCATCAAGAACATCGACTTGCCGAGCCTCTGGACGGCGGTAGCCGGCGACCGAGCGGTGGCCTCCGAACACGACGACCCGGGCCACGTCACTTGGGGCTGGAAGGATCAGATGCTTGGGAAGCGTAAATGGTACTACGCTAAATTACTGCGCAAGAAAGCGACGCTCATTTCCCTGAAAGTTGCTCCTTACTTCTATGCGCTCACCGAAAACTACGGGGATCCGTATGAAGACTATCTCGTTCAGTACGAGGCCGGCCGCCTGAAGAGGGAGAACAAGCGTGTCTACGAGGCGCTGCTCCACCAAGGGCCGATGGATACCGTCGCTCTTCGCCGCAAAGTGGGGTTGACCAGCAAAGGTAGCAAGTATCGATTCGAGCGGGCGCTGGTTGAGCTGCAGAAAGACATGAAGATCCTGCCGGTCGGGATAGCGGAAGCCGGCGCCTGGAACTACGCTTTTATCTACGATATCGTGCCGCGCCAGTTTCCGGACCTGTTGGATCAAGCTCGGCAAATAACGGAATCGGAGGCACGATCGAGACTGACCGAGCTCTACTTTCGCTCGGTAGGCGCTGCCTCTCTGGGAGAGTTCGGCAAAGTATTTGGGTGGCGCAAGGCGCAACTGAGGGCGGCTGTCCAGCAGGCGGAGCAGGCGGGATGGGTGCGCACTGGGGTTAAGCGCGAGAACTCCGGCGAGGAGCTGATCGCCCTATCCAAATTACTCTAGGGCAGCCCGAATGGTAAACTCCCTCGGTCACATGAGCGCCATTCAAGTGGACAAACTGATCAGGGACTTCGGCGACTTCCGAGCCGTCAATGAGATCTCGTTTGAGGTGCACGAGAGCGAGATCTTTGGCTTCCTTGGCCCCAACGGCGCGGGCAAGACCACGACGATCAACATACTTTGCACGCTGCTCCGCCCCACAGGCGGCTCTGCCCAGGTCAACGGGTACGACGTTTCCTCGCGGCAGTCCGAGGTGCGAAGCTCAATCGGCATCATATTCCAGGACCCCAGCCTGGACGAGGAGCTCACCGCTTACGAGAACCTGCGCTTTCACGCCATGATGTATGACATTTCGCGCGAGGACTTCAAGCGGCGATCCGAGGAGCTAATGGAGATGGTCGACCTTACGGACAAGTTGCGCGATCAGGTGCGGACCTATTCAGGAGGGATGAAACGCCGCTTGGAGATTGCCCGCGGCTTGCTCCACCGTCCGCGCGTTCTATTCCTGGACGAGCCGACGCTCGGTCTGGATCCACAAACCCGCCGGCACATCTGGCAGTACCTGCGCAGGTTGCGAGAGCAGCGGCAAGTCACGATGTTTATGACCACGCACTACATGGACGAAGCGGAAAACTGCAATCGAATCGCCATCATTGACCACGGGCAGATCGTGGCCGTCGATACGCCGGCCAATTTGAAGGAACGTGTGGGCGGAGACCTCATCACCCTACGTACTTCGGACAATGAGAATGCCAGTCAACGCCTAAAAGAGGTGCATGGGGTCGAAGCAAGAACAGGGCCCGAGGGACAGCTGATCGTGGAAACTGAGCGGGGCGATCAGTTCATTCCGAAGATCATCGAGACTTTCTCGGATGGCGCCAACCCGATCGAAGTGCAAAGTGTCAGCCTCCGCCAGCCTACTCTCGAAGACGTGTTCATCAAACTAACGGGGCACGCCATCCGCGAGCAAGAGGCAGACTCCAAAGAGCAGATGCGTCGGCGCGGTCGAATGTTCGGACGACTCAGAAGGTGATCGCTAGGAACCCACAAAGATGATCCACCACCTCAAGACCTTCTACACTATCTGGTCGAGAGACATTATTCGGTTCAGTCGTAATCGAGGCCGCATCGTGGCCTCCATGGCAACCCCGCTGCTCTTCCTTTTTGTATTTGGCGCGGGTCTGGGACCCGCCATGTCTCCGCTGGCAGGAGGCAACTTGAGATTTGAGCAGTTCATGTTCCCAGGGATTATCGCCATGACGGTGCTCTTCACGGCCGTGTTTGCGGCCGTATCCATCGTCTGGGATCGCGAATTTGGCTTTTTGAAGGAAGTTATGGTGGCACCCGTGTCTCGCAGAGTGGTCGCGTTGGGCAAGGTCGCCGGTGGCAGCACATTAGCCATGTTCCAGGGCCTGCTGATTCTGATCCTGGCGCCCCTGCTAGGCATTAAGCTCACATTCGAGCAGGTGGTATATCTGCTCCTTTTAATGCTGTTGCTGGCGGCCGTGATGAGCGCGCTGGGCATACTTGTGGCAGCTCGGCAGCGCTCCATGGAAGGCTTCCAGGTCATCATGAATTTTCTCATGCTGCCCATGTTGTTCCTTTCGGGAGCCTTCTTCCCGCTTACCGGCGTGCCGGTATGGATGGAAGCGCTGGCTAGAGTCAATCCCGTTTCCTATGGCGTAGATCCGCTGCGCCAGGTCGCGCTCCGTGAAAGCGTCCCCGAGATATTCCTGGAGGCCATGCGACTCAATCCGATCGCGGTCGATGTGGCCGTGATGCTGGTTTTTGGCGTGGCCTTCCTCGTGCCTGCCATATGGCTCTTCAGCAAACAAGATTGAGTTTTCGCGCGCACACATCTTCAATTTGAGTCTCAATGTGTTCACGCATTCTTTGCTCCAAGTGATCGCCACCACAGATGATCTCGCACATCGCCGCTAGGATCGATCGAGCATGCCGAAACTAAGTTCTCTGGTCCGAGATCCGGTTCGTTGGGGTGCCATCGTGCTAGGAGTACTCATCCTGGGCGGGATCTGGATCGCCGTCTCGCAGGTGCCCGCCTCGGCGACCACCAGCGGAGCGATCCCCAGCCCGCGGGAAGGATTTGCGGCGCCCGATTTCACTCTGGATACGCTGGATGGCCAGTCGATCACGCTGTCCGATTTGCGCGGGAAGGCGGTGGTAGTCAACCTGTGGGCCGCCTGGTGTCCACCCTGCCGTGCGGAGATGCCGGCCCTGCAGGCAGCCTATGAGATGGATCGAGACCGAGGGCTCGAGATCCTGGCAGTGGATATGACCTACCAGGACCGCGAGCAAGATGTTCTCCGTTTTGTGCAAGAGTTCGGGCTCACTTTCACGGTCGCGCTAGACCGGGACGGCACGGTCGCGCGGCAATATCTGCTAAGGGCGCTGCCCTCAACTTTCTTCGTCGGACCCGACGGCGTGATCCGCAAGGTCGTGATTGGTGGCCCTATGAGCGAAGCCACGATTCGATCCACCGTCCGCGAAATGCTGGAGGAGATTCCCTGATGTTGCCTATCCTTCAGGTCGGCCCGGTGGCAATTCAGATGCCTGGATTGATTCTACTGGCGGGGGTGTGGGTGGCAGTATCCTTGACGGATCGTGAGGCTCCTCGCTACTCATTGAGGGCTTCCGTTCTCTCCAATATGATATTGATCGGACTTGTGGTGGGTATTCTCAGTGCCCGGTTATGGTACGTGGTTCGCTTCCTCGATGTTTACCTGGACAGCCCCCTAGGCGCTCTCTCCTTGAATCCCACCACGCTGGCGCCAGTTGAAGGCGCCTTGTCCGGATTGGCCGCGGCAGCTTACTACGGATACCGAAAAGGGCTCCCCTTTTGGACCACTCTTGACGCCTTGACGCCCGGCTTGGCGGCCTTTGGCATTGCGGTGGGTTTCACACATCTGGCAAGCGGCGACGCCTTCGGTGCGGAAAC
>JAPUGV010000081.1 GCA_027298025.1 Chloroflexota bacterium | reverse complement strand
ATTTTTGCGCTTTCACTCACGATCGACGATGTGCTGGACTATGCCAACACGACCATCGAAGAGATGGAGCTGCTGGATATCGATCCGACGCCTCATATAGAGCGGATGGTTTCCTTGCTAAGTGAGGCGGCGGCCGAGATTTACAGGGGGGTGATGCGGCTCGAAAAGAATCCGAATGTAGCCAACGATCATGCGGTGCGTGCCAAGGCACTTGAAAACCGGACTGAAACGGTCTACCGAGAAGCCATCGCCGAGCTCTTCCGCCTCCCCCGAGATGTCGACCACATCGTGGAGATGCTGAAGCTCCGGGAGGTGTATCGTCACCTATCCAACGCGGCCGATCGCGGGGACGCAGCGGCAAATGTGATTGGAGACATCGTCGTCAAGAAGATGTAGGCTGAAACGAAGGTGGGGCTTGACCGCCCCTTTTTAATTCCAAACGGCCGCTGGAGATCCTCGCCGGAGGATCCGCCCCTACGCCGCCAGCCGATCCAGTTTCATTCCCACTTCCCTCCACTGGATCTTTGAGATTCCGAGCTTCTGACGGATCGAGTCTTTGTCCATGCCCGACTTGTAGTCGGTAAGGGCGCTGGTCCACCTGCACATATTGAACGACAGGTGCTTCTCGAGCTCGGCCTCGTTGCCGACATCCTCCAAAAGATATTCGAGACGCCGAGGAGAGTATGGAAAAAGCCTCTCGGTAGGCTCATATTGCTTGAGATATTCCCTGTAGGCGGGAATCCAACTCGATTCGAGGAGCAGCTTCCGCTCTCGATAACGCTTGCTTACATCTCCGTACCGAATCCAGAGGATGGGGCCGTCCGCAGATTTCAAATCCACATGGTTGAGATGGATCGCCAGGCATTCGCTCTTCTTAATGCCGGTATGCAGCAGCAGGCTGACCAGAGTAAAGGCACGTGCATCCGGCGATTCCTTCTGTCGCATCTCCTCCGCCGCCTTCAAGACCGCCAGGAGTTCGTCCTGGGTCAGGACTCCCGGTAGAGGGCTCAGCACCGATTCTTGTGGAATGGAGGCGGCGGGGTCTTCCACCAGCACTCCAGAGTGCGCCAGCCAACGGAAGAAAGCTTTGAGCGAGGTGACTCGGCGAGAATAAGTCTTGGGACTGCAGGGAACGCCTCTTCGGTTGAGCATCCAATCGAGGAAATTCCGCAGGTCGTGGGTACCGATAGAGTTGATGGAGTGTCCAGCCCCCATGAAGCGTGCCAGCAATCTCATGTCTCCCGTGAAGGCTTTCACGGTATTGATAGACCGCCCACTGTCTTCCAGATCTTCTCCCCACACCTGGATCGCGGCACTCAAGCTGGAATCCGGTCGCAAAGGACCCTCCGTGATGCCAACCTCTTGGCCAGAGCTGGAGAAGATGGGTAGGTTCTCACGTCGCTCAGACATGGGCTGACCCACAAGATTTCAGCAAGGGCCACTCTCGGAAAGCCACCTCATTTGAATCCCACAAAGTAGGGTGCCTGCTTCGCATAGCCAGGAGCGGCGATACTAGACTCGAGCATGCGAATTGTCAAATGCTAAGGGCTGGGTGGTGCAAGGAAGTTCGGTTATCCGAGTTGATCCCTTGTGGGGTCGAAACAAGGGTCGTAGTCATCGCCCACGACCAGGCGAAAGGCAAAGGGAGAGGTTGGATCCGATTCAGTAATCAGTCGAGAATCTGGCAGGCCAAACGACTGCAAGATCTCTTCGGCAGATCCGTCTTGCGCCAGTCCGTAGTCGATAAGATGTGTAGGAGTTCCGGATGAGGGCGAGTAGGAGCCCACATGAGTTGCGAAACCGGCATACTCCAGGCGTTCCGCAGCGAGGGCTCCCCAGTGCGCTTGTGCGGAAGAGTTGGCGACTTCCACCGTCAATGCGACTTCCGGCACCAATTCGTCGAGGGCGTCGAAATCGAACGCATCCGCCACTAGCGCGGCAATCGGGATTGGCTTTGGCACCAAAACCTGAGCGCCGGAGCTCGGAATACGCCAACTTGTTACCTCGTCACGCCCAATAAAGCGACTGCGAACGTCTGCTGTATCGATGCGTGCCGCAAGCGGAGCCAGCGAGAGCAGATCCGTCAGGGCGAGATCCGTGGTGACGGTGTCTCTCAGATCGCCGTAGAGTTCTGGAATGCGCGGGACCAGCTGCAGCGAGAGAAACTCCCGATAGAGGGCTCTGAGCACTTCCTGCTGCCGGCGGCCTCGATCAAAATCCGAAGACAGCTTGCGCGAGCGCGCATACCAGAGTGCTAAGTCCCCGTCCATGTGCCTTACGCCGGTTGGAACAGTGTAAAGATGCCAATTCTGTTCCACCTCCGGATCCAGCCTGGGATTTATTAATCTCCAATCGCGATAGGAGCAAGTTACATTCACACTCACGCCGCCGACCGTATTGACGATGCGGCTGAATCCATCCATCTCGACTTTGGCGTAGTGATGGATAGGTATGCCGAAGTTATAGCGCACGGTATCCGCGAATAGCGCCGCGCCTCCGCCGGGATAGTTCACGCGTTCCCCAATGCTGAAGGCGGTGTTGATGCGCTGCATGCCGTATCCGGGGAGGTACACGTACAGATCGCGCGGGATCGAAAGCATCGCCACTTCGCCTAGCGCGGGGTGAACCGAAATGATGACGATCACATCGGTGTTGAATCCGGTCCACTGCGGCCGGCGGTCTGAACCCAGCAGCGCGATGTTGATAATGGCAGGATCGATTGCTAGCGGCGCGGAGGGCGGAGGGATTGGGGTTGGCGGCGCCGGGGCGTTCCCGTATGTGAAGGGGGGCGGCCAGCCTACATCGAATGCGGGAAGGCCGGTCGGTTGCGGCGTTGAGGCGACCGGTGGAGGGGTAGGTGTCTTATGAATCTCGGTAGGAAGCTTATCCAGCCGGGGCGCATTGCGTTCCGATTTGGGGGAAGGTAGGCACCCAGCCACCCCGAGGGCCAGGATCACGAGAATCCATGCGGTTCGCATCATGAAGCGCCTGCAACCGTCCCCTTGCTGGCTGAAATCATTCCCGCAGCCGATGCGGGGACTAGCTGGTAGGTCGCGTCGCCGGTCGCGGCTCCAGACCAACCCAACGCAGGGCCAGCATGCCGTAGAGCAGTGTGAGCCAGAAGGTGACACCCCGGAATGTAATGACAATCACCGCGGAAACCGCCAGCGTCAATCCGAGCGAGGTCATGATCAGTATCATAGCCCCCTCCACGAAACCGACCCCCGATGGTGTGGGCGAAACGATATAGAAGAGATATCCGATGCTGAAGCTGGCGATCAACATCGTGATCGTGAAGGGCTGGCCAAAGGCGACGAAGATTAGACCCAGTATGACGATGAGCAGCGCCTTGCTGCTGAAGGCCAACGCTGCAGGAACCAGCAGCTTGCCCGGGGCTTTTCTAACGACCTGCAGCCCCTCATACACGTCCTCCGCAAAGGGCCGCGCGCGGGAAATGTCGACCGATTCTCGTCGTAGGAAGGGATGCAGGAGCCGGTTTAGGAGAGTTCCAAGCCAGGTGAGCACGCCTGCAAGCAGGGCCGGGGAGCGCATCCCCATCACAAGCACCAGGCCCGTGCCTAACGCGATCCCCGCCAAAACGAGCGCTGCCATGACGCTTACAGTGCTCAACTGGTTCAGCCTGAATAGGAAGAACAGGCCAAGCAGCACAACCGCCAGGAGACTCGATTGCTCTAGGAACACGAACAGCGCGCCTCCGGTCGTGACCCTACCCGAAGGAAGACCGCGCTTCTTTCCATCCGTGATCAAGACCGCCATGCCGCCCATGCCTCCGCTCGGTGCCACTACGCTCACGAACTGGGCCGATACGGCGACCAGTCCTAAGTGAGCAAACTGTTCGCGGAGTCCGAGGATCCGGTAAATCACCCAGAAGGAAGCGGTTACATTCACCAGCCAGATGAGCTGCACCAGGACCGCCAGAGCCAGCCATGCCGGATCCCCTTCCCGCAATGATTCAATAACTTGCTCGAGTTCGGCAATCCGGGAAAAAAAGAAGAAAGCGCTAAGAGAGATTGCGAGCAGAATCAGGAGTCGGCGCATCGTTCAGGCCGCGAGACTTTCCAGGCTGGTCGGGTCGCCCACGGCAATGGCGTTCGCATCCCCGACGATTCGGGTGCAAAGCCTGGTTAACACATCTTTTGGTCCCAACTCGATAAATGTGTCGATCCCCTGCGCGCGCAGGATCTCAATGGTCTCTGTCCATCGCACGCGGGAGGTGAGCTGTGCCTGCAGCTCTTTCCGGATTTCCGCTACGGAAGACAGCGGCTTTGCGCTGACGTTGGCAATTACGGGGATTGCGGGTGTCTCAATAGGGGTTGCCTCAATCGCCTCGTTGAGTTGCGCCTGAGCAGGTTCCATCAGGGCTGAGTGAGCGGCGATGCTGACCGCCAGCGGGATCACCCGTCGTGCGCCGGCCTCTTTCAATTGCTCGGTGGCAAATTCCATACCAGCCTCGGATCCAGAAATCACGAGCTGCCCCGGACAGTTGTCATTGGCAAGCTGGACGACTTCACCCGTCGCGGCCTGCACATCCGAGCACAGCTTAGCAACCGGCTCGGGATCCAGTCCCAATACCGCAGCCATGCGACCCGGGCTGCGCTCGCCAGCGGCCTTCATGGCCTCACCTCTGGTGCGTACGAGCTTGAGCGCGTGCTTAAACGACATGGAGCCCGAGCACACTAGCGCGGAAAATTCCCCCATGGAGTGGCCCGCGGCCGCGGCCGGGAGCGCACGGGCATCGAGAGCTCGAAGCACCGCAATAGAGTGCACCAAGATGGCCGGTTGGGTGTTAATGGTGTCGTTGAGCTGTTCTGCAGGTCCTTCCCAACAGAGGGTGGACAATGGAAAGCCGAGGATCTCATCGCCCTGCATAAAGACTTCCGCCGCGGCCGGGTGTCGGGAGGCCAGTTCCTGGCCCATCCCCACTTCTTGAGAGCCCTGGCCTGGAAACAGGAATGCGGTGGAGCGTGAATTGAAGGCCATGGCCGGGACCGTTAGTCGCTTTCGGTCTCCACGATCTCTCGGCCGGCATAGTGACCGCAGTTGGGACAAACGTGATGCGGCAGGTGCTTGTCGCCGCAATTGGTGCAGTTGATCAGATGCCGTGGCCTGAGTGCATCATGGGCACGGCGCCGATTGCGTCTACCTTTTGAGGTCTTCCGTTTGGGTAGAGGTGGCATTAGGTTCCGCTCAACTTCACAAAATAGCGCCTGCCCATTGGGCAGGCCGGACCATTATAACTGTGGCGAAAGCACTGTCAAGAAGCCAGGTCCCGATGCTCATTGTGTACTTGTTGGCGGCGCCGCAGAGCGTTAAAGAGTGCGTTCGGTATAATTCGGCCGTGCAGTCAGAAAAAATAACCCACCTCGACGACGAGGGAAGGGCGCGTATGGTAGATGTAGGCGGCAAGCCGGAAAGCGAACGCGTGGCAATTGCCAGGGGCGTCGTGCAGTTGTCGGCCGAGACGCTTGACACAGTTAGGGAGGGGAATCTCAAGAAAGGCGACCTTGTCGCTGTGGCGGAGCTGGCCGGTGTCATGGCTGCCAAGCGTACCGCAGATCTCATTCCGCTCTGCCACCCGCTGTCGCTTACGCACATCCATGTTGAGCTTGAATTCGCAGAGGGTCCGCCGAGGATCGAGGTGAAGGCAGAAGTCAAGACCACGGCCCGCACGGGCGTGGAGATGGAGGCGCTCACCGCCGTATCAGTGGCCTCGCTAACCGTCTACGACATGATCAAGGGGTTAGAAAGAGGGGCGCGCATCACCGATATCCGCCTTATCGAGAAGCGGGGCGGTTCTTCTGGAGATCTGGTTCTGGAGTAGGTCTTGATCATCGATGTTTTGTATTTCGCAACACTCCGGGACCTGGTTGGGCAGCGGCGAGAAAAGATAGAAGTTCCCGACGGCTCGACCATAGGCGATCTTAAGGGCAGGCTCGGGGAGCGAGGGGAGCGCATCGCGCTCTCCCTCGAAACCGCCCTGTTTTCTATTAATCGCGAATTCGCCTTTATGGAAGAGAGCCTCAATGAGGGGGATGAGGTAGGCGTGTTCCCACCAGTAAGCGGTGGAGCGCCGCCCACGATCCTCAAAGTTACGCCGGATAGCCTCGATCTGGATGACATCGTCTCATCCATCACAGGCCGGACCACGGGGGCAGTCTGTGTCTTCACCGGCATCGTAAGGGGTAAAACAACCCGGATCGAGCCTCATGAAACCGCCTACCTCGAATACGAGGCCTACCAGGCTATGGCAGAAGACAAGCTTCAGCAGGTGAGCGATGAAATCAGGGAGCAGTGGCCAGCGGTTGAGGGAATCGCGATCGTGCAGCGACTGGGGCACCTCGAGCCCGGAACGCCGACCGTGTTAATCGCCTGCAGCGCCGCTCACCGCGATTCAGGCGTGTTTGAGGCGGCCCGCTACGGCATCGATCGCCTGAAGCAGATCGTGCCGATTTGGAAGAAGGAATTTGGGCCCTCCGGGGAATCGTGGATCGAAGGCGAGTATCGGCCTGAGCCGATCGATCGAGCCGCCAAATGATCTCTATGGAATGGTCCTGGCCCTTCCGCTGCAGTAGCTGCGGAAGGGATTATCCCAGCCATGGGCTGCCCTACCGCTGCCCTACCTGCAGCGGGCCCTTCGAACTTGCAGACGGCCTGCGGTACGCGCCGGGTCCCGGGCGGAGGCTGGAGCGTTATTTGGAGTCATTTCCGCTGCCCCCGGATTCGCACCTTTATACCTTGGGGGAAGGTGGCACGCCGCTCGTCGCCGAAGAACTGAAACAGGGTCGGGTTTATTTCAAGTGCGAACATCTCAACCCAACCGGATCCTTCAAGGATCGCGGGATGGTGGTACTCGTCTCGGCACTCAAGGCGGCTGGTGTGGAACAGGCGGTTGAGGACTCATCGGGGAATGCCGGTGCATCCTTTGCGGCCTACGCGGCCAGAGCCGGGATAAGCGCCCGGGTATTCGTACCGGACCATGCCTCCGGACCGAAGCGGGCTCAGATTGAAGCCTACGGAGCAGAGTTGGTGCGGATTTTGGGCCCCCGATCTGAAACCACCCAGGCAACACTGCGCGCCGCCGAAAACGGTTCGGTCTACGCAAGCCACACCTACCAGCCCCATATTGCGACCGGCATGGCGACCATCGCATTTGAGATTGCGGAAGCTCTGGGAAGAGCCCCGGGCGCGATGATCTTTCCGGTCGGGCAGGGTACGTTGTTGCTTGGGGCATACATGGGGTTCAAGGCACTGCTGAAGGCGGGAGTGATAGAGAGCATGCCTTTGCTCATAGGGGTGCAGGCGCAGGCCTGTGCTCCGCTCTGGGCGGTGCATGTGGGAGGTTCCGCCCGACTGGACTGGGTGCAGGAGCGGGAGACGTTGGCCGAGGGGATTCGAATCGTGCAGCCGCTTCGTGGGGACTCGGTTCTCCGGGCGGTGGAGGAGACGGGTGGGGCATTCGTCGCAGTAGAGGAAGCCGAGATCGAGCGCGGCCTGAGAGAATTGGCGCAACGAGGATTTCTGGTTGAACCCACATCCGCCGTCATCTGGCCCGCCCTGGAGAAACTGCGTTCCGATCTGCCAGAGCCCGTGGTTGCGGTGTTGACTGGTTCGGGTTTCAAAGCAGGGCCTCTGAGTTGGCCCGCTGGAGTAGGGCGCAGCACGAGGGAGCGATTGGCAAGTTAGCAAGAGAATTTGCCATATATTGATATTAGGCATGGGAGTTAGCAGATCATCATGAGACGCGTGGTGGTAACTGGAATGGGGACAGTCAGTCCCTTAGGGAATTCTGTGGATGAGACGTGGGGCAACGCCATAGAGGGGGTTTCGGGCGTGGCCCCTATTACGCTGTTCGATACCGAGGACTTGCCGATTAAAATCGCCTGTGAAGTCAAGGGGTTCGATCCAGAAGACTACATGCAAAAGCGGGAAGCCAGACGCATCGATCGGTTCCAGCAGTTCGGAATCGCGGCCGCCCAGCAGGCGATCCAGCAGGCCGGGCTAGAGGTTGGGCCCGAAGAGGCCGGTCGAGCGTCGGTGATCATCTCCTCCGCAGTGGGTGGGATTCTCAGCATTGAGGAGGCGATGCACGTCTTCATCGAGCAAGGGGCTCGCAGGGTCACACCTTTCACGATTCCGAAATTAATGTCAAATGGTGCAGCCGGACTAGTTTCGATTAAAAACGGATTCAAGGGCCCCACCTTTTCATTGGCCTCCGCTTGTGCCTCCGGTTCGGACGCGATCGGCCAGGCGGCACTGATGATCCGCGCAGGCGCCGTCGATGTGGCCGTGGCCGGGGCATCGGACGCCGTAATCAGCCGGATCGGCGTGAGCGGCTTCGATCGATTAGGTGCCATGTCACGGCGCAACGATGACTATTCGACCACTCCCGCCCCTTTTGACAAGGATCGGGATGGGCTTGTCATGGGGGAGGGGGCGGCGGTCATCGTGCTGGAGGACTTGGAGCGCGCGCGGGCAAGGGGGGCCGGGATTTTAGCGGAGCTGGTGGGCTACAGTTCCACCTCGGATTCCTACCACATTACGGCGCCGGCCGAGGACGGCGCCGGAGGTGCGGCTGCGATGGCGGGCGCAATGGAGATGGCAGGCGTTTCTCCGGATCAAGTGGACTACATTAGTGCGCACGGCACGGCAACGCCCCTGAACGATCGATCCGAGACTCGTGCCATCAAAACTGCCTTTGGCGAAGCGGCCTATGACATCCCGATTTCTTCAACCAAATCCATGACGGGGCATATGATGGGGGCCACTGCGGCTCTCGAAGCCATCTTCTGTATCCAGGCCATCCGAAACAACATCATCCCGCCCACTATTCACTACCGCACCCCCGACCCGGAGTGTGACCTCGACTATGTCCCGAACGAATCCCGCCAGGGCAAAGTGGACGTCGCAATCAGCAATGCCTTCGGTTTCGGGGGCCACAATGCGGTTCTAGCTTTTCAAGGCTTCTCAAGCTAAAATCCCGCCCCGTGAAGGGGAAACGGAACCAGGGACGCGGTTAGCTCATCCGTCGGAATGGGAAATCCGCGTTCCATTGATTCAGGCATATTGATGCTGACGCCAGATGAATTCGTCCAGCAGGCTGGGCTGCACTTCAATGACTCGCAGCTGGTTCGGCGTGCGCTGACTCACAGCTCCTACGTCAACGAAAATCCCGAGATCCAGGAAGATAATGAGCGGCTTGAGTTTCTGGGGGACGCGGCCCTCGATTTCCTGATTGCCTCCTGGATCTACCGCCACTATCCGGAAATGGACGAAGGTCAGCTGACGCGCCTGCGCTCAGCGCTTGTGCGCACGGAGCAGCTCGCAGCATTTGCGGAGGAGATCCATTTGGGAGAGGCTGTGTTATTGGGGCATGGAGAAGAAACCTCCGGAGGGCGGGCACGCCAGGCTCTGCTCTGCGATGCCTTCGAATCCATAATGGGTGCCCTGTATATCGATTCGGGTCTGGAGGCGGTGGCCGCCTTTTTGGAACCCCGGCTCCCTGGAGCCGTGGATCAGGCGATGGAGGACGAGAGCCTGATGGACGACCGCAGTTTGCTTCAAATCTGGGCGCAGGCCGAGCTGGGTGAAACGCCACGCTATCGCACGATCGATTCAACCGGTCCCGATCACGACAGGGAATTTGTCGTTGAGGTCAGCGTCGGCGAGCAGCCCACCGCGCAGGGCCGTGGTAAGAGCAAGCAGGAGGCCGCTCAAGCAGCCGCCTCTGAAGCACTTACGACTCTTCAAAAGGGTGAGGAATGAAAATTAATATTAACAATGCCCCACGTCTCAAATCACTGGAATTACAGGGCTATAAGAGCTTCGCCAACAAGACCCGCTTTGATTTCGCGCGGACGGTAACCGCAGTGGTCGGCCCCAACGGATCGGGCAAGTCGAACATCGCCGATTCCATCCGATGGGTGCTCGGTGAACAATCCTACCGATCGCTGCGGGGACGCAAGACGGAAGACATGATCTTTGCCGGATCGCGGCGGAGATCCAGAGCAGGAATGGCGGCTGCCACCATTACCTTCGACAATTCTGATGGGTGGCTGCCCATCGACTACGCAGAGGTCAGCGTTGGCCGCAGGGCCCATCGGGACGGCAAGAACGAGTACCTTCTGAACGGCCAGCGGGTTCGATTGCGTGACATTCAAGACCTACTCGGGAGCAGTGGCCTGGCGGAACGAAACTACACCATCGTTGGGCAGGGGCTTGTGGACTCTGTGCTTTCACTCAGGGCGGAAGAGCGAAGCAAGCTTTTTGAGGAGGCGGCTGGGATCACGGTCCATCGGATGAGGCGCGAAGAATCGCTCCGCCGCCTGGAGAAGACCCGCCAGAACTTGGACCGGGTAAAGGACATTCTGGCGGAGATTCGGCCTCGCCTACGGAGTCTCGAGCGCCAGGCAGAACAAGCAGAGGCACATGACCGGGTTCTGGAGGGCCTGAAGCAAGCCCTCGAGCAGTGGTATGGGCACCACTGGTACCTGCTACAGGATAAGCTCAAGTCAGTGAGGGAGGCTGCCAAATTGGCAGGGCGGGAGCGCGACGAGCTGCTCAGCGAAAGAGAATCGGCCACTCGATCGCTCAGTCAAACCGGCGAACGTGTGATTGAACTCAAGGATCGAAGGCGAACCGTGGCGCAGCAGGTCGAGCAAGCCGCTGCGACGCGTGAGGCCATGACGCGGGATCTCGCAGTTGCAGAACAGAGGTTGGTCTGGCTCCAGGATGAAGAACGTTCATTCGACGGAGAGATCCTCGGATTGGAAACTGCCAAGGCCGACGTAGGCGAACGGCTGCTCGTGGCCAAGGAAGAAGCGGTGGAGAAGGCGCAGGACTTGCCCGCCTTCATACAGGCGCGATCGGAGGCCCAGGCGGAACAGGAGCGCATCAAGCTCACAGATCGTCTCAAAGCGCTGGACAGTCAGCTGCTTCATCTCTCGAAGGAACGTGCCTCTCTCGATGCTCGGCTCGAGCTCACTTCCAAGGCTGCGCTCGATTCGGATCAATTTGCGCGGCGCATGCAGGAAGCCGCCCGCCGTGGCGCACTGCCGGGTCTGATTGGTAACCTGGGCCAAAATCTTAAGGTAGAGCCAAGTTTCGAAACCGCCATCTTGGCGGTGCTGGACGGATTCGATCGAGGGGTGGTCTTCAAGGATACAAGCCAGGTCGAATCGGCTCTGGATTGGCTCACAGGCGAACACCCTAACGGTAAGTTGGGGTTGCTACCCCTGACCCGCACACGTAGGCTGCCGCCGCTGCAAGTCCCAGGCGACCCAGATTGTCTGGGCTGCGCCGCGGACTTTGTCGCCACCGCGCCAGAATACGACAGCGCCATCCAGCTTCTGCTGGGCCGCACCTTGGTGGTCCGGGATCGTAAGTCGGCGCGGCGCGTGCTGGACGGGCTCCCGCTGGACGCGCGGGTCGTCACCCTGTCCGGAGAAGTCTTCTATCCTGCAGGGCACGTGCTGGTTTCGGCCAATGGTAAATCCCTTGAAGACCCGGAACTGATGCGGGCGAGGCTCAAGCAGGTGGATGGACAGATCAAGCCTCTGGAGCAGGAGCGAGCCGAGCTTATGGATCAGCGCGAGCGCCTGGAGGCGGAAGTGCGGGCGGAGCTCTCTGGCGAAGTACTAAAGGCCTCAGAGGCCAAGGCCAACAGCCTCGAGGAGCAGTTTCACAGCTACGCAGGAAGACTAACTGAGATCCGCAGCCAACTTGTTCGGAACACCGAGGACCGGAGCCGAACCCGAGATCGGGTCGAGGAGTTACGGGGCCAGTTTGAGAGCGAATTGGCACAATCCTCCACCGCGACTACCGAATTGGAGAACCTGGACGCAGCTCTCACGGCTGCGGACGACCAACGAACGCAGATACTCGCGACTGAGTCAAAGAGCCGAGAGGCGCGACGGAGGGCGGAGGATCGCTACACCTCGACGCAGATTGAGCTGGCACGCCTTAAGCAGCAATCGGTGGAGATGGAGCGCCGCCTGCAGGATGATTTCGGACTGGTGAGTTATCAGGGTGGCGAGGCTCAGGAGCCCTTGCCTTTGCCGGGTCTGGTGGCGAGACTGAAGCGGACTGACATCGTCCCGGACGATCTGGATAAGCAGGTCGACAAACTACGCAGGAGGATGCGAAGGATGGGCTCCATCAACCTGGCAGCCCAACGAGAGTACGAGGAAGTCCGGGAGCGGCACTCCTTCCTTAGCGAGCAAATTGAGGATTTGAACCAGGCCGATGTCCACCTCAAGCAGGTGATCCTGGAGCTCGATGAGCAGATGGCGAGTCAATTTCAGATCACCTTCGAAGCGGTGGCAGAAGCTTTTGAGGACTATTTCGTGCGCCTATTCGACGGAGGCGCGGCGAAACTCAGGCTGCTCCATGTCGAGGGCTCAGACCGGCCCGGCATTGAAATCGAAGTCCAGCTCCCGGGGCGCAGAACGCGTGGGCTTGCAATGCTGTCGGGTGGCGAACGCAGCCTGACTGCGGTTGCCTTGATCTTCGCCCTGGTCAAGCTCTCGCCCACCCCATTTTGCGTCTTGGATGAGGTGGATGCGATGCTCGACGAGAGCAACGTTCTGAAGTTTGGAGAAATCCTGAAGGAACTGAGCGAAGATACTCAGTTCCTGGTCATCACGCATAATCGGCAGACTATTCAGGAAGCGGCGGTGCTCTACGGAATCAGCTTGGGCAAGGACAAGGCCAGCGAAGTGATCAGCCTCCGCCTCGACCAAGCAACCGAAAAGCTGGCCGCCTAACGGCCCTTCCCCGAGGCTCAGTGCACCGTTTCAGGGTCTGCGACATCCAAGAGGTTCCAGACGACTATTAAGGCACAACTTTCCCCCCTTGATTTCTCACAGCTCTCTTCGGACGATAATAGGGTGCCATTCTCGAGTGTTAGGCGCCCATGGAGGCACCGCGCCCTCCGATAAATTTGGTGTGCCCGACCGCGATCCTCAGCTTCCTTGTTATATTGGTGCCGCGCGGTAGAATGGCACGGCGCCGAAGTGGCGGAACGGGCAGACGCGCTGCGTTCAGGGCGCAGTGAGCTTTATGCTCATGCGGGTTCGACTCCCGCCTTCGGCATGGGGCCCCGAGAAATCGGGGCCTTTCTGTGTGTGAGAAGATTCGGCCCGAAATGGATCCTATTCTTTGTGGCGTGAGACTTGCACGCACAAAGGCGGCTTGCTGCACCATCATGCCTCCGGTAAGATGTCTCGCCTTATGGGCAGTGGAACAGGAAGGATCTCGAGCTTTTGGTTGCTGGTGGCGCTCATCGTGGGGATTCTCATCGTGGGTGATCTCACCCGGCGGATGACCGTCGCGCGCAGAATGGAGCGCGAGACGCGTAGGTTGGCTACTCAGGTTATACAATTGGAATCGTTCAATGCAGAGCTCGAAGCGAAAAGCGCTACCGCCGGCGACGACGCTAGCGTCGAAGCCTGGGCTCGCTCACAAGCGAAATGGATCCAGGAAGGAGAGCGGCTCGTCGTGCCGGTTCCTGCCGAGGGGTCCTCGCCCATAGCCGCGCAACGGTCTCAGGCACCGGTTGAACCACCCACGACCTGGGAAGTCTGGTTGGCGCTGCTCAATGGCGGATAATGGACCACCCGGCATTTCTCCATCCCGATCGGCATACACTTGTGCAGGATCGTGAGGGATCCCTCTAAGTTCGAAGGGTTAGGTGCCCGGAGCCGATTCCAAGGGCCCGGCGAGGCGTATGATATAATGCCGCCCGCTTGAATAACGCTGCGGGGTGGAGCAGTGGCAGCTCGTCAGGCTCATAACCTGAAGGTCGTCGGTTCGAATCCGACCCCCGCTACCTTGATCGGCGAAAGGCGCCCACATGGGCGCTTTTTTCGCGCGACGGGAGGAAAGACCTCCCTCAAATGGAGTGATTAGGTTCGCTGATCGATCCGAAGGCTATTCGTCAGCGTAACCCTCGTCACCGATACGCAAGTCGAACGGCCTGAGAATCTAGACAAAGCCCGAGCCCTATGACATAATCCAATCAGGCGGCCAGCGGCAGGGATGTCGCGATCCGGCGGGCTGCTTACGGCGAATTTTCCCCACTGTACCAATCTATTGATTGGTTTCCATTCGACAACTTAGATTTCGCGAAGGGAGAGTTATCTTATGATTCCACCCTCGTTCGATTACGAAGCACCCACTTCGGTCAAGGAGGCAGTCGCGATTCTCGGCAAGAATCCGGAGGCAAAGATCCTTGCGGGCGGCCAAAGCCTAATCGCGCTCATGAAACTTAGGCTAGCGTCGCCCGAAGTGCTAGTCGACATCAACAAGATTGAGGGCCTTGGGTACATTAAAGAGGATGACGGATGGCTCAAAATAGGGGCCATGACGCGCGAGAGCGATCTCGACGCCTCTGATCTGGTCCGGAAGAAATATCCGCTCCTGGCGGACACCCCCCGCGTGATCGCCGATCCGCTGGTGCGCAACCTGTCCACCTTGGGCGGCAATTTGGCCCATGCCGATCCGGCCAACGACCACCCGGCCACCATGCTGGCCTACGGTGCGGAGTTGGTCGCCAGCGGCCCCAAAGGCGAGCGCACGATCCCGGTGGAAGATTTCTTCACAGGACCGTTTGAGACCAGCCTCGCCCAAGATGAGCTTCTCACCGAGATCCGCATACCGGCACCGGATGGGAAGAGCGGCGGAGCGTATGTCAAGATGGAGCGCAAGGTGGGCGATTTTGCGACCGCCGCGGTCGCAGCGCAGGTTAAGCTGGGCAATAACGGCGTAGTGGAACAGGTCGGGATCGGACTCACCAATGTCGGATTGACCCCGATCAAGGCCACCGCCGCTGAGGAGTCTTTACGGGGCAAGGAAGCGGACCAGGCCGCAATTTCGGAGGCGGCTCAGCTGGCCTCCGAGGCGGCCGAGCCGGAGGAAGATCCGCGCGGATCGGTGGATTACAAGCGTGCGCTCGTCAAAACCCTTACACACCGCGCGATAAAGGCGGCCGTCGGCCGAGCACAGGGAGGCAAGTCATGAGCAATCACCACATCAGCGTAACGGTCAACGGTGCCGTGCAAGAGGCCGACGTCGATGCTCGTCTTCTGTTGGTGCATTTCATCCGGGAAGATCTAAACCTGACGGGAACCCACATCGGCTGCGACACCACGCACTGTGGCGCATGTACGGTTCTAATCGACGGAAAGGCCATCAAGTCGTGCACGTACTTCGCCGTCCAGGCGGATGGGGCCGAAGTGAGCACGGTGGAAGGGCTTGCGCAGAATGGCGACCTGCACCCCATTCAGGAGGGATTCCGCGAGATGCATGGATTGCAGTGTGGCTTCTGCACCCCGGGGATGATGATCTCATCCGTAGCGCTCTTAGAGCAGAATCCCAACCCGACCGAAGATGAAATACGTTGGGGCATATCCGGCAACCTGTGCCGATGCACCGGCTACGTCAACATCGTGAAGGCGGTGCAGTACGCCTCCGAGAAGATGCAGGAGTAGGAGCAGACGATGGCTGAAATTCAAGGACTGGGTCATTCCAGAAAGCGGGTTGAGGACGCACGTTTCATCCGGGGTGTTGGAAACTACATTGACGATCTAAAGGTCCCGGGGATGATCTATTTGGACCTCGTTCGCAGCCCCCTGGCTCGGGCGAAAATCAAACGCATCAACTCCGAGAAGGCGCTCGATGTTCCCGGCGTACTGGCGGTCCTGACCGGGGAAACGCTCAAAGAGTACAACGTTCACAACATGCCCACGCTCATGAACGAACAGCAGATGGTGCTGCCACTGGA
>JAPUGV010000080.1 GCA_027298025.1 Chloroflexota bacterium | reverse complement strand
CCCGATGAGTTCGACCTGGACAAGACCGCTTCGCTGATCGAGCAGGCCGTGGCCGCCCAGCCGGACGGCATCATGCTGACGGTCACCGATCCGGTGCTGTTCTCTGATCCGATCAACGCCGCGCTCGATGCCGGCATCCCGGTGATCGCCTACAACGCCGGCGCGGGTCCGCTCGAAGACGGGATCGATTACCTGACCTACCTGGGGCAAGACGAGTACCAGGGCGGTTTCCTCGGCGGGGTGCGTCTCGCGGTGGGCGGCGGCACACGGGGGGTCTGTATCAACCAGCAGGTCGGACACGCCGGGCTGGACAAACGCTGTAATGGCTTTCTCGATGCAATGGATGAGTACGGAATGCAGGCCGAAGTGCTGGCCATCGGGGACGATCCTGCGGAGGCCGCCACCATCATCGGTGACTACTTCGCGGCCAACCCGGACACGGACATCTTCCTGACGCTGGGTCCGAACGGCGCGAACCCGTTCTACGTGTTCATCGAGAACGAGGGTCTAACGACCGACGACTTCGTGCACGGCACCTTCGACCTGAGCCCAGAGATCAACGCCAACATCGAAGCGGGGGTCACGATGTTCGGCATCGATCAACAGCCGTTTCTGCAAGGGTACGGGGGAATACAGGCGCTGAACCTCCTGGTTCGATATGGAATCGTGCCGGCGCTGCCGGTCACACCTACCGGACCCGGCTTCGTAACTGCAGCCAACTTAGGTGTGGTGAAGGCACTGGCTGGCGAGTACCGCTAGGCCAGTGGGAGGACCTGCGACCGGTATGTGAATAAGTTGGATCGGGCTGGGCCGCGCGGCCTGGCCCGCTCCAACCGGTCGTTCCAAACCGGCCCAAAGATTCTATTATGGAAGCGACGCTACCTCTGCAAACAAGGGCGCGGCGCGTATTCGCCGATTCGCCGCTCGCGGGTCCACTTCTCACCCTGCTCGTAACCTTTAGCCTGTTTATCATCTTCGTCCCGAATTTCGCGACCTGGCGCACCATCTCCGGCATTATCACTGCAGTATCGATTTCCGGATTTGTGACCATCGGCATTACTCTGCTGATGATTGGGGGCGAGTTCGATCTTTCCGTCAGCCCCATGGTGGCCATGGCCGGCTATCTATATGGCGCCATTTCGGTGGGCGCGGATTCGGTAATCACAGAGCGACTGGTCAGCTTGGGCCTCCCAGTTGCGGAGGGCAATTACGTGATCGCGGTGCTGCTGGCGCTCGCCGCCCCCGCCTTAATGGGCTTGGTCAACGGATTGCTTCTGGTCTGGACCGGTATTCCTTCCTTTATCGTGACGCTTGGCACCCGTCAGATCTATCGCGGGCTGGTGTGGATCGTGGGAGGCGGCGTATTGCTGCAGACCTTAGAGCGCCCGGCCATTTATCAAGTCTTCAACGGACGCTTTGATCTCATCAACAATCTTGCCTTCTTTGAGGGCGCGAACTTCCGCACGGCGACGCTGTGGCTTCTCGTTGTTACTTTCATTGTTCAGCTCGTCCTGGTTCGCTCGCGTTTTGGAAACCAAGTCTTCGCCGTGGGAGGTCAGCTGGAAGCCGCTCGTTCCCAGGGAGTGCGCACCAAGCGAGTGAAGGTGATGATGTTTGTGATCGTTGGCGCGCTGGCTGGGATGGCGGGGATCATCTCTTTCAGCCAATTCCGTTCGGTGCGGGTGGCGGAGCAGGCCGGCATTGAGCTGACCGCCATCGCCGCCGCGGTTGTGGGCGGCACGTTGCTGAAAGGGGGATGGGGAAGCATCTGGGGCGCACTGGTTGGGATTGTGATGATTAACATGTTGCGTTCCGGCGTCATCTTGCTCGACATCTCGTTTATCCCGGCAGACAACTTCCCTGCCGTGGTCGGGCTGACCATCATTGGCGCGGCGGTCTTGAACAACTACTTGAGATCTCGATCTACCTCCTAGTCGAAGGGGAGCTGCTTGTGACAGAAACCAATGGACGCACGCCAGTTGTCGAGATGCAGGGCATCGTCAAACGCTTCGGCACGGTCGAGGCGTTGCGCGGCGTCGATTTCAGGGTCTATGGTGGAGAAGTTCGAGCACTGCTTGGCGACAACGGAGCGGGAAAGTCAACGCTGATCAAATTGATAACCGGTGTATACCGACCCACGAGCGGCAAAATTATCCTCGACGGTGAGGTGGTGGAGATCGGTTCGCCCGCGGATGCTCGAGCGCTTGGGATTGAAACCTGCTACCAAGACCTGGCGCTAATACCGCTCATGAGCATTTGGCGCAACTTCTTCTTAGGGCGCGAGCTCGGCTTGAAGTTGGGTCCGATCCGTTGGTTGTACAAAAAGGAGATGGCTGAGCAAACGCGCGCCTCCTTGAAGGACATCGGCATCGAGATCCGCTCGCCACGGGATAAGGTCGGCAAGCTGTCGGGAGGCGAACGGCAGTCGATAGCCATCGGGCGAGCCATCCACTTCGGGGCCAAATTGCTCATCTTGGACGAGCCGACCTCAGCGCTCTCCGTGGGCGAAACGGACAAGGTGCTGAGCTACATCACAAAAGCCAAGGAACAAGGCTTGCCGGTGATCTTCATCACCCACAACGTGAACCACGTGTACGAGGTCGCGGACAACTACACCATCCTCCGTCACGGCCTAAAGGTCGGGACCTACCGGCGAGGCGAGCTTACGCACCAGGACATTGCCGACCTGATTACCGGAGCTCGCGAAAAGTAAAGCCCGATTTGAAAGTCTTGGTACACCAAAACGATTGACGTCGGCGGCGTCAAAGTTCGTTCGCGCGACCTGCTGATCCTGCTGCTGTAGCGCCTGCCAGCCAAGGGAAACAGCTCGTGGGTTCAGGGGGGTTGCAACTGAAATCAACGGTAGAATGCAAGACCGGCTGGTGACGCTGAAAGCTGAAACCCACGGCGGCCCGCCTCTTGGCTCCCCCATCGGGGCAGGAAAGCGGCTGG
Organism: Chloroflexota bacterium; assembly: GCA_027298025.1. GTDB lineage: Bacteria > Chloroflexota > Anaerolineae > Anaerolineales > E44-bin32 > JADFRG01. Next base: position 5,183 of record JAPUGV010000080.1, on the reverse strand, counting down.
TCTTGGGACCCGTGGCGAATAAGCTGGCCGATGGAAGCTGAATTCGTCCGGGGTGCGGCCGCCGGAGCCAATGATCCAGCCTGAGGCTTTCTTGGATGATCGTGCCTAGCGAGATTTTGTTGCCCAGCAAGTCACGCGCGTGTGGCCGGCGATTGAGCCTTTGCAGCGCGCGAACACAACGATCAATCCGTACTGCGCTCCTGAGATGAGAGTCCCTACCGAATTGGCGCCAGCGACCATGTTTACGACGTGACACCCGAATCCAGGCTGTTGATTCATCCATCCGGCCGGCAGGGCCAGTACACTGGCGTTAACCCCGAACAGGCCGGCTGGGAGCTCCTGAATTTCGGAGCGCGCAGGATGGCGGCCGGCGAGCGGTGGGAGTTTGATACCGACGGTAATGAATTCGGCATTGTTGTGCTGGGTGGGATCTGCTCCGCGGATACCTCGCGCGGAGCCTGGGGGCCGATCGGTCGACGCCCCAATGTTTTTGCCGGAATGCCGTATACCCTCTACCTTCCCCGCCAGACCAAGGTGCGAATTGAGGCCATGGGCGACGGGCTTGACCTCGGATACGGGTGGTGCGAGACCGACGAGGATCACCCGGCCAAGCTGGTAACTCCCGACGAAGTGCACGTAGAGCTTCGTGGCGGGGGTAACGCCACCCGACAGATCAACGACATGATCCCGCCTGGATTCGACTGCCACCGATTGGTGGCGGTCGAAGTCTATACGCCCTCCGGAAACTGGAGTTCGTATCCACCGCATAAGCACGATGTACATCGCGAGTCCGAAGCCGGGGAATTGATCGAGGCCGATCTCGAAGAGGTCTACTTCTATAAGCAGGACCGGCCGGAGGGCTATGCTTTACAGCGCGTGTACACCGCCGATCGGAGTCTGAATGAACTCGTTCTTGCGCGGCAAGACGATCTGGTGCTTGTGCCGGAGGGCTACCATCCGGTGGTCTCCGCGCATGGCTACAATACCTACTACCTCAACTTCCTGGCTGGCAGCGCGCAATCCCTGGCGAGCGTCGATGATCCTGATCACGCATGGATTAAGCAAAGTTGGAAGGAAAAGGATCCGCGACTGCCGATGGTAACGATGGACATGAAGTAAGCGCTCGCCTTTCCGTCCGATTGCTGCATCCCGCCCAGACATGCGAGCATGAAGGCAGGAATCTACCCCGCTGAGGAAAGTAAACATGAATGCCAAATACAAAAGCCCGCTCCATGAGACGATCTCCACAACCCCGACCGATTTCTGGAACGACTCCGGTTCCTTCAAGGAGTTGACCTACGCGATCGAGCACGGTGCGGTGGGCGCCACGACGAATCCCACGATCGTTATGCAAGTTGTCGATGAGGAGATAGACCTGTGGTCGGACCGGATTCAAGAGATGATCGCCGAGAATCCAGAATGGTCTGAGGACCAACTAACCTGGAAGCTGATCGAGGAAGTGGCGGTGAGAGGCGCCGGATTGTTGAAACCGGTCTACGACCGGGAGAATGGGAAGAAGGGGCGCATATCGATTCAGACCCACGCCGCGTTTTATCGCAACGCAGAGGCCATCACGAAGCAGGCGACCCATTTCGACTCCTTGGCTCCCAATATGCAGATCAAGATCCCGGCAACCAAGGCCGGAATCACCGCCATCGAGGAAGTCACGCGCAATGGAGCGAGTATCAACGCCACCGTGTGCTTCAGCGTGCCGCAATCGCTCGCGGTCGCGGAGGCGGTGGAGAGAGGCTTAGACCGGCGCGAGGCCGATGGGAAGTCCATAGAGGACATGTCGCCGGTATGCACCATCATGATCGGCCGGCTTGATGATTGGATGCATGTGCTCGCCAAGCGGGATGGAATCATTGTGAACCCCGCCTCCATGCATTGGGCGGGGGTCGCCGCCATCAAGAAGGCCTACGGCATTTTTCAGCAGCGTGGGTACCGGGCTCGCCTGCTAGGAGCTGCTTATCGGCACCATCTGCACTGGTCGGAACTCATCGGGGGCGACCTCATTCTGACCATCCCTTACCAATGGCAGAAGTGGTTCAATGCATCGGATGTGGAAGTCAAGGACCGCATGCTCAAGCAGGTCGATGAAGAGACCATCGACGAACTGTACGAGCATTTTCCCGATTTCCGTCGCGCCTACGATGAGGACGGTTTGACGATCGATGAGTTTGACACCTTTGGGCCGACCGTTCGTACGCTGCGAGGCTTTATAAGCTCCTATCATGATTTGGTGGCGCTGGTGCGTGATTTTATGTTGCCTAATCCAGATGTCCGGCGGGATGGCGCGTGAGGCGCCGATCGACAGAAATACCAGAGCTTGAAATGCGAATTGCTTTGCATCTGGATGCTCCCAATTAACGATCAATGGGGAGCATCCCCAATGACCGTTCGTGGCAAATAAGTACGACCTGATCACAATGGGTCGCGCCACCATTGATCTCTACGCGCAGGACATCGGAGTACCTTTCGAGAAAATAAAAAGCTTCGCGGCCTATGTGGGGGGGTCACCCACCAACATCGCGGTTGGCGCCCGGCGCCTTGGGCTGAATGTGGCTCTGATTAGTGGGGTCGGTGAGGATCCGGTCGGTGATTTCGTCCTCGCCTTCTTGAGCGAAGAGGAGATCGAGACCGCGTTCATCACTCGCAAACCTATGACCCGGACCGGCGCGGTCCTGCTGGGGATTGAAAGGCCGGACAAAATTCCGCTGGTCTCCTATCGTGACAACGCTGCAGATATTCAGCTCACGATCGATGATGTGAAGGCCGCTCCCATCGCGGAATGCAGGGCATTTGAATTTGCAGGCACCAACTTAAGCCAGGAACCCAGTCGGAGTGCCACCCTATACGCCGTGGAGCTAGCTAAATCTTCCGGCGTACTCGTCATCATGGATTTAGACCTCCGAGCCGATCAATGGCGGGATGTGCGAGTTTTTGGGCTGATGGTCCGTTCAGTTCTGCCCAACGTCGACATTGCCATCGGAACCGAGGAGGAAATCAAAGCCGCCGTCCTGGAGAGCGCCGATCAACTGACGATAACCCATTCCCAGATCACCGCTCCTGAGATAAGAGGAGACTTAAACACGGCCCTGCTCTCTTTGCTCGAGCGGGGCCTCGAAGCCCTAGTTGTCAAGCAGGGGAGCAAAGGCTCCTCGGTATACCTTCAAGGGGGTGAGGTCGTCTTTGCCCCGGGGTTCTCGGTCGAAGTCTTCAACGTACTGGGCGCCGGGGATGCGTTCGCCGGCGGAATGATCTACGGGCGGCTCAAGGGTTGGGATTGGTACCGGGCGGCAAGGATGGGCAATGCTTGTGGCGCCATCGTCGTCACCCGCCATGGGTGCGCCAATTTTATGCCGTATGAGAATGAAGCTTTGGAATTTATCGAGGAACGGGGGGGGTTCTGAAAACCATACTCACTCTACCAGCAGGCAAAGCAGGAGGAGAACGCCGATGAAGACCGTCCGCCTGACGATGGCTCAAGCGATCATTCGCTTCCTCAAGCAACAATATGTAGAACGGGACGGTCGCGAGCAACCGTTCTTTGCCGGTTGCTTTGGCATCTTCGGTCATGGAAACGTGGCGGGCATTGGGCAAGCCCTCCAGGAACAGCCCGATTTTCGGTATTACCTGGCGCGAAACGAGCAAGCCATGGTGCATACCGCCGCTGGCTTCGCCAAGATGAGCAACCGGTTGCGAGCCTTCGCGTGCACGAGTTCCATCGGGCCCGGGGCAACCAACATGATCACCGCCGCCGCGGGGGCCACGATCAATCGCCTGCCGGTCCTGCTGCTGCCAGGGGATATCTTCGCCCGCAGAAATGTAGCGCCCGTTCTGCAGCAGCTGGAATGGGGCGGATCTCAGGACGTCTCCGTCAACGACTGCTTCAAGCCGATTTCTCGGTATTGGGATCGTATCAACCGCCCAGAACAAATCATTACCGCGCTACCGGAAGCCATGCGGGTGCTGACCTCTCAAGCCGACACGGGGGCTGTGACGCTCTCACTGCCACAGGACGTGCAGGCGGAGGCGTACGACTACCCGGAAGCCCTGTTCGAAAAACGGGTCTGGACCGTCGCACGTCCTGCGCCGGCGCGAGAACTTGTAGACCGCGCGGTGGAGTTGATTCGCGGGGCCAACTCGCCTTTGATCGTCGCCGGTGGGGGAGTGATCTATAGCGAGGCGACGGAAGCGCTCGCCAGCTTCGCGGAGAGTACAGGCATCCCGGTGGGTGAGACTCAGGCCGGCAAAGGATCGTTGCGTTATGATCACCCGCTCTCGTTGGGAGCTATCGGGGTGACCGGCACACCGGGAGCCAATATCATCGCGCGTGAGGCCGATCTGGTTATTGGCATCGGAACTCGCTACAGCGATTTCACGACCGCCTCGAAGACCGCCTTTCAGCACCCCGATGTGCATTTCATCAACGTCAACATCGCCGATTTCGACGCCCACAAACATTCCGGTTTGGCGCTGGTGGCAGACGCGCGCGCGGCTCTGGAGCAGCTCGGACATGCGCTGGAAGGCCACATCACCGATTCCGATTACCAGAGTCGAATCCAGGAATTCAACAAGGAGTGGGACGCCGAGGTGGCCCGGATCTACAGTTTGGAGCACGGACCGCCGATCAGCCAAGGAGAGGCGATCGGAGCGGTCAACGCGGCCTCCGAGCCGACCGATGTGGTGATGTGCGCGGCCGGCAGCTTGCCGGGAGACCTTCACAAGTTATGGCGAACGCGCGATCCCAAGGGCTACCACCTGGAATACGGGTACTCCTGCATGGGCTACGAGATCGCCGGAGGGTTGGGGGTCAAAATGGCCGCGCCGGAGCGTGAGGTTTACGTGATGGTGGGGGACGGATCTTACCTGATGATGAACTCTGAGATCGTGACCTCCATCCAAGAGAGCTATAAGCTGACGATTGTGCTGCTCAACGACCACGGTTTCTCAAGCATCGGCGGGTTGTCAGAGTCGGTCGGCAGCGCGGGTTTTGGAACCCGATACCGATATCGGAATTCAGAGACCGGCCAACTCGATGGGGAGAAGCTTCCAGTGGATTTCGCGGCCCACGCCCGCAGCTTGGGCGCAACCGTCTTTGAAGCGGAGGACCTCCCTTCCTTAGTCGAGGCCCTCAGGCAGTCCAAGGAGCAGGAACGCACTACGGTGGTGGTGGTTGA
>JAPUGV010000008.1 GCA_027298025.1 Chloroflexota bacterium | reverse complement strand
TTTGCTAGCAACCCACAGGTCAGGTCTTGTCTGCTACTACCGCAGTATCCCCGGTCCGCTCCAGGAAGCAACCCCCCAGAATTACGCGCTCTAACGCTGGAGTTTAGGGTCGCTGTAGATGTGTAGCGGGGGCGGCCCGGTCCGATCCAGCGAGGGGTTAGGCGCCACCTTTCATTCACAAGAGCCAACGCAAATGGAGCGGCCTTTCCCTGTGTCAGGGCGAAAAGCGCTCCCATGGTCCACGTACAAGGTCCCGCACGCGCCCGGAACATGGATCGTCAGCGAGTGTGAAAGTGAGCTCTTCTTGCTCGGATTGCTCGACTTCATACGCTGCCGTTGCACCACGGCAGCTCCCGCTTTTCTCATCGGTCTCGAAGGTCAATAGCTTGCCTTCAAGATGATAGGTGCCGAAGCCTAACGGACGGGCAGATAGAAGTTCAAAAGTATCTGCCACTACCCATGTTCCGTCTGTGTCGAATTTCAGGTAAGTGACGCGGCCGCGGTCGGTCCATACACCAACCAAATCCGGTTCCTGAACAGCGGGCTGGCAAGCTGCCAACGAGATCATCAGCAGGCAAAGGGCCAGCGCGGCGCTTATCCCAGGTTGCCGCCACGCCGACAAAACGAACCGTCTCTCCTGGGGATGGCCTGTGCCGGTCAATGTCATTTCTCACCCTCCTTCTCGCCAGTCATAGAGTTGGCGCCTAACGGCTGCGAGCTGAGCGGCCGGGCAAAGTTAATAGCGAATTGGTGGCTCGGTAAGGACGGGTCCGCTCCGGCGAGGGGTTAGGCGCCTCGAATGCTATGTGAAGTTGGCTGCTAAGGCACGCGCTCTAGGTTAAGAGTATGAGTAGATCGAGTGCTACATTCATCTTCCTGTCGAACGTGTCGCTGTCGGTTTTCGTCTATCAGTTCCACCCCATAGATGCCGCGGTCACCCGCCGAACAAACTGCACTCTCGTCGCTAGAGATGTAAGTGAACAATAGCCCCTCAAGCGTCCACTGCCCTATATCGAGCGGTCTTTCCTCAAGGCCCTCAATAGTCCCGGCGATGCGGTAGATCCCGTCCTCATTGACTTGGGAAAAGGAGCCGAACTCTTGATTCCTCCAGGTCCCGGTCACATCCTCAACAGTGATCTCGTCGAGCTCAGTACATGCCGCGCCCAGCGTCATCAGCGCTATCATGCCAAGGATCCCAGCCGATCCCCTGATCCGATTCACTGCGGTGGCAGTTGGCTCTCGTGATCTCATAATTCGACCTCCTTATTCTACGAATTTGACTGAATGCTCGGTATAGTCCCAGATGTTTGCATTGCAATCTGGCTGCTCAGAAAATTCCTTCCGGCCACCTACCGGCTGCGAGCTGCCTGCCATAGCGTAGCCGCCAGGCTGGGCCAGGGTACGGCCCGTCGTAAGCGACAAAGCCCGACCTCACGCGAAGTCGGGCTGGCTGCAATGACAGGTTGGATTGGTGCCCCATCGCGACAATGAGACTAGTTATCTACAACCCGAGCAGATGAGAGACGATGCGGAGACCGGGCCCGATCCAGCGAGTGGTTTGGCTAGCCCGAATGGGAGGCAGGATTACAAGCTACTCCTCCCAGGTCCTCGTAATCTCAAGCCCGCTGTTGTAAAAGACTGCATGCCCAGGGATTAATCGTATTCGGTGAGGCTAGGTATTCTAGCAACCTATGCGGCGGAACTTAGTCCTCTTCCAACACCCAAACCGTTGCAACGATGTCGACTACAGCATCACGATCGGCTCTGTCGATCAAATCTGCAGCCAGCAGGGCTGCCGCCGCATTTTGGTAAGCGAACGCGATTGTGGCCTCGGCATTTTCGATAATCGCTTCGTCCTCATCCTCTTCGGCCCTAGCTTTTGCGATGCGGTCCTCTGCGACCTGTTGGCCCACGGAATCGCCGATCGCGGCGTCGGTGGAGGCCTCAATTTGAAGTTCCGCAATTAGTTCTTGCTGTGCAGCCTCGTCTCGCAACGCGTCCGCCTCTTGCCGTTTTGCGTCCTCAATTCCAGTCGCGTCCGCCAGGACAACTGCCGCCGCCTCAACGTCGGCCTCGCTTAAGTAGCCCGCGGTGGCCAGCGCCTGTGCGACTTCGCCAAAGGTGGTCATTTCTCGATTCCTTTCTATCGTTCTAAGTTCCGGGTTCCTCGCTGCGATTCGAGTTCCGGCAACTTCAGCTCTTGCTAGTACATCACTCGTCGTCGGGCCTGTTGCGACGATATATTTTGTTGATGCCCCACTGCGGCAGCGGGGTTAGATTGCTGTCGCTAACTGGAGTTTCGCCATTTTGTGATAATAGCGCGAAACTAAAGTCCAGCACTCATTTTTCGTCTACCATCTCCCCCTCTAGCGGATACCCGGCATCCTCCCAGTCGAGGAGGCCTCCGGCGTAACGCCGTACGTTCGTATACCCATTGTGCACCAGGATGTTGTAGGCAGAGATACTGGCGACGCAGGCCTCGTTGGAGCAGTAGACGACGATCTCATCGTCAAGTTCGAGCATTTCTCGGCCTTGTTCGGGTGTGTAGATGTTGAGAGAGCCAGGGATGTGCTTGGCACGGTAGCCAAACTCGCCGAGGGTCATCACCAACTTGAAGTCATCCCCCCGATCCATCTTTTCCTTTAACTCCTCGCGGCTGATCAAATTCATTCCGCCTCCCACTCGGTTGACTCTTTCGTATGAGCCGAAAATCCAGTATTCAAACTATCTTCCAAGGCTAACGCCCCAAGTTCAGCCGCGTTCGGCGATGCGCGGAAGCCGCGGCTGCAAGAAAGCATGGTTGGCCGCACGTCGGCTGCAACGCCACGTTAGGCCAGCTGCTCGGAGAAGACGGTGCGCATGCCGGCAACAGGTGGTCAGTCGCGGCGCAGCCGATAGAAGCGCTGGTCAACACCCCTCAGAGGACCGGGCAGCCCGAACGCGTCGAAAGCATCCTCGCTGATCACTTTCCAGCCTGGGAAGGCTGCCTCGATGTCTCCGCGACTCGCCCCGCGCGGCAGCGGCCCTCTGCGGCCGGGCGCCCATGCCAGCATCAGCATGGTAGCGTCGTCAGCGGTGACTGCGCTCACCTCCCGACCGACTGCCTCCCGTTGCGTCTGGGTCAAACCGTGTACGGCCCCGAAGTCCCATATGAAGCGGAAGTCGGAGCCGACGCCGACGGCCCTCAATGCAGTAATATCGCCTTCGACGAGCCGCACCTCAACACCAGCTTTCCGTGCTCGCTCTCGAGCGCTCCGCACAGCCTTCGGGACAATATCGATGCCTGTGACCTGCCATCCCCGCGACGCCAGTTCAACCGACCAGATCCCGGTACCGCAGCCGAGATCGAGCGCGTGGCCGTAGGGTGGCTGCCGGCCGCTCTCCTCGCGATCGAACAGCATGGAGATCTTCTCCGCAGCCGGTGGATGCGTGGCGGCCTGCTCCCACGGAGTGAAGCCGAGCCGGAATGCGATCTTATAGAACAAGCTCATGGTACCTTCCTCGATGTTGGCTGATGCGGGCCTAACGGCTGCGTGCTGCCTGTCCTGGCGTAGCCGCCAGGCTAGGCCAGGGAGCGGCGCAGGATCGAAACTCCAAACATGACTTCCCGCTGAGCCTGCGTCCGTTCCAGCGAGTTGTTAGCCGGCTCGCCGGAATATTCTCCTTGGCGTCCGGAATTTCCCCGGACTGGCGAGAGGCGGCACCTTGCCCACAGGCTGTGCGCTAGTGCAACTTATCTAGTTCAGGTAAGAGGACAACACTCTCTTGTTCATTGGGATCGGTCCGGGCAATCACAGCCGTAGCGGGCTCGGTCTCGGCGGCATTGTATGGCAAATGAGGTACACCGGCCGGGATGTACAGGTATTCACCGGCTTTGACGACTAAATGCTCAGCTAAATTCTTGCCATACCACATCTCGGCTTCACCACTAATGACATAAATGGCCGTTTCATGGTTCTCGTGAAGGTGGGTTTTCGCCCGTTGACCAGGCGGAATGGTCAACAGATGCATACAAATCCCTTGGGCTCCAGTGTTCTCCGCCGAAATGCCCGCAAAATATGTGAATTCCTGCTTGCCTTTGTATGTCTCATCTGAACGAATCACTTTACAGGTCAGTTTGCGTTCTGCTGCCATGTTTGATTCCCCTCTCAGATTGTCCGGCCGGTGGTCGTTACCTATGTTTGCAGAGTAGAAAGCATTGGATTTTGAAGCGAGATCCATGCCAATCAATTTGCTACCAGGAGAGCATTCGAGCACCGGCGATCCCCCGTGGCTTTTCGCGGGTCCGCCAGTCAAGATCCTAGTCGGTCTTGAACCACAACGACAAATGTCTTCGCCACCGAGCAGGCTAACGGCTGCGAGCTGCCTGTCCTGGCGTAGCCGCCAGGCTAGGTCAGGGAGCGGCGCTCAACACCTCCCTCAATCATATTCGCGAAACCCACGCTCAGAACCGACCGGATTTCCCGGCCCGATTCGGCGTCCGCTCCAGCGAGTTGTTATGCAGCTTGCTTGAACCTGATTTCACTCCCGCCCTCGGCGAATGATTAAGTCAGCGATTTCTAAGACGGTTTCCTCAACAAGCTTGAGCGTTTCCCGAGCCACTTCCATCAAATCCCTAAAGGTAACTGACTGAGAATTCTGATCGATCGGTGAAACATTAAACCCGGCACCCTCGCTATGCTTTGCCCATATGGTTTCTAGCTGACCATGCTCTATCCAGATCCCTGAACATTCAGAGCACACGTAAACGGCCGCCTTCATGTAGGTTCTAACAAGCATCTGATTGGCGTCATCGGGACATCGAACAGTTGATACGATGGCTGGCGGATCGTTTTCTTTGGAGGAGGTTAGATCGCTCGGTGTTCTGACACCTATCAGCTCATACAATCTGCGGACATTCTGCCTCCTAATGAACTGTCCCCCGCAATCTGGACACTCAAATGTCAGGATTCCGGCTATGAACTTCGTACTAAGGACCAATTCGTGTGTGGGGCAGCTTGGTTCTAGCGTCATCCTCAAGCGCTCCGATTGCCCCGGATCATGTCTCGACGCGTAACGCAGGTTGGTCCGCACTACGTCAATTATCTGTTCGTTCGAGATGCCGAGGCGGCTCAGAGCCTCAACGCTCCCCCCCTGCTCAATGCGAAGCACTGACATCAGAAGATGCTCAGGCCGTATGAGGTCATCGCCAAATGATTCCCCTATTTCTATGGCTCGGTTCAACATCCTCTCAGCGCCTTCAGATAGATGCATTTCGGATGCCGCATCTCCACCCGAGTAGGGGAGCTCTCGGATGGCATCCTCGAGCTGATCTAATTGAAGGCCGGCTTGCTGAAGAATCTGACCGGTCTCGCCGCGTTTGTACTGACCAAGACCATAAAGCAGATGGGCGGTTCCAATCTGGTTGTGACCGAGCCGTTCGGCTATTTCGTGAGCATCACTGAGAATGTGCCGAGTTTGCTCTGCGATCGGTTTGCGTTGATGGTCCATAGCGATACCTTCCGAGTATAGGAACGCTAGGCTGTAAATCCGGGCCTACGTAAGCTGCGTAACGGCTGCGAGCTGAGCGGCCGGGGATTGCCCGGTCACAAGCACCTCCAAGATCCCGCGTGCCCATTATCTCTTGCTTCTGCCGCAGCATCCCCGGTCCGCTCCAGCGAATTGTTAGGCGGCGTCCGTTAGTGATCCATATCACGGATCAAACTCCCGTTCCCTTCGCCAAGGGCTACTGTGCAAGCATGAAGGCAATCAGGTTGTTGATATCTTCGTCGGTCAGAAGCGGCCCAAAGACTGCCGGCATGCGGAAGAAGAATCCCTCCACGATATAGGCTTGAGGGTCAACGATCGACTCTCGTAAATACTCCTCGGCGCTCATGCCGGCGACGCGCTGGCTTGCACGCTCTCCAATGCCTTGAAATGTCGGTCCGCGTGAAGCACTACCATCGAGGGAATGGCATTCTGCGCAAGAAAACAGTTCCGATTCAGGGTCGAGCTTCGAGGAATAAAGTTCCTCGCCAAGTGCTGGGTCTCCCGCTTGCCCGGAATCTGCTCCGCATGCGGCAAGGGCGAGCGCGACGACGAATGGGGCGATGATTTGAGGTGTTAGTTTCATGTTAGCCCTCCGTAGGCGATACACGCTTTGCATCTCTGAGGTAATCCCCAGGAAGGGGCGGAGCGCATAGGCGCATGAACTTCCCAGCTTTGGAACTGGGGCAAATAGGCTGGTAGATTGACTCTAACCATTTCCTCGCCGCCTAACGGCTGCGAGCTGCCTGTGCTTGGGCCGCAGGCACAAGTGAGCGGCCGGGGATCAGTTGCTCACATGCCAAACCTGACTCCTGCATCTCCGTGATCTCTTGCTCAAGGCGCCGAATCCCCGGTCCGTTCCAGC